>JBEKPA010000284.1:0-4660 GCA_049521195.1 Occallatibacter sp.
CGGACCTGTGGGTTAACTTCAGGGCCTGGGCGCTGGGCAAGGCGATTCCGCCGTCGCCGTCCGGGTTTCGCAAGCGGCTGACGGGAGCCGATTTACTGGTGGTTAACGGTATGGGAGCCTTTACCGACGCCTTCAGGGAGAACGCCTGTGCGATTTTGGATGAGCTAAGAGCCGTGTTGCGGGCGGGCGTCCCGATTGTCGCATTTGGGCAGGGTATTGGCCCCATCACCGATCCTGAGTTGCTGGCAAGGGCCCGGGCGGTGCTTCCCCGGCTCAAGTTGATAGGCCTGCGTGAAGGCCGCATGGGATTGCCGTTTCTTGAGTCCCTCGGAGTGCCGAGGGAGAGAATCCACGTTACGGGCGACGACGCCATTGAACTCGCGTATCGGCTCCGACCGGGTTCTTTGGGAGACGCGATCGGCATCAACCTGCGCCTCTCCGATTATGCGGAGACGGATGACGATACAGTTGGCAAGCTTCGCGAGCCTTTGCGGCGCAGTGCCCAGGCACTTAACTGTTCCCTGGTTCCCGTGCCCATATCGTTCCACCTCGTAAGGGATTCGGATGTGGAGGCAATCGGCAAGCTGCTGGAGGGTCAGAGCCAGAATTCTCAGGCTGCGATCGAGACCCCTGAGGACGTTATTCGCCAGATCGGCAAGTGCCGGGTCGTGGTGACGGGCAGTTATCATGCCGGAGTCTTCGCCCTCGCTCAAGGCATACCGGTCGTGGGCCTGGTGCAGTCCGCCTACTACGAACAAAAGTTCGACGGTCTCCAGGAACAATTCCCCGGAGGCTGCCGCACGATCGACTTCAGGCGGCCAGTCACTTCTGGCGAGATTGAAGATGTGATCCGCAACGCCTGGGAGTCTGCCGAAGAGGTCAGGGATTCTTTGCTTGAGGCCGCGGCCCGCCAAATCGAACTTGGCCGCTCGGCTTATCGGACTGTCCGCGAACTGTATCCGCTTGAATCGTAGCGTCCCGAGTCTTTTGCGCTTTCGGTCGTTGCGCGTTGTGCGGGAATCTGACAAGGCGCCAATGGCTCAGCATGAGCCGGCAAGGGGCAATGAACGGAAACAAGACATATTATTGCTTGTCGTAGTATTTATCAACGCGCATGAAGTGCTTTCCGTAAATGTACCCGAGAAGACTCCACCATGGCAGTTCGTCGGCAAACGCCTGGCGGGGGTCGCGGGTGAAAAACATATCTCGCGGGAGCGACGCCAAACCCCTGAGCGCCTTGCCTATCCTGTAACGAGGAATCCCGAGCATGTAAACGACGGGCTCGCTGCATGTTCGGCCAGTTATCCCTTCGGAGGCTCCCTTCCAGAAGCGCCAGCGCCGATGATAATGGCGCGTAAGGCGTTCGGCCGGGACGTGGTGGTAGATGATCAGATCCGGAACGTGCATTCCGTGAATATCCGCCCCGAGCAACCTCTCCAGGAGATCCCTGTCTTCGTCCGCCAGCAGACCCTTTGCGGTGCGCCCGTGCCTGATGGAAAACAGGCCGACGCGTTCAAAGGCGCTGCGCCGAATGACGGCGTTTCCGCCCCATAGTTCGACCCCGGATTCTCCCCCAATAGGCGATCGTGGCAGTGGAGCGGTCACGCCGATGGCCGCGTGATTGGCGGGAGGCAGCCAGGCCGGGGCCGGGACGGCCCAGTTGGGCAGATTAGCTCCCCCAATGAATTGCGTTTCCTGGCCGGCAAACTCGCAAGCAACCACTTTGTACCAGTTTTCGTCTATCTCCTCATCGTCGTCGATGAAGCCGATTAACTCCCCGTTTCCGGCACGGATGCCTGCGTTGCGCGCGTGGGACAGCCCTTGATTCGTTTCCTTGATGTAGCGGCAGGGGAGGGCGGCTTCGGACTGAATCTCGCGGACTACGCTTTCGGTGTCGTCTTTGCTGTTATTGTCGACAACCCAAATGGTAACCTCCAACCCCGCGGGCACGGGGGCGCGCAGCAGACTGGAGATGGCCGCCCGCAACAACCCGCTGCGATTGTAGGTTGGGACAACAACATCAAGCTTCACGGCTGCTGCCTCTCACTTTTGATTTACGTTCTTTCGCGCTGAGAAGAAAACACCTATCTGTGTCTTCCGGGCTTTCATCTCCTGGACGGGCATCCTCCAAAGGATATGGTATCGCCCCGGCCAGACGTCCCGCAGGGGCCGCGAGGTCAATGGCTTCAGGCGGTTTCGATTTATGCGGTAACACATCGTGCGATAATGCTTCTGGCAGCAGAGGGGGAAGAACTGGAATCCCGGACCCAAAGGAGTGTTTCCTTAGATGGTGGTCAATTCCGTTACGGTAGTGGTCCCCCATTACAATCGTCCGGATTTCGTTCGCGAGGCGCTGCTGTCGATCCGCGACCAGACCATGAAACCCGCCGAGGTTCTGTTGGTGGACGACAACTCCAGCCCGGAAAACCGGGAGAAGCTGAAGGATCTGTCGAGTTTGGCCACCATCCTCAGTACCTCCGGCAATGGCGGTCCAGCGGGGACGCGGAACTTCGGCGCGCAACATGCAGAAGGCGAATGGCTCACCTTCCTGGACGACGACGACTGCTGGCTGCCCGACAAGCAGGAGCGGCAGATCCGCTATCTGGAAGCGCATCCCCAGGTGAAGGCATTGGGCGGCGGCCTGACGATGGTGACGCCGGATGGCCGAGAGGAGTATTGGGGCGGCAAACCCACGCGCCGGCTGACCGTTGCGGACGCGCTCTGCTATACCGCCTCCATGGCCCAGGCGCTCATGATCCGCCGCGACGTCTTCCTGGAACTGGGAGGCTTCGACTCCCGCTTCACTCCTTTAGAAGACCGTGAGTTTGGCATCCGCCTGCTTGCCTCCGGCCATGAGACTCACTTCCTGGCTGAGCCGCTGTTTATCTACCGCCTGGGCGGCCGGCAGCAACTCAGTCTTCAATGGGGCAAGATGTTCAGCGCCGAGATGAGGGTCATCGATATGCACGCCGGGTTGGCGCGCAAGGAGTTTGGCGCGTTCGGCGCGATCCGCTTGAAGGCGCGGTGTTGCAAGAAATATGGGCTGCGGAAGGGGCGTTTGGTGGGCAGATCGGTCTGGGCGTGGGGCTGCGCGTTGGAAGCCATCTTCGGCTGCCAGCGCGGGGAGTTCGATGCGTGAACTGCCCGGGTGGGTAAAGTGGCGTTGGGCTTTGAGGACCGAGATGACGGGACGGGAAACTCCTTTTGACGATCGGCGCCGGCTTGGGCTCTTGCGCGGCCGCGCTGAACCGGGACGGCCTCCCGCCGTGGTTGCATCGGTGTTTCAGACCGGCTTGAATCTGATGCGAGACCTGGAGCAGAAGGGCGTCCGGGTGGTTGGCGTCGATTGTCACCCAGAAAACCCTGGGTTCCGCTCCAGATATGGGCGGTCGCTGTTATGTCCCAACCCCGATAAGGAGGACAGCGAATGGGTGGAGTTTATGCTCCGGCTCTCTGCCGCCATGGGAGAAAAGCCCGTGCTGATTGCCGCCGCCGACATCTTTGTCTCCGCCATCGGACGCCATGCGCAGGTTCTGGGCGAGCATTTCATCTTTTCCGAAAGAGGGTGCGTCCTTCAGGCCGAACTTTCAACGAAAGAAAAACAGTATGCCCTTGCTCGCGAACATGGCCTTCCTTCTCCACAGTCTGTCTACATACAAACGATGGAGGAGCTTGAGGGCTTCTGCGACCGTGCCCGATTCCCGGTGCTCTTGAAGCCCCGTGCGCATCGAGAGTGGGAGGGCCTGCCCAAAGACAATCCTCTTTGCGGGCACAAGACGATTTCCGCCGGAACCCGGGAGGAATTGATCTCACACTATACAAAGATTTGCGCGCTAGTGCCTCAGGCCGTCGCCCAGGAGGAGATTGTCGGGCCCGACTCGGCCAAGTACTGCTATCTCTCAGTCTATGGGCGGTCTGGCCAACGCCTTGGCGCCTGCGTGGTGCGGGAATTGCGTGCATATCCCCTCCTGTATGGTTGCGCAACGTTAGTCGAGCCGGTCGTCGACGAGGAGATCGACAGGATATGCAACAACTTCTTACTATCGCTGGGTTTTGTCGGGGTTTGTGAAATCGAGCTGAAGAGGGACTCCCGCGATGGAAGGGTTCTTTTGATTGAGGTGAATCCTCGAGTTAGCGGCACCGGTGACTGCGCCAGATACACGGGAGTCGAGACTGGATTTCTGCACTATCTGGACCTGATTGGGCAGACTCCTTCGCCGGTGGTCGCAACCAAGTTCAGCTTCCGTCACATCATGTTGGTGAACGACCTCACCGCATTTCCAATTTATCTCGATCAGGGCCTGGTTGGGTGGTGGGAATGGATTCGGTCGTTGAGCGGACCGATGGAATTCTTCGACTTCGACTGGAGGGATTTCAGGATTGCGCGAGCGGCTGCATTTCGCGGCGTGCGGGCGTTGACGGGAGGGCTGTTGCGCACCTGGGGACTTCGCAAATAGGTCGCAGCGAGCGAACGGCGCCCGAATACACACCTAGCCCCGCCCTATGCAAAGCCATCAAGGCCAGTACTTGCCGGTAAATCGGCAGACAGCGGCTTGAACCCGGAAGCGGCTCCAACCTTGATGGCCGATTCCGATTCGGTTCACATCGTACGGGCGAGTCTTCCCCGGCAGATTTGTGCCGCCATAGAACGAAAAGGCGG
>JBEKPA010000285.1:0-4651 GCA_049521195.1 Occallatibacter sp.
CGCAGCACCGCGTCGGCGTCCGGGCCTTCGTCCGGCGTCACCCGGAAGCGCGTGCGCGTGGCGAACTCGCGGATCACCGCCTCGGTCATTGCCGTCTCGGTGTGGTAAGCCTCGGTGCGCGTGGCAAAGACCGGCACGGAGAGCGTATGCACATCGGGTGGCAGATGCGAGGCCGCGCCCAAAGTATGGTACCCGCAACCGGAGAGCGAGAGCAGGGAAATAGCGGTCAGGACAAGTGTGAACTGGCGCATGACTCATCTTAGCGCGCGACCGCAGCCGGTGCCCCGACTGGTCGTGGCGCAGTCTCCGGTTTGCCGGTTATTCAGGTGGAACTCGCAAATGCGCGCGGGAACCAGCATCCCGTTTTTTGCCGCTAATCCAACGTGGGCGGTATGTGAACTGCAGCCTCTAATTGTCAGTGGGTGCGGTTGAACACCGCGCGCAGCAAGCATTACGGCTCACTCTTCCGCAGCGTTCATGACTTCCTTTTCCCCCCTTGGCGTGAGTTGTCCAATCCACGCCCGCTCGATGCGTCCGCTGGAATCGAGAAGCAGCACGGTCGGTGTTCCCGATACCCGGAGAGCATCGAGATTTTGACCGAAGATCCCTTGAACCTCCACATTACCCTTTCTCAGGAGGCTGCTGCCGGAGGATTCGTCATTCGGCATGACGACGAGAACATGGGCACGGAGCACGTTGCTTCTTTCCTGCTCGCCGAGCTGCCTGTAAAAAGGCAGGCTTGCATCGCAGAAGGGACATCCTCTGCGGATGGCGATCACGAGTGTCTTTGGATAACTACTCCACCTGTATCCGGGAAGCGGCGCAATAGTCTGGCCCGCGGGGCCCACCTCCTCGCTCCCATGCGCCTGCCGCTTTGAGGTCTGGACCGGGGTGTACGATTCTCCAATCAGAATCTCGGGGAGTGGCCCGCCCTGGTCAGCCATGGCCGGAATATCCTTTGGCCTATCAAGCCCCGAACATGGAACATATCCAATTCTCGACGAGCCATCCTGACTCGCAATGCTGCACCAGCTTCCTTCTTCGCCGGTCGCCGTAAAGAGAATGCGAACAACGGTCCCCTTTGCCAATGTCTTCACGACATCGCTCTCTGTCGACATCTTGGAGTACACCGCAAGAGAATCGGCTTTGACAGTGCCCGGCTTGTCCTGCGGAGAGGCTGGAGAAGGCGCGAGCAAGAGCAGAGGAATGAGAGCGCACCACAAGGTCGATGACGGCGTCTTCACCGGAACCTCCTTTCTTGACCGAGAGTTCCTACAATTGTACCGATCCTGAGGGAGAGGCAAGGCAAGGAATCGATCCAAACAAGAGTGACTTTCTCCTAGCCGAGGAAAATCGGAAGCCGTGCGTGACAGACCCAGCGGCCCGTTAGCAACCCAGTTCGCGCACTCGCGCCTGTGCTTGGACTTGTAAAAGCTTGAATCTCCAGTAAGCGATTGAAAACACTTGGCTTTGACAGAGTAGCGGCCGGTTGGTCGCCTACTCGGGGACTGTGCCGCGCCCCCGCTCACACCCAGGCAGTCGCCAACATCCCCAGTCCCAGCGTGTGGTATCCGCATCCGGAGAGCGAGAGCAGGGCCAAAGCGGTCGCGGCCATCACGAATCGGCGCATGACTCATCTTAACGCGCAGCCGCAGCCGGAACCCCAATTGGTCACGGCGTAGTCTCCGGTTTGTCTGTGATACGTCCGGAACTCAAGAATTTGAGTGAGCGTTCGGTGAGCAAGCTTTTCCATCATTGTGATTTCTTGTGCCCTCGCGAAGTTGGCGCGGGACGTGCTCAAGGACACGGTTCACAACGATAGAATGTGGCAAGGGGCTGGGCAACTGACGATGGGGTTCGGAGAAATCCATGAGCGATAATGCGTCTGAGAATCCGCTTACAAAATTACTGAAGGGAACGCTTTCCGAGTATGACTTTGGAGTTCTGGAACATGGTTTCGCACCTCACGGCAGAGACTATAGGTTTCTGATTCAAGATAGTTTGTGCAACGATCCCGGAACATATGAATTGACGTTCACGCATGTGGTCGATCTCAAGTACGAGACGCGTGTAGGTGAAAAAGTCTGGCCCATCTCATGGGCAGATGAATTTACGGACTATGCCAGGTGGAAGGCTTCTGGTGAGCCTGAAGGCTATGTTTTCGGCACAGACTGGTCACTTGCATATCCCGGAATAAGCATTCTGCTTGCCAGCCCCGAGGCACAGGATTGGTCGAAGCGTCTTCAGCGTCCAATGTATTCGGCCAGCGTTGAGACTGACCGTTTTTGTATTTCGCTGGTTTTCAGCGGGGTCCACCATCGAAAACTATCGGATGAGATTGGAGTTGTACGAAAAGTTCTCATTCCTCTGCCTGCTCCCGGCAAGATTCAATAAGGGGGAATTTCCGGATCCCCACAATTTGCCCTGGGTGTGCGTGGGCCAGCGCAACCTTACCTCCTATCCTCGCTAAGCGCTGAGTGCGAGTCCACCCATGTTCGAACCCAGTTCCGGTCGATTGGTCGCCAACTCGGAAACCGCGCCGCGCCCCCGGATTACACCCAAGCTGTCGCCAACATGCCCAGTCCTAGCGAGGACAGCCTGAGCCCGTCGGCGCGGTCCTTGAAGTAAAGCTCGTTGAGGCGCCCCGTATCCACTTGCTCCACGCGCTGGAAGCCAGCCCGGCGCAGTTCCGACGCCATCTGCTCCGGCGTGAAGAAGAGCTGGAACGGCTCACCGGCGGCGGCCACGCGGTCGGCGAGTGCGTCATGAGCCTTGCGGCCGAGGGGGCTGAGCGTCTCCGGCGCAACTGCGTAATCGAAGCTGACGCCACTGCCGGCGGGAAGTTGGGCGATCGCGGTGAGCGTCGAGCGAAAGGCATCGAGCGTGAGATAAGGGACCACCCCAAGCCAGCCGAAGAATGCCGCAGATCCGTCATCGAACCCCGCTTCGGCCAGACCGGCGGCCAGCGTCTTGTGCTCAAAATCCAGGGGAACGAAGGTCAGGCCGGCGGGCAAGGGGATCTGCGCTTCGGCCAGCATCGCCCTCTTCCACTCCTGCGTGGCGGGAAAGTCCACCTCGAAGACCCGCAGCGCGGGAAATGGATTGCGATAGGCGAAGGTGTCCAGGCCGGCGCCAAGGACCACGTACTGTGCGACCCCGTCCTCGACGGCCTCGGCCAGGCGGTCTTCCGCGTAGCGGCTGCGCGCGGCCATGAAGGCGCGAAAGTCCCGCGCAACCCGGTGCGACGCGCGCTCCATGTCTCTCAAGAATCCGGGGCCCAGCAGCCGCACCGCGATGGGATCGTCCAGAATGCGGGGCTGCTCCATCAACTGGTGCGCGGCGCGGCGAATGGCCACGCGAAGGGCTGTCTTGCTGGCGCGGCCGCTCTCCATGCATTGCAGTGTAAATGACCGTCATCGCAGCTTTACGTCTATGACCGTTTGGTTTACTGAACCGGCCTGAAGGGAATGCAGGTTCTCTCCCACCCATTTCGCAAAAAACGCGAAATGGATGGGGCACGGAGCATTGCAGTGTAAACCACCCTCAGTTCAACTCCCGCGCGCGGCGTACCATATTCCCCATGAGCTGGATTGGATGGGCATTGCTCTCCGCGGCCTTTGCTGCCGCAACCGCGCTGCTGGCCAAGGTGGGCGTGGCGCATGTGGACTCGAACCTGGCCACGGCGCTGCGCACCAGCGTGGTGGTGGTCTTTGCCTGGGGCATCGCGCTCATCCTGGCCAAGCCCGAGGCAGGCCTGTGGGGCGAGATTCGCTCCCTCGACCGCCGCACCCTGCTCTTTCTGGCGCTCAGCGGCCTGGCCACCGGCCTGTCGTGGCTCTGTTACTTCCGCGCCCTGCAGTTGGGACCGGCCTCGCGCGTGGCCCCGCTGGATAAGCTCAGCGTGCCCCTGGTCATGCTCTTCGCCTGGCTACTGCTGGGCGAAAAGCTCAATGCCTCAGCCCTCGCCGGCGGCCTGCTCATCACCGCCGGAGCCATGGTGATCGCGCTGGGCTGACTGGTGGCCAGGTTTCTTTCTGCCACCTCAGTCTGTGCATTGGTATACTGGCAGTGTGACCACAACTCTCCTCGAATCCATCTCGAACGGGAATCACGCCGAGACTTCCCCCGGTCAGAAGCGGGTGTTGTTGCTCAAGCCGCGCGGCTTTTGCGCCGGCGTGGTGCGCGCCATCGACATTGTGAAGATCGCGCTGGAAACCTTTGGCGCGCCCATCTACGTTCGCCGCGAGATCGTTCATAACCGCTATGTTGTGAATGAGTTGGCTGAAAAGGGCGCGATCTTTGTCCATGAGATCGACGACGTGCCCGACGGGCAGCGCGTCATCTACTCGGCGCACGGGGTTTCGCCGGCCGTGCGCGAGCGGAGCAAGGGCCGCAACCTGCGGGTGATCGACGCCACCTGCCCGCTGGTGACCAAGGTGCACATCGAGGCGGTGAAGTTTGCCCGCCAGGGCTACTCGCTGGTGCTGATCGGCCACCGCGACCACGACGAGATCGAGGGCACGCTGGGCGAGGCGCCGGAGGCGACCCAGGTGGTTTCAAACGTGGCCGAGGTTGCTGCGCTCCAGGTGCCCAACCCCGACCGGGTGGCTTATCTGACCCAAACCACTCTGAGCCTGGACGAGGCGCGGGA
>JBEKPA010000286.1:0-4592 GCA_049521195.1 Occallatibacter sp.
AGGAATGCTTGAATTGCGCCCCCGAGAGATACTTCGTCGCATGGCCAGGCGATAGCGGTTCTGACGGGCGGTCTGGAGGTCGCGCGCGCAATCAGCCCCTGATAGCGGCGATAGGGCTCATTCACAATGAGCTTGGGCACGGGCAGCGTAGACCAGCGCAGTTTTACAGGAGGCGCCAGAACCGTGGCCGTTCCGGAAAAGATCGGCGTGCCGGCACCATTGTTTGCCTCGCAATCGAATGTAACGATCTTTGTGGAATCGTCCTTACCCGTAACCCGAATCCTGACAAGGATGAGATCTCCGACCCGGATGCGATGATGGAACGAGAGACAAATGTTCGTCAGCGTGCATCCAGGTCCGGGAACATTCATGCTGAAAAGCCCGGAGATCAGCGAGGCACACCACATATTTGGCCCCGTCGGAGGAATACCCCCGGCGCGATCGATCAGCTCATCCGAATTCAGAACGGAGTGGAATCCGGAAATCGAGGCAAAAGCCATCGCGTCATCCGTGGTTAGGACGTGCTCAGTCGAGGCTGTGTCGCCCACTGAAATCTCGTCGTATGTCTTGCTCTCAATGAAACCCAGATTCATGCTGATTCCTTTCCTGTCAAGCACCGGCCTGCAACCTGAATGCCATTCTATTATTCTGGAGTGCGATCGAAAGTGACTGGAGTCACTGGTGCAAATGTTGCATCGGCACTTGGGGTCTCAGTCGTTTAGGAACTACTTCCGTCCCACCGTCCGCTGCAGTTCGGCCCGGGCTGTGCTACGCTGCGCTCCTGGACACGAAAAGCGGCGGAGCTCCAAAGCCCCGCCGCTTCTGGTTCCATTTGCTGTCTGACTCGGCAACTTGCAGGTTACTTGTGTCCGCCGCCTGCATGTCCGCCGCCACCACCGCCGCCTGCATGTCCGCCGCTGCTATGCGCAGCGGGGGCGTGAGCTGCGCTCGCATGGGAAGCGGTCGCGTGGGAAGGATGCGATGCGCTGGCGCGCACTGCCGCCGTGTGAGCCGCGCTGGGACGCGCTCCTCCAGCATGGGAAACCGCTGGGCTGGCGTGGACTGATCCACTACCGCCAGAGCGAACTGCCCCACCGCCGCCGCGTGAATAGCTGCTGCGATTGGCCATGCCCCCGCCGCCGCCGCGATAGCTTCCGCCACCGCCGTCACTGAACCGATGGCTGCCCCAGCCGTGGCCATAACCCCAGCCGGCCCATGGGCCCATGCCCAGGAAGACGCCGCCGTAGAAGTACCCCGGCCCGTAGAAGCCGTAGGGCGCGCAAGCGTAGGGCGCATAGTCGTAATAGCCGTAAGAACAGACCGGCTGAATGCCGATGCCAACGACGACCTGCGCGCGAGCCGCTGGCGCAAGAGCCAGGCCCGCAAACAATGCTGTAGTGCCGAGTAAAGTTCTGAGTCCGCGCATATGTGACCCCCTCAAGGTGTCTGCAGTTGGTTGTGTTGCGTTGGATGCTGCCCAGCCGGAAAGATCGACCCGGCTTGAGCTGCCGCCATAAGGGGTCCCGTTTGCTTATGAATGCCCGTAACGTTGCCGGGGCCGGCATCTATCTGCCCTTACACTCTCGACTTTAATCGCGGGCATCGCCTGTGTCTGAGCAAAATGGCGCACATGACCGCACCTGAATTCGCCGCTACGCCTGCTTGACAATCTGCAATGGAGCAAGAGTAAGTAATGGGCCAATCGCAATAGGATTCCGAGGCTTCTCAATCGGCCGCTGCATCGGGGAGCTTGCGCTTGGCAGCCGTGACGACCTGAATAACTGGTTTCGTTAGAGAATTGACAATTGGGATGACTGGCTTCAGGATAGTTCCGACTTTCGCAAAGACGGGCTTGCGAACAGCACCGGCGAGTGGAAGGACCGGTCTTTGGGCGTTGTGCTCCGGGAGTTGGTCGAGAAGAACCACATTCAGGAGAGACTTATTCACCTGGATGCGGCCATTATAACTGATGTAACCCAGGGCGCGAAAACGATTCATGAAGAAGCTGACGCGGGACCGCGTGGTGCCGATCATTTCCGCCAGTGTTTCCTGTGAAATGGGGGGGATGAACGTATCTCGGTCGCCCGGCTTCCCAAATTCCGCCATCAGCAGAAGAATCCTCGCCAGCCGTTTCTCGCTGGAATTGAAGAGCTGATCGACAAGATCTGCCTGGGTTCTCATGCTGCGGGCCAGCATGAACTTCAGAAAGAAGTCAGCGAACGAGGGCTCGTCGTGCATCACTTGGGTCATCTCATCCCTTGCAATCTTGAGCGCCACGCAGGTGTTGACAGCACTGGCCGTTGCCAAACGCAGCCCAGGAATGGACGCCAGCGACTCCTCGCCAACGAAGTCGCCGACGGAGAGAAGCGTGATTGTGGCCTCCTTGCCGTTCTGCGAGACGACAGTGAGTTTGGCACGGCCCTTTTGGAGATAAAACACAGTGTTAGCCGGATCTCCCTGAGAGAAGAAGGTCTCTTTGGGCTGCAACTCGACGGTTTTGCGGCCAAGCCCCGCGTTGGCCAGAAAGGCCGCGCAGTCGAATGTACCTTGTGCGTCTTTGTGCTTCAAAACATAGCCCCGTTTCAAACAGTTTGCCAGGCGTAATGGATGAATGCCCAGGGAAAAGCCACTTTGGGATTGGGAAAGACCGGTGATTGTGGCGACTCCGTCGAAAAAACAGAGACAAGGATTCAGACCAGAAGACCCGCAGGCAACGCAATCCCTGGCAACTTTAGATAGAGCCGGCGTCACATTATGAGCAAGCTGCCCAGCGCTCGAGAGTGCTTACACTCAAGCACTTTCCATCATCGCGTTTGGCTCAGGCTCGTGTCTGATCTGTTTTGCTCATGTTGACAACAGATTGAATGACATGGGCCAAAAACGGAAAGACAGCCCGAAGACCGGGAACAGAAGGCCATGACCTATCCGATAGTCGCCGGGCGGTGCTGTTGGAATGCCGGCGAGCGAAAGACGGCAGCACGCGGGAAATTCACGCGCCTCGCCCGCAGGCGGCTCTGCATTCAAACGGGCAAAAGTGAGCAAAACGGAGCATACTCTCGCCCCGGAATTCAGCGATTCTACGACGAGCACATTCACAACTGTGCCCAGACGCGGAGTCCTGCATGTCTGCAATCGACGGCAAATCGGGAGGCCAACACATCGGTGCGGATCATCAGTTGTCTCCGCCCCGTCCCTGGTATCGCAAGAGCTGGGTTTTGTGGACCAGTCTGCTTTTTCTGCTGCTTCTGATTGGGATCGTTGTCCTGGTCGTCCAAAAGAACGAAGCCAAGGCAGCGGCTGCCAAGCGCGCTCTGGCGGCCGTGAAACCATCAGTTACTACCACGGTCGCCACTGCCACGAAGGGCAGCATCGGCATCTACCTCGATGCGATCGGCACGGTCACTCCCGTCTATACCGCCTCCATTGTTGCGCAGGCAAGCGGAGTCCTGACCGCGGTGCATTACAGCGAGGGGCAGTTCGTTCAGAAAGGCGATGCGCTGATCGACATCGATCCGGGGCCCTACCAGGCGCAGTTGATGCAAGCCCAGGGCACGCTGGAGCGCGACACCAACGTTCTGGCGCAAGCGCAGATGGATTTGGATCGCTATCGCGCGGCGTGGGCGCGAAACGGGATCAACAAGCAACTGCTGGACGATCAGGAAAAGATCGAGCTACAGGACAAGGGCACGGTGAAGAACGATCAAGGCGCCGTGAATTACGACCAGATCCAGCTTGGCTACTGCCACATCACCGCGCCTATTTCCGGCCGGGTCGGTCTTCGCTTGGTGGACCCTGGAAACGTGTTGCAGGCGGACGGAACCACGGTGCTGGCGGTTATTACCCAGATGCAGCCTACGACCGTGATCTTTACCATGGCAGAGGACAGCCTGGGACAAGTGCAGGCGCGCTTGCGGAAGCTGCATACTCTCCCCGTGGAGGCGTGGGATCGCTCCCAAACCACCAAGATAGTATCGGGTAAGTTGCAGACCATCGACAACCAGATCGACACTACGACGGGAACAGTCAAGCTGCGCGCCCTTTTCGATAACAAGAACGGCGCCTTGTACCCGAACCAGTTTGTGAACACAAGGTTACTGGTGAATACGCTCGACGGGGTCACGCTGGTTCCTTCCGCGGCGGTCCAGCACAACGGACAGGTGGAATTCCTCTATGTGATTTCGAATGGAATAGCGAGCGTGCGAAACATCACGACCGGGGTTTCCGACGGCGGCATGACTGCGGTTACGGGCATCAATCCCGGCGAGGTTATGGCGACCAGCAGCTTTGACAAGCTACAAAAGGGAAGTAAAGTCGTTGTTGCGAAGCAGGCGCCTCCGGCAAATTCCGTTGAGGGCAATGCTCCGTGAATCCATCCAGGCCATTCATCCAGCGTCCTGTGGCCACAGCGCTGCTGATGGCCGCAATCCTGCTGGTGGGTATCGTTGCGTATACCCAATTACCGGTCTCTGCCTTGCCGGAGGTCGATTATCCCACCATCCAGGTATTGACCTTCTATCCCGGCGCCAGCCCGGATGTGATGGCCACCACGGTGACCGCTCCGCTGGAACGTCAGTTCGGCCAATTGCAGGGGC
>JBEKPA010000287.1:0-4583 GCA_049521195.1 Occallatibacter sp.
ACTGTAAGAAACATCGGTAAATCCCCTGCCTTGAATGTGTTGGTCATAGAAGAAGTCTATTTGTCCACAAACATGCCAGGATTCTTCGCTGACGTACCTAGGGAAGAGCAAAGATTTTGCGAGGCTTCGGAGAAAGATAATGGGCCTGCACAAGATCGTGGGACCGCCATCTTCCCCGATGAAATAAAAGAAGACCTTAGAGGTCCCAATGCATTTGCTACGACTGATAGCGTCAAGCGCAATGATAGGAATATCGGACCATATGGGTTCATGTTTATTGTTGGCTGTGTTAATTATTCCTTCCAGTCTTCTCCTACTCTTCATCAAACTAGATTTGTGTACGGCATCGTCCATACCGGAGATTCTGGGTCGAAGTTCGCCGTGGGCAGAAACTATCGCGCTAGCGATCTCTCCAGTCGTAGGTCGAGCGATCTTGACTATGTATATTAAGAAAATCATCAACGGAAGAATCAGCAACATGTGTGTCAAGCGTTTTATTGCCGGTGTAAGTTATTGAAAATGCGCGTCCTCAGTGGCTAGAGCCCACTTTCCAGTAGGGCCGCCTGGCGGCACGACTGAAGTC
Organism: Occallatibacter sp.; assembly: GCA_049521195.1. Lineage (GTDB taxonomy): Bacteria > Acidobacteriota > Terriglobia > Terriglobales > Acidobacteriaceae > Telmatobacter. The sequence continues at coordinate 584 of JBEKPA010000287.1, forward strand.
GTGCCTTGTTACAAGGCAGGCTTATCCAGGGTCTTCTTAGAGCGCTTCGGCCATCTGCTTGAGAATTGCGTCGGCAGCTTCGGCGGGGTCGGGAGCCTGGGTGATGGGGCGGCCCACGACCAGGTAGTTGGCGCCCTGGCGCAGGGCTTCGGCGGGGGCGGCGATGCGTTTCTGGTCATCGATTCGGCCCGGGGTCTCAGCGCCGGCGGGCCGGATGCCGGGGGTGACCAGCACGCCCTCGGGGCCGGTGAGGACGCGCAGGGAAGCTACCTCCTGGGGCGAGCAGACGAAGCCGCGCAGCCCGGCGGCCAGGCCCATCCGCGCCAGCAGTTCCACCTGTTCGGCAGGGGAGCGCTCGACGCCGATGGCGCTCATCTGCGCCGCGTCCATGCTGGTGAGCACGGTGACGGCGAGGAGTTCGGGCGGGTCGGCGAGGCCATCGAGCGCGGCCTTGGCGGCGGCCAGCATGGCGGGGCCTCCGGCGGCGTGGACGGTGATCATGCGCACGCCCAGCGCGGCGGCGGAGCGGACGGCGGCGGCCACGGTATTGGGAATGTCGTTGAACTTGAGGTCGAGGAAGACGGAGTGGCCGCGCCTGACCAGCGGCTCGAGGACGGCGGGACCGGCGGCCACAAAAAGCTCCAGCCCCACCTTGAACCATTGGCAGTTGCCCTCGAGCTGGGCGACGAGGCGGGCGGCAGAGGCCGCGTTGGGCACATCGAGGGCCACGATGAGGCGGCGGCGCGCTTCCTCCAGCGGGTCCGGCCGGCGGGGCTCGGCGGGGCGCGCGGTGGCGAAGGTGGGGTTCAGCCGATCGGGGATGGGCATAGTTGAATCCTAAAGCATCTTCGCGCGCTATCCCACCCTAGCCGCAAGGACAAGGACGCGGTGCCCAACGGGCGCCCAGGTGGGGGCGCCCATCGCGCATTCTCACACCCGATATGAGACAAACCGCAGGTCCCCGTCGCTCAGGATGAACGGAGTGGATCATGGTTGGTGGTTTCCCACCCTTTCGCCAAAGTAAAGGCGAAAGGATGGGGCACGGGGCATTTGTAAGGCTACCGGCCTGTTCATCTCTGGACGTAACTCGCCGCGGCGAGTTGGGCTGCTCAGGATGACAGCGTGGAGTGGGGCACCCGGAATGAATCGCGTTCCCGGTTTCCATTCATGCAATCGCCCGGAACGGGTGCGCGGCGGGTGCCCTGGAACCCCGAAAGCAGCGTAAACTAAAGGAACAATGACGAATCCGGCTGCTTCCCCCCGCGCCAGTCACAAGCGATATTTTTTTGACAAATTCGGCATCACCGAGCGGCTGCTAGAGCGCTGCCTGGGCGAGGCCCTCTCGGCCGGCGGCGACTATGCCGACCTGTACTTCGAGTCGGTAACGGCCACTTCGCTGGGAGTCGACGAGCAGATCGTCAAATCCGCCAGCCAGGGAACCAGCGCCGGCTGCGGCATTCGCGTCCTCTCCGGCGAGCGCACCGGCTACGCCTATACCGACAATCTGAGACCCGAGCGGCTGCTCCACGCCGCGCGCACTGCCGCGCTCATCGCCTCCGGGCCGGCCAAACAGATGGTACAGGGATTCGTCGAAGCGCCCGCCGCCAATCTCTATCCCGTGCCGTTGGGCGGCTTCGATCTGGACCTGGCCGCGCGCCTCGAACTGATCTTGCGCGCCGACCGCGCCGCGCGCGCTTACGACCCGCGCATCGTGCAGGTGCGGGCAGGTTACTCCGAGGAGCTGCGCCGCATCCTCATCGCCGCCTCCGACGGCGCATTCGCCAGCGATACCCAGCCCCTCTGCCGGCTGAACGTCTTCGTTATCGCCAAGGACGGCGAAGCCACCACCAAGGGCGCAGCGGGCGGCGGCGGCCGGGCGGGACTGGAACAATTTGCAGGGTCTAAAAGCCCGGAGGGCCTGGCTCGCGAGGCCGCCCGAGGAGCGATTCTGCAGCTCGGCGCCGTCCCCGCGCCGGCCGGCGAGATGGAAGTGGTGCTCGGCCCCGGCTGGCCGGGAATCCTGTTGCATGAGGCGGTGGGCCACGGCCTGGAGGCCGACTTCAACCGCAAGAAGACCTCGGCCTTCGCCGGGCTGATCGGGCAAAAGGTCGCCAGCCCCAAGGTCACGGTGGTGGATAACGGAACCATCGCCGGCCGCCGCGGCTCGCTCAACGTGGACGATGAGGGCTCGGCGACTCAGGAAACCGTGCTCATCGAGGGCGGCGTGCTGCGCGGCTATCTCAACGACAAGCTCTCCGCGCGGCTCACCGGCGCGGCCAACACCGGTTCCGGCCGCCGCGAGAGTTATCAGTCCATCCCCATGCCGCGCATGACTAACACTTACATGCTGGCCGGCGACGACGCGCCCGAAGATATTCTGCGCAGCGTCAAGCGCGGCCTCTACGCGGTCAACTTCGGCGGCGGCCAGGTGGACATCACCAACGGCAAATTCGTCTTCTCCGCCTCCGAAGCCTACCTCATCGAAGACGGCAGGATCACCGCGCCGGTCCGCGACGCCACGCTCATCGGCAACGGCCCCGAGGCGCTGAAATACGTGTCGATGGTGGGCAACGACCTCAAACTCGACGAAGGCATCGGCACCTGCGGCAAAGACGGGCAATCCGTCCCCGTCGGCGTCGGCATGCCGACCATCAAGCTGGACAAAATGACGGTCGGGGGCACAGGACGATAGTAGGGAGAGGAAAATGGACGGCAAGGAAGTTGCGATAGTATTCACTCCTGGTAATGAGCCATACCTTGGTCGCGAGCTCCTCTTTCATTTCGATCAACTTATTTGTTCTGTCATGGAGGCGAACGCATCGCTGGCTCCAACCTCCCATCGGCAAGTCCTTACCGATCACCAGAAGATGGCTTGCCAGGTTATCGCGCAGGCAATCAGCATCGCTCTATCGATTCGAGAGCTCATTCGTCAAGGCTATCTCTTCGGCGGGCATGTGCTTCTCCGAGCCTTAGCTGAGCGGGCGGCAATTCTGCGCTACCTCCATCTTTATCCGGCGGAGATTGATAAGTGGAATCATGGTTGGGAGCACAGTGAGGCACCTAGCCTCGCCAAAATGGTTGAAAGGATTCAGGCCAACCAGAAGCCGGGTTCGCCAATTCGTGGGAGCGATTTGACGGCTCCGATGAACAGCCTGCTGCATGCAAAGCCAGATTCCGCTCCCTGGAACCTGATCTCAATCGGAGAAGGCGGACTGGGTCACGCAGTGTCAAAAATACTTGACCGGCCGGACCTGTGCGATGGCCTGTGCGCGAGTGCAATCCCATGGCTCGTTTTGGTTCAATGCATGATGGCCGCTTACTTTGCCGATGCTCCGATGGCTAGAACTGATGCCAGTGGACTAATACATTGAACGCATCGCAAGAGAGAACAGCCGGGCGCCCCAGGCCCGTCCGCCGCGTCGGAGGATCTGGGATAACTCCGGGTTAATCCAGAAACGCGATCTGCGGCGCGTGCCGCGCAAACCGGCCTGCATGCCGAAGCGTCACCGTTCACGCCGCGTCCTCAAGCGTGACCCTGACCTTGCTGCCGAGCGACGATGCGATATTCACCAGCGCATCGATGGAAATCCGCGCAATCCGCCCGCACAGCGGATCGTTGATGCGCAGTTGAGCTCACGCCGCGTAGTCCTTCCGAACCAGCGGCAGCTCCAGCTCAATGCGGTCATGGACCACCTTCGCGGCGATGCGTCCGCGCGGGCCGCGCTCCAGGCGCACAAGTCCGTAGTTGGCCATGGTTTTGAGCGTGCGGGAGAGGTTGGGCTTGCGGCGGCCTGTGAGCTGGGCCAGTTCTTCGAGGGAGCCGGGCGCGCTCTCCGCAATGATGCGCAGCAGATCGCGGTTGCCAGCCGAAAGCACCTTGGCGAAAGACTCGGTGGAGGGAAACCAGACCCGCGGCTCCTGCGGCGCGAGTTTGCGCTGGCCGCGGGCGATGGCCAGGGTCAGAGCCTTCATCTCGTCGTAACTGGCGATTCCAACTCTT
>JBEKPA010000288.1:0-6648 GCA_049521195.1 Occallatibacter sp.
CGAGGTGCCGGTATCCACAAAGACCGGGTAGGGCGCAAAGGAGTCCGCGCTGTAGTCCCTGGCGAGATCCTTGGGCGGATCGTGGTAGATCTGGTCCAGCGCCCTCAGCCCCACGTAAGCCAAGGTGGGACTGTACAGAAAATGCATCGCAATTCAATATGGCAATTGACGGGACGTGCGCGGTACAGTCAGTTCAGTGAGGAGCATGCAAAACAAATTCAAAAACCGGAGATATGGAGGCGTTATGGAGCAATCCGTTTGTGTAAGAACTGCATCGTTGGTTTCTCTGATTATCATGTTTCTTTTTTTGTCTTGGCCTGTCCAAGGCCAGGACACATCGGTCGACACTTTTACTGTTACAATAACATTTGCAAAGTCAACGATTCATGTCAATGAAATGCCAGAATTGGATGTAGTTATAGAGAATCGAACAAACCATGTGGTTTATCCAGGTTGGGTTCATGGGGGCAACATAGTGGAAATAGTCAACGATAAGGGCGAGGATATTGGAACTCACTTTTCTCGAAATGGAAACAGGAGTTCTGATCTTGCACACGCAGACGAGGAGATGTTGAGATCGCCGGTAAAAATACTGAGACCAAATGGCAAGTTTTCTGACGAGGTGACGATTGATGTAGATCGGCAGTATTTGAAACCTGGGATATACAAAGTGCGTGTGCATAGGTTGGATTATGTATCAAAGAAGGAGATTTATTCGAACGTATTAACTCTCACGGTTCTACCATGATGTTTTCCAAGCGACCTATGCAATCTTGTCGGAGAAGAGTAGTATTGATGACACTCGTCTGTGCTTTAGCGTTTGTATCTGCGTGGAGAAGCAATGCCCAGAGTGTCCCTAATGATACGTTCACGATAACGATATCGTTAGTGGCACCAACTATGCACGCCGGAGGGGTTCCGGTAATAGATGAACTTACTGACAACAAGACAAGCCATCTGGTATATGCGGGGTGGGGCGAAGGCGGTCCTGTTGTGGAGCTAATCAATAGCAAAGGAGAAGATGTTAGTCTTCATATTCTAGGAAATGAACGAAAAGACACTGACAATTATCTGAGGCCTCCAGCAAAACGACTTGAGCCTGGTTATCACAAACAAGCTCTATGGCATATTCGTGCGGAACAAGGATATCTAACTCCGGGGATATACAAGGTTAGGATCCACAGACTCGCTTTCATAAATGGCGAAATTGAATCGCGCGTCGAGGTGTATTCAAATACTGTCACACTTACTGTTGTTCCTTAATGGTATCCTACGTGTGGCGGTTGCGCAGGCTGCTCTTCCGCGCGTGCTGCGGACACAAAGGGTAAGTTTTGACCCACGACCGCCGCGTCGTGTTTACAAGGGCTTGCATGGGTCAAATGTCAAGGCCATAATGAAACCATGAAATATGGCTATGCCCGCGTATCAACTGACGACCAGAGTACAGCCTTGCAGCTCGCGGCCTGTATCTTGTGTACGGTTTTCTCCGCCACTGTGCGACGGTTGGTCTTTTGCAACTTATATGCGAGCGTTCATACACAAGTATCAAGAACTCCTCCGGCGCGGATTGGCCTAGCAAGGGTGCGACCTTGCCGCCGTAGCTGACGCGAAGTGTCTTGTTCATTCTTCGCCTGCAAAATCACCTGTTGAATGTCCGCCTTCGGCGTATTTCCGCGTTGTTTGGCAGTCCCCAGCGGCCTGTAAGTTGTTGAAAGTACATTTAATAGGGGCTATGGCATGGAAGAGGTCGTCGGTTCGATCCCGACCAGGTCCACCATGAAATCGGCAGTCTATGTAGATCTCATTCCACTGCTTGGCTGCGTTTGGCGGCAAATCAGCAGCTGAATCAATCTCCGGACGAAACGCCGGTGCGCCCGTCCATCCAGCCGGGGGCGTTGACGTTTCCTCGCAGTGTTTATTCCACAGTGAGGCTCACCGCGATCGAGTCAGACAATGAACCCGAGGTCGCGGTTATGGTCACGGTAGAGGATTGCGGCGTCAGATTGACTATCGAGTGGATGACGTGAGCTTCCAAAAGGGAAGGCCCGTCTTCTCCGGCAATCGCTCTACTTCGTTCCTTCTGCCGCTCCCGCGATGTAGAGATCCACGTTGCTCTGGTCCACCAGCGAGGTGCCGGTATCCACAAAGACCGGGTAGGGCGCAAAGGAGTCCGCGCTGTAGTCCCTGGCGAGATCCTTGGGCGGATCGTGGTAGATCTGGTCCAGCGCCCTCAGCCCCACGTAAGCCACCAGCGTATCCTGGTTCACGTCAAAGGCCAGCACTTCCCGGCCGCCGCCGCCGCCCCGCTTGACGGCGTCGGCGACCAGTTTGCCCGACGCCGATTCCAGGCAGACAAAGGCATCGATCCTCTGGGAGCCGGTCAGGGCCATGGACTCCTCTGTCCAATCGAAGGCTTTGCGCGCATCGCCCTTGGTGTCCACCACAGCCGTGATGTGAATATCGGGCCGGGTGGTGAAAACTTCCTTGAAGCCCTTCAGTCGCTCATCGATGTTGGGCTGGTCGCCCAGGGTGAAGAAGACCACGTTGCCCTTGCCGCCGAGCTTCTCGATGATGCGCTTGCCGCCCAGCCGCCCGGCTTCCAGGTTGTTGGTGCCGATGAAGTACAGGCGGCGGCTGCCGACGGCATCGGAGTCGAATGTAATGACCGGAATCCCGGCGTTGATGGCGGCATCGATCTCCGGCTGCAGCAACGAGGCATCGGCTACCGAGATCAGGATACCCGCGGGCTTGACCGCAATCGCGCTGTGCAACGCAGCCAACTCGGCCTGGGCGTCGTAGGTGTCCGGCCCCTCTACCCTGGCGGTTACCTTGTACTGTCCCGCGGCCTTGTTGAAGCCCGCTACCGCCGTCTGCCAGTAGGGCAGCTTGAGGTTGGTCGCAATCAGATAGAAAACCTCTTTGCTGGAATGCCTGCCTTCGCACCCCGACGTGAACGCCACAGCCAGCGCCAGCACGGCCAACGCTGCTTTTCCGATCGCTTTCATGCTTACCTCCCTGTTGAGACCGAGAAGATTCTCGCGGCCGGGGCGAGATTGCGTCCTGGCGCGCTCTTCCGCGAAAATTGGCAGGATAGCACTGTCGCGCAACCGGCGTTGTCCAATCCTTGCCGCAACGGAAAGATTATAACGTTCTCCGCTGAAAGCGATAGTGATTCAGGGCACGCAAGAGCCTTCCTCGAAGCGCCGGGGTTGCGTATTGCGGTATAACCGGATGTGAAGCGGAGGATACGCATCGATGACCGACGAGAAGACCGGCCTGCCAGCCAAACTGCCTCCAAGAATTGCCGCCCGCGGGGATGAGAACGGCGAACTGATCCGCCGCGTCCATGACGAAGCGCCTCATCCCTATCGCTCTGCTTTTTCGAGAGACGCCGCCCGGGTTCTGCACGCGCGCGCCTTTCGCCGACTGGCCGGAAAGACCCAGGTCTTCACGCGCCTGCCGGGAACCCCGCCAGCCGACCACTTTCGCAGCCGCCTTACGCACACGCTGGAGGTGACCCAGATAGCGCGCACGCTGGCCGCGACCCTGGGGCTGAATGCGGAACTGACCGCGGCCCTTGCGCTGGTGCACGACATCGGCCATCCACCCTTTGGCCACGCCGGCGAAAAGGCTCTCGATAGCTGCTTGCACCGCTTTTCGCTCAGCTTCGACCACAATCTTCATGCCCTGCGCATCGTCACCTGGTTCGAGGAGCGCTACGCGGCCTTCCGCGGCCTGAATCTGACCCTCGGCGTGCGCGAAGGCATCGTCAAGCACTCCAGCGATTACTCCGCGGCCGAGCACCCGGAGCTGGCCGATTATTTTCTGGACCAACGCCCGCCGCTGGAGGCCCAGCTGATCGACCTGGCCGACGAGATAGCCTACACGACCGCCGATTTGGACGACGGATTGGACTCCGGCATTCTCACGCTGGAGCAGGTTCGCGAGGGTGTGCCCCTCTTCCGCGGCTTTCATGACGCCGCGCTCCGGCAGTATCCAAACGCCGCGCCCAAGCTGGCCGTGAACGAGGCGCTCAAGCAGGTTCTGAATGCGCTTGTGACCGACTTGTTGAACGAGGTGCGGGCGCGCGTGGGGGCGATCGGCGCGACGACTCTGGCTGAGATTCGCCAAGCGTCTCAACGGCTTGCAGCCCTGAGTCTGGAGATGGAAGCAGCGCGCGCCGCGGCCAAGCAGTTCCTATACGCCAACCTCTACAACTCCGCCGGTATGGACGAGGCTCACGCGCACGCCGTCACGGTAGTGGAGGGACTGTTTGCCGCGCTGGTCGCCGATCCGGGCCTGCTGCCCGAGGACCATCGCTTGCAGATCCCAACCCAGGGGCTGGCCCGCACCGCGGCCGACTACATCGCCGGCATGACCGACAGTTATATTGAGGAGGTCTGGGGGCGCTGCGGCGGAGTCTGAGCGCGTTGGGCAGTTGCCGCCAGGCCGGATCGACAAGCGGCCTTCTTGCGCCGGTCTTGGGTGAGGTCGTGCACTTTCCGGAGCGGGAACCCGGCGACTGCGTGGAAGCTCGCCGCTCAAACTCTCCCACGCGGGCAATCGCTGCTCTACACTGGAAGGCAATCATGCGCCGTCCCGCCTGCTCATTCGCCTGCCTCGTCCTCGCCGCCGCAACCGCCGCCCTTTGCGCCCAAACGCCTTCTTCCCGCGCTCCAGAGCCGGAGGTCCGCGCCGCCCGCGCCTACCAGGCCGCTGTGCAAGGCGGGCCGCTAAGCTTGCATGTCTTTCTTGCCGGCTTTCCCAAGGGAGCCGACCTCCACGTCCATCTCTCGGGGGCTGTGTACGCGGAAACACTTATCCACGATGCCGGAGAGGACGGCCTCTGCGTGGACCCCGCGGCTCTCAGCTTCACCAAGCCTCCCTGCGATAAGCCGCTGATTCCCGCGAGCCGGCTCAACGGCAACCTGAGCGCTGCCGATCAAAGCCTCTACGACCGTCTCATCGACTCCTTCTCCATGCGCGGCTTTGTTCCAACCCCCGGCTTCAGCGGCCACGACCAGTTCTTCGCCACCTTCGGCCGCTTTGGGGGCTTGAGCAAGCGGCATACCGGCGAGTGGGTAGACGAGATCGCCAGCCGCGCCGCCGCCCAGAACCAGCAGTACCTGGAACTGATGGAGACTCCGCCGTTCACTCATGCCGCATCCATTGCCCGCGAAATCGCCTGGAGCCCGAACTCCGCCCAACCCGACTTTGCCCAGCTTCGCCAAGCCCTCCTCGACCGCGGTTTGCGCGACGAAGTGGCCGCCGACCGCGACGACGTACGCTCCGCCGAGGCCGAGCGCCGCGGGATCGAGAACTGCGGAACCCCGCAAGCCGCCCCCGCCTGCCAGGTCGAGGTTCGCTACATCTACCAGGTTTCGCGCGGCGCACCGCCGGAGCAGGTCTTCGCCCAGGCGCTGCTCGGCTTTGAGACCATCCAAGCCACCATGGATGCCCATGAACCGGGCTTTGTCGGCATCAACTTCGTCCAGCCCGAAGACGGCGTCATCGCCATGCGCGACTACACGTTGCAGATGAAGATGCTGGACTACCTTCACTCCGTCCACCCGCAAGTCCACATCAGCCTGCACGCCGGTGAGCTGGCTCCCGGTCTGGCGCCGCCCGAGGGCCTGCGCTTCCACATCCGCCAGGCTGTTGAGCTGGGCCATGCCGAGCGCATCGGCCACGGCGTGGACGTGATGTACGAGGACGACCCCCCGGCCCTGCTCAAGGAACTGGCCGAGAAGCATGTAATGGTCGAGATCAATCTCAGCTCCAACGAAGGCATCCTGGGCGTCAAGGGTGTCGATCATCCCTTTCCGCTCTATCGCGCCGCTCACGTACCAGTCGCGCTCTCCACCGACGATGAGGGAGTCAGCCGCATCGACATCACCCACGAGTACGTTCGTGCTGCCCTCGACTATCGCCTCACGTATCGGGACCTCAAGCAGCTTGCCCGCACCGGCATGGAACACGACTTCCTGCCCGGTCCCAGCCTGTGGGCCGGCCCGGACGCCTTCACCGCGCCCGCCGCTCCCTGCAAGGGCCAGCCGCTCGGCGCTGCCAAACCCACCTCCGCCTGCAAGGCCTACCTTGACAGCAGTGAAAAGGCCTCGGCCCAGTGGGAACTCGAACGCCGCTTCCGCGAATTCGAAGCCAGGTTCTGAGTTCCTCAGGAGCCGGGCGGCCGGGATTCGATATGCAAACTGCGGCACTATGAGGCGAGAAGGGCGCTTGTCGCCAAAACGTGACAGACAAAAGCTAGACTTTCTCAGAGTCGCCCAGAAAACAAGAAGGGCAGCCTGAACTGCGGGCTGCCCATTCTGCTGCTTCGGAACCGAAAGCCTTGCCGGTTATGGGAGGTAGTAGCGGAAGGTGGTCCAGAACATATTGTCGATGCCCTTGGCGCCATTGAGCGTTCCGGTGAACGGCGCCGGACCGCTGGCGCCGCCCGACCAGCCTTCACGCACGGCATAGCCATATTGGATGCCCTGGCGCAGGCGGCCGCGGTCGCCCTTGTAGATGTCATACCAGTAACCACCCGTCATTTCCTGCACGTCGCGGGTGTTGTTGCCGCAGCCTGTGCCGCCCGGCAGGTAGCCAACCGAACCGGATTGGTATCCAGGCGTAGCCACCGCCGCGCAA
>JBEKPA010000289.1:0-4571 GCA_049521195.1 Occallatibacter sp.
GGCCGCGGCTCTCAAGCAAACAGCCGATCGAGGCTGCCGCCAGCCCCTTGCCTAAACTGGACACAACTCCGCCCGTCACAAAGACATACTTTGCCGACATCGATGCAACCTCTTGACTGGATTGTTGGGATTGGACGTACCAGGTGGGCACAATCAAGTATGCCAGAGTTGGGGATGGGAGGGAAGCAGAAAATTGCCCCGGTTGATGAAAACGCGGGCCTCTTGGTCGGGAACCTTTTTTATTTCAATGGCCTGCGAGCTGAATAGCCGAAGCCCCGGCGGCAACCCACGACGGCGGCAAGCGGATGCGCGCGTTGGCCGGCAAGAGGTAGAGTGGATGAGGAATCGATGATGGGGAGAATAGCAGTTCTCAAGACCGACATCACCGCCCTGGCCGTCGATGCGATCGTCAACGCCGCCAATACCTCGCTGCTCGGCGGCGGAGGGGTTGACGGTGCGATTCATCGCGCCGCCGGCCCGGAACTTCTCGACGAGTGCCGCTTGCTCGGCGGTTGCAAGACCGGCCAGGCGAAGCTCACCAAGGGCTATCGTCTTCCCGCCAGATACATCATCCATGCCGTCGGCCCGGTTTGGAACAGAGGAGAACGCGGCGAGCGGGACTTGCTTGCGAGTTGCTATGTTGCCTGTTTTGCGATTGCTCGCAACAACGGCCTGCGGACTCTTGCCTTCCCGGCCATCAGTTGCGGCGCTTACAGGTTCCCGGTCGATCTCGCCGTCGAAATTGCGATGCGGGAGACAGTGGCGGAGCTGGACGCGAACCGGCAGATCGAAAAGGTGATCTTTGCCTGTTTCGACCAGGCTGTCTATGCGTCCTACCGGCGGGCCGTGGAGCAGCTTCAGTGAGGTCGGCTTTCCATTCGTCTTAATGCTTGTGGTAACTCCCCTTGCCCCATGGAACCGTTACCGAAACGGTACAATCCTTCGTGGAGAGAGTATCTTTCAGCACTCCTGCCTCTTTCCCCAAAACATAGGGCAATTCCACAAACACCCCATGTCCCATTGCGTCGATATGGTGCTTGCTCTCCTTAAGCTCTCCTGCCGAGTCGCCTTCGACCTCAATCTCGGAGTTCGGAGGGAATCCATCGGCATAGATCAGAGCAGCATTCCCTTCCGGCGCTGCCAACAGCGCCGCAACCCTACAGCCCTTATCCGTTGACTCAATCGGAAATGGCACCAATGTACCGGGGATCATTACCTTGTTGTCCCTGCTTCGCAGAAGAAACCGAACCGGCTCACCGTTCGCCGCCTGAATCCCTATGTCGAACTCCACACCTTCGCCAACAGCCTCGCTATCTGCTTCTTCCCGATTGGGCTTCCTCGTCAACAGCAGCCCCTTCCGGTTGACAAATGCAGCACTGGACAGAATCTGGACATTCTCTGGAAGTGTACCGATCTTCAGAACGGCGAAAATGTACGGTCTCCCCTCTTGTGCGCCCTCCGCATAAACGCGGTATCGAGTGAAATGCCCATCAGGACGATTAAACTCATCAAACTTCACGAACCGAAGACGCGGCCCCGACGGATTCCCAAACCCCGCATCCCAGGCCTCCTGCACTTCGAGCATTTTCACGACATTCGCCGGCAATTGACCAGCGATGTTCTTCGAGGAATCGCTCCGCGAAGCCGATTGGCTGGGGGCCAAATTCTGGAGAGCAAGAAAGAGACAGATCGGAGCGCAATAACGCATCGTGCCGGACATGCGCTATATTATGCGCCCCGCCCGGCGGGATAGCAATCAGAAAAGTCTAACATTTGGTAAACTCTGAATCAGTCTTCGACCTGAAGCTGGTATCCCCTCACGGGTCCGCTGCGGCGGACCCCACGGTTGTTCTATTGCATTTGCAACACGACTAAAGTCGTGCCCTGTTACAAGGCGGGCTTGTCCAGGGGTTTTCTAAAAGTTCAGCGTAATCTTCGCGGTCAGCGCCCGCGGAGTTACATAGTGCGTTCCGCTGAACGTGGACAGGAAGTTATACAAGGCGTACTTATCGGTAACGTTGATGGCCGTCAGATCCAGATTCACCTTGTAGCGCTCTTTGTGGAAGATATTGTCCTTGCCGATGGACGCGTCAAAGAGGCTGCGCGGCGCAATGCGCTGCGGGTTCTTATCGTTGTCTCCCGTGTTTGGAGCCGGGATGTTAATCAGATTTGAGGAAAACTGGGAAGCCAGGCACACGTTCGGCAGCGGATTCGTGGGAGTCGCCGCAACACCGTTGCAACTGAAGCCAGCCTGAAACTCTTCATCGGCGGTGAGCGGGATGCCGACTGCGTTCACCATCGAGATCGCCGGCTGTCCGTTGAGCGTCGTTGACGTGGCGCCACACGGACTATTCGGATCTGTCGTTCCGTAGCAAGGTGCGTTGCCGGCCACAAGGCCTGAATCGTAGCGCCAATTGAATCCGCTCCACATGCCGCTGAACACGCTGGCGTGGGAGAGCGTGTATTGAAGGTGCGTTGTCTGGTTGAACTTCTCGTCGTGATCGATGCGGAAGGGCAGGCCGGTCTGACCCACGGTGGCACCGGCTCCGGCCACCTGCGGCGGGAAAAAGCGGGCTGCCACGGAAGAGGTTACGAAGTAGGCGCTGAAGCCGCGAACAACGGGAACCTCCGCGCGAATTGCATAGCCGGGAATCTTGGAGTTATGCCAGTCGATCGGAAATGTGATGGGCGTGTTGCCCAGGACGCTGAAGTCGAACGCATTATGGGTGTACTTCCAAATGTACTCGCCGCTGACCACGGCGTGCTTCCCGAACCCCTGCTGCAGGCTGGCGTGAAACTCGTTGCGGAAACCGGGCTGAAGCGTTCCTTGGCCTCCCTGGCAAACAAGCAGTGGCGCCAGCACCGCATTCGAGCAACCGTTGCTGGAGAGCACAAGGTTCTCATTGAACGGTGTTTCCAGGGTGCGCGCGTATGACACGCTAAGAACGGTGCTGGAAGGCTGGATGTGGTATCCAGCTCCTACGCGAGGCTCAGCCTGTTGCGCCGACGTGAGGCCGTTGTAGATGTCGCCGCGCAGCCCGAGGTTGAAGAGCCAGTTGCCGGCCTTGATCTGATCTTCGGCGTACAGCGCCAGTTCCTTCACGTCGGTGTGGCCGACGAAATTGTAAGAACTGCCGCCGCGGGTCAGATCAAACGGCCCTAGAACCATGAGGTAGCTGGGATTGCTAAATGAGACTATTCCGTCGCAGGCGGTGGGATCGGAGTATCCCGGCAGCGGGTTGCCGTTGACATCGACGCACGGAGCATTATAGGTGGGGTTCACCACGCCAAGGCTGTCGTTCTCGCGCAGGAAAGTCTGCCCGTAGACGACCCCTGCCTTAAAGGTGTGAATTCCCCTGGAGTAGTCGAAATCCGAGTGGGCTGCCGCATTAGTAAGCGTGCGGTCTTGGGCGATGGACGAGGTTTGCAGGTTGGCCGGCCCCTGATCGGCGAGTGGGTTGCCGCTGGGGAAATAGTTATAGAGATCCTTGCGGATCCAGGCCCCCAGGTTGAGAACGGAGTTGGTGCTCAGAACCCGCGTAAAGGTGGGCGAGATATTGAAGGTATCAATCTTCGAGCGTTGGTCGGCATTTCCCACATTGCCGAAGAGAGGGTTGGCGCTTGCACCTCCGCTAATGACATTTTGAACATTCAGGTTGTCAAAGGCATTCGGTGTTTGGAACCAGGAGCGGCTGTAGTTGAAATCCATGTGAACTGAATTGGCCGGATTGAAGCTGTAGTCCACTCGGTCAAAGAGATTCTCCTCATTTCCTTTGTCGTGGAAGACGGCGAACTCCGGGGGATCGAGGAAGCGCCCGGTGTTGAGCCCGTCGGCCTCGATGAAGTTTCCCCAGTTCTTGCCGCCATAGGACAGGTCGAATGCCGCCGTTGCCGACCCGAAGTTACCATAGGACGTGCTGAGGGTACCGGTTGGCTTTGTAACTCCCTGGCCTGACCGTGTGGTGGCCACAATCACTAGGCTGGTCTTGCCTCCAAATTCAGCGGGGGGCGCGCCACTAATGACCTCGAGAGACTGAACAGCGTCCGAAGGAAGCTGATTGGAGAAGACCTTGCTCTGTTGATCGGTGATCGACTGACCATCGATCTGGAACGAATTGGAAGCATGGTCGCCCAGTCCGTGGAAGAGACCGTTGGAGTCGGCCGCAACGCCAGGGGTAGAAAGCGTGACCAGGGAGCTGAGCCCGGAGGACTGGCTTTCCAACGGCACCTTGATAAACAGGTCGCGATCCACGTCGGTGTGGAAGGTGGGGTCGTCCTCGACCAGGTCGCCCGTGGCTTCGACGGTCACGGTTTGGCTGCCGCCTGCAACTTGGAGAGTCAAGTTCAGGATTGTGCCCACAGATGAACGAATCTCAACGTTCCGGTTCAACGGGGCGAATCCCGGCGCGGAGACGCTTATGCGATAAGGGTTGAAAGGGACATTGGAAAACACGAAATGGCCTGTGGCGTCGGTGGTTGCGGTCTGGCCGAACCCGCTCACGCCGTTGACTAACTGGACATCCACGTTGGGAACAACAGCGCCCGATGGATCGGTGACTGTGCCGCGCACA
>JBEKPA010000290.1:0-6878 GCA_049521195.1 Occallatibacter sp.
CCCTCGATGTGGTGGTCTCCAATGCGGCCGGCACTCCCGTCTCCGGCCTGCAACCGGAAGACTTCACGCTCCTCGACAACGGCCAGCAGCAAGGCATCGTCTCGCTGCGGTCTGTGAATGGAATGAAGGGCAAAACCGATCCCCCGGTCGAGGTTATCTTTCTGATCGACGCCATCAACTCACCCTTCCAGACTGTAGCCAGCGACCGACAATGGCTCAGCGCGTTCTTCAAGGAGAACGGCGGGGAACTTGCCCTTCCCACCTCTCTCGTCATTCTCACCGACTATGGCATCAACCTTCAGAGCCGGCCAACGCGCGACGGAAAGGATCTGCACAGGTTCCTCGACGCCAACCCCAGCGGCCTATGGAGCATTAAGCGATCACAGGGCGCGCAAGGCCGCCTGGACCGCGAGTATTCCTCGCTCGGCGCCCTGGATGTGCTGGCACAGCGGCTGAGCGAGAAACCGGGCAGAAAGCTGCTCATCTGGCTCAGCCACGGGTGGGGCGTCATCTCCAATCCGGGATGGATCGGAGGCGAGAAGGACCGGGAGGCGATTTACGGAACTATCGCATCGGTCTCGACGGAGTTGCGCAAGGCGCGCATCACGCTCTACTGCGTCTCCCCCTATGGGGGCTTTGGCAGGGACGAGGGTTACGTGAAATATCTCAAGGGCGTTTACGATTCCAGCCATGCGGACCTGGGCGACCTGCTTCTCCCCGTCCTTGCCACCCAGACCGGCGGGCAGGTTCCCTATGGAGGCAACGATCTGGGCCCCATCATCGATCGCTGCATCAAAGATGCGCAGAGCTTCTACGTGCTAACCTTCAATCCGCCTCCCGCGGCTCATTCAAACGAGTATCACCGCATTGAAGTGCGGGTCGATAAGCCGGGATTGAGCGTGCGCACCCGCGCCGGATACTACGCCAATCCAACCGCACCGGAAGAGCCATCGCTTTCCAACGCCCCACTGGAAACGGCACAAGTGTCCAGCGAGTAGCGTTTCTGGAACGGGGATCGCCAAACGAGAAGAGGGCCGCTCCGCTTGCGCGGAGCGGCCCTCTTCCTGAAGATCGAGCCCGAAGTTACTTGGCGGCGACAAGGGGTTGAGTGGCCAGGGTGCCGTCGGCATAGCCCTTGGCGATCTCGGCGATGGAGATGGGCGCATAATCGCCGGCGTGGCCGGCCTGGCCGAACTGCGTCATGCGCGTGGCAACCACCTTCTGCATGGCCTCGCGCGCGGGCTTCATGTAGTCGCGCGGGTCGAACTTCTCCGGCTGCGTCCACAGCACCTTGCGGATGGCGCCGGTCATGGCCAGGCGGTTGTCGGTGTCCACATTGATCTTGCGCACGCCGTTGCGGATGCCGAGCTGAATTTCCTCGACCGGCACGCCCCAGGTCTCTTTCAGCTTGCCGCCGTACTGGTTGACAACATCCTGCAGGTCCTTGGGCACCGAAGAGCTGCCGTGCATGACCAGGTGGGTGTTGGGCAGGCGCTTGTGAATGGCGATCAGCACATCCATCTTGAGAACCGAGCCATCGGGCTTCTTGGTGAACTTGTAAGCGCCGTGGCTGGTGCCGATGGCGATCGCCAGCGCGTCCACGCCCGTCAGCTCGGCGAACTCGACCGCCTGGTCGGGATCGGTAACGTGCTCCAAACCGCTGCCGCCGGCGCCGTGGCCGTCTTCAACTCCGCCCAGTACGCCGATCTCGCCTTCGACGGTGACGCCGCGCTCGTGCGCGAAATCGACCACACGCTTGGTGACCGCGACGTTCTCTTCAAAGCTCGACGGGGTCTTGCCGTCTTCCTTGAGCGAGCCGTCCATCATCACCGAGGTATAGCCCAGCTCGATGGCGCTCTTGCATGTCTCGAAGCTGTTGCCGTGGTCCTGGTGCATGGCGATGGGAATCTCGGGGTAGAGCTCGCTGGCCGCCAGGATGAGGTGAAAGAGGAAGCGGTCCTGCGCGAAGGCGCGCGCGCCGCGGCTGGCCTGGATGATGACCGGCGAATTGGTTTCCTTCGCCGCGGCCATGATGGCCTGAATCTGTTCCATATCGTTGACGTTGAATGCACCGACGCCGTAACCGCCCTTGGCGGCCTCGTCGAGGAGTTGCCGCATGGAGACTAGAGGCATAGAGGATTCTCCTGAGCGCCGGCCTTGCCGGCGAAGTTTGGGTGGTTCCGGCCGCCGGTGCGCTCCGGCCCTGGAGGGCTGGAAATCAGCCTGCCGGGCGGCAGGAACTGCAATCGTCTTTATGGTAGCAGAGACGCGCATGGGAAGAACGTGCGTGTCGAAACAGGGGGACGGCGCAGTTCCGGAATAGGCGCGTGCAGATTGGGCCGGGATCCCCGATCGGTCCTCATGCGACTCCGCGCAGCAGGAGACCCAGCGCGGCGCCGGCGAGGATGAGGCAGGTGGCGTTGATGCGGAAGCGCACCAGCAGCGCAACGCTTGCCAGACACAGCGCCCAGGTCAAGCCGTCGATTAGGGTCGCGCGGCCCAAAGCCAGGGCCACGAAGGCCATGAGCGCCACGGCGGCGGCGTTTACTCCGTCCAGGAAGGCGGCGGCCAGCTTCGATTTGCGGATTTGAACCGTGAGCGCCCCCACCAGGCCTGCCATCAGGAACGAGGGTAGAAAGATGGCGGCAGTGGCGACGGCCGCGCCTGCCCAACCGCGCAGCTGGTAGCCCAGGAATGTGGCCGTGGCAAAGACGGGGCCTGGCGTGACTTGGCCGGCGGTGACAGCGTCGAGCAACTGCGGGCCGGTGACCCAGTGCAGGCGGTCCACCAGATCAGCCTTGAAGAAGGTGAGCAGCACGTAGCCCGAACCAAAGACCACCACTCCCATCTTGAGGAAAATAAGAAGGATGGGGAACAATCCAACTGTTCCGACTGCCGCGCCACCGCCGAGTACCGCGCCGCCCGCGGCCCTGCCAGTCTCCATGGTCATCGGGGCCGGAGCAAGACCGGCGAGGCCCGCCGCCCCTGGCGGACGGGAGCGGATCCGGACCAACAGCAGCGCAAGGCCGCCGGAGACCAGCAAGACTGCAATCGGCGGCGCTCCTGCAAGCGCTGCCGCGAAGCACGCCAGTCCAGCCAGCGAAAGCGGCCAGCGGCGACAGGCCATCCGGCCCAGATTCCATACGGCCTGAACGATGATGGCCACCATCACGGGCTTGGCCCCGTAGAGGAGTCCCTGCGCCTGAGGCAGGCTGCCGTAGCGGACGTAGGCCCAGGCCAGGGCCAGCGTGGACAGGGTGGACGGCAGAATGAAGCATGTCCCTGCAACCCCAAGGCCCATCCATCCGGCGCGCCGGTAACCCAGCGCCATGGCCACCTGGGTCGAGCCGGGGCCGGGCAACAGGTTGCATGCGCCCACCAGATCGAGGAACTCAGAGCGGCTCATCCATCTGCGGCGCTGTACGGCCTCCTGCTCCATCAGGCCGATGTGCGCCGCCGGTCCGCCGAAGGCCGTCAGACCGAGGCGCAAAAAGAGCCGGGCAATTGTGCCTAGTTCATCACGCCCATGGAGCGAGGATTCGCCGGGGTACCGGCCCATCTCCAAAAGCCTCCTGGCTAAGGTTCCTTGAATCAAAAGCCGTCCCCGGCAGGCAACATGGCGGCCAAAACTCAGGAACACCGCGAGCGGCTCAGCTTCCTTATTTGCCGTTCAGCAGCTTCTCGATTGCCCCGGTCAGAGCCTTTGGTTTGGTCGAGGGGGCGTAGCGCCCGGCCACGATTCCCTCGCGGTCAATGAGGAATTTGGTGAAGTTCCACTGGATGCCGCCAGCGAAGAGGAAGCTTAGAGCTCCGGGCTTGCTGCGCTTGAGGAAGCCGTAGAGGGGGTGGGCATGCGGACCGTTCACGTCGATCTTGGCGAAGAGGGGAAAGCTGACCCCGTAATTCTTCTCGCAGAAGGCGCCGATCTCGGCTTCCGTGCCCGGCTCCTGGGCGCCAAATTGGTTCGAGGGGAAGCCAAGGACCGTGAAGCCGCGGTCCTTGAAGCCGCGATAGAGTTCTTCGAGGCCGGCCAGTTGCGGCGTGAAGCCGCACTTGCTCGCGGTATTGACAATGAGCAATACCTGGCCCTCGAACTCGGCCAGGCTCACGGCGCTTCCGTCCAGCAGCGGAGCGGAAAACTGGTAAACCGTTCCTCCCGACTTCTCAATCATCTGAAAACCTCCCGCCGCGCGGATGCCATGTGGGGCTGGCCTGCGTCTAAAGAGGATGCCGCCCGGCGGGCCAGGGATGCAAATGCCTCCCAACCGGCCTGAGTCCGGTAGACTGTGAGACAGGTTCCAATTGGCCACGGGTTCCCACAGCGAGTCCGCAGGGGGCTGGGTGTGGCCGGAGGATTCTGGGGAAGACACGATTCCAAGGCAGACAAACATCCGGCGGTTTGAGCCGGGTCGCCGCGGTCCAATATAATCGATCTTTCCTCGATGCAGGATCAGAATTTCAGCAGTGAGGGTGTCGATATTCTTCCCGTGAAGCCGAACTTGATGGCGAACTATGGACCGCACCAGTACTTTCGCTCGCCGCATGGCTCCAGCCCGGTGAAGGCAAGCCTGGCAGGCATGACGCTGCTGCTGGCGCTGGTGCTCGCCGCCGGCGCAATTCTGGCCCAGCAGCCGCAGACCATCAGCGAGATTCGCGTGATCGGCAACCGGCGCATCCCCAAGGAGACCGTGCTGGCGCGCCTGTTTACCCATCCAGGCGACACCTACGACCCGATTTCGATCGAGCGAGACTTCAACTCGCTTTGGAACACCGGTTATTTCGAGAACCTGCGCATCGAGCGCGAGGACTCGGAAAAGGGGATAATCCTGGACATCTTCGTCAAGGAGAAGCCCACCATCCGGGAGATCAACTACAAAGGCCTCAACGTCGTCTCCCAGTCGGACGTGCTGGACCGGTTCAAGAAGGAAAAGGTCGGGCTCTCGGTCGAGAGCCAGTACGACCCGGCCAAGATTTTGCGCGCCACCACTGTGCTCAAGGAAATTCTGGCGGAGCATGGCCACCAGTTCGCGACCGTCAAGCTGGACATCAAGGACATTCCCCCGGCCTCGGTGCAGGTGAACTTCAACATCAAGGAAGGCCCGACGGTGAAGGTGGGCCAGATCAAATTCACCGGCAACCAGCACCTGAACGGATTGACGCTGCGCCGCTCGATGAAGAACCTGAAGCCGATCGGCATCCCATATTCGATCATCTTCGAGAATCTCTTTGCGCAGACCTTCGATGCCTCCAAGCTGGAGGAAGACACGGAGCGGGTGCGCCAGGCCTACCGCGACAAGGGCTACTACAACGCCGCGGTCGAGGAGCCGAAGACGCAGATCCGGGATCAGGGGGGGCTGAACTGGCTCACTTTCCGGCCGAATAAGGGCAAGCGCATCGATATCCAGATGCCCATCGAAGAGGGCGCGCGCTACCGGCTGGGCACCATCACTTTCAGCGGCAACAAGACGGTGACCAACCTGAGGGCCCTGCGCGGTACATTCGCCATCAAGGACGGCGAATGGTTCAACGCCACGGCCATCGGCAAAGGCCTGGAGAACCTGAAGAAGTCATACGGGCAGTTGGGCTTCATCAACTTCGGCGCCATCCCCAAGCCGGTCTACGACGAACAGAAGAAGACCGTCTCGCTGAACATCGATATCGACGAGGGCAAGCCGTTTTACGTCTCGCGCATCGAGTTCCAGGGCAACACCATCACCCGCGACCGGGTCATCCGGCGCGAGCTGATGCTGGAAGAAGGCAACGTGTACAACTCCCAGTTGTGGGAGTACAGCCTGCTGCGCCTCAACCAGTTGGAGTACTTCGAGCCGCTCAAGGTGGATCAGGACTCCGAGGCCCACCAGGACGCCGAGGCGGGCACCGTGGACCTGCTGCTCAAGGTCAAGGAGAAGGGCAAGAACTCGATCGGCGTGAACGGCGGCATCAGCGGCCTCTCCGGCGCATTCCTGGGCGTCAACTACCAGACCAACAACTTTCTCGGCCTGGGCGAAACCCTCAGCCTGCAAGGCAATCTGGGCAACGTAGCGCGCACTTTCATGTTCGGTTTTTCCCAGCCCTACCTGCGCAATCGCCCCATGAACCTAGGCTTCCAGCTCTTCGACTCCAAGCAGGATTTCAACGCGGCCAAGAACTACCAGGCGACCGGCGGGTTGTCGGCGAACCTGACCGCGGCGCAGCAGTCGCTGACGCAGAACTACAACCAAGCTTCCAAGGGACTGACCTGGTCGGTCAGCTATCCGCTCAAGCGCCACGCCTTCCAGCGCGTGGGCGTGACCTATTCGTGGAACAAGTCGACGATTACCGCCTTCAGCACCGCCTCGCAGACATTCTTCCAGACCATCAGCTTCCGCTCCGGGATTCAGGGGTCGAATGCGCTGGCGGGCATCGTAAACAGCTCGGCCTCGTTCAGCTATATCTACAACACCATCAACAACCCGTTGCGCCCGCGCAGCGGCAAGGAATACACGGCGGTAATGCAGGTGGCGGGCATCGCCGGCAACGTGCGCTACATTACGCCCGCGGTGGCTTACAAGCGCTTCATGTCCATGCACTATCTGATTCCGTCGCCCGCGGGACGCAACGTGCTCGGTGTGCGCGCACAGTTGGGCTATGTGCGCGGCTTCGGCGGCGACGTGGCCCCGCCCAACAACCGCTTCTACTCCGGCGGCGAGGGCGAGTTGAGAGGCTTCGATATCCGTGGGGCAACGCCTTATGGATATGTCCCGAATCGCGTCAACGTCCAATTGACCAATCCGGACGGCAGTTGCGTTCCCCGCGACCCGACCAATCCCCAGGACAACCAGTGCATCCAGGTGCCGCTGCCGGTCTACGGAATTGCCTCCATCGGCGGCGACACAAAC
>JBEKPA010000291.1:0-4561 GCA_049521195.1 Occallatibacter sp.
ACGGGCGCATCAGCTTTGAGCGCGTTGTCAGCGGCCAGGGCCTGAGCAACATCTACGAGTTTTTGCGCGAGGTGCGGGGCATGGACGAGCCGGCCTGGCTGGCCGGGCGCATGGCTGCCGCCAAGGACCCCAACCGCGCGATTACCGAGCTGGCGCTGGCGGCCAAGAGCGAAATCTGCGTGAAGACGATGGATATGTTCGTCTCCGCCTATGGCGCCGAGGCCGGCAACCTAGCCCTCAAGATTCTGCCGGCGGGCGGCCTGTATGTGGGCGGCGGCATCGCGCCCCGCATCCTGGAGAAGCTGAAGGACGGCGCCTTCATGAAGGCCTTCGCCGACAAGGGCCGGATGAGTCAGTTGCTCATCAACATGCCGGTGCGCATCATCCTCGAGAGCCGCGCCGCGCTGATGGGCGCCGCCGCCTACGGCGAAGCCAAGGCCGCCGAACTGAGCGGCATCTCGCCGCGCGCCGCCTCGGTGAAGTTCTGATTAACATTTGAATCCAGGGTGCGAGAAGGGCTAGCCGAAACCTGCCGGCCGTCAAACCGGAATGCGCTTGCGCTCTCCAAACCACTTCCGTTGCAACCACAGCGAAACCTGCACCAGCATGATGAGTGCGGGCACTTCAACCAGCGGGCCGATCACGGCGGCAAAGGCCGCTCCGGAGTTCAGCCCGAAGACGGCGACCGCGACGGCGATGGCCAGCTCGAAGTTATTGCTGGCGGCCGTGAATGAGAGCGTTGCGGTCTGCGAGTAGTTGGCGCCCACCTTGCGGCCCATCCAGAAGCTCACCAGGAACATGACCACAAAGTAGATGAGCAGCGGCACGGCGATGCGCAGCACGTCCAGCGGTAGCTGGACGATCAGGTTGCCCTTGAGGCTGAACATCACCACGATGGTGAACAGCAAGGCGGCCAGCGTAAGCGGGCTGATGGCGGGCACAAGGCGCGTCTGATACCACGCGCGGCCCTTGGCCCGCAGCAGCACGAATCTGGTCAGCATTCCGGCCAGGAACGGAATCCCCAGGTAAATGAACACGCTCTGGGCAATCTGGCTCATGCGAATATCGACCACCACGCTCCTGAGGCCAATCAGCGGCGGCAGAACGGCAAGAAAGAACCACGCGTAGACGCTGTAGAAGAGCACCTGGAAGACACTGTTGAAGGCCACCAGGCCAGCGGCGTAATCGGTGTCGCCGCGCGCCAGCTCGTTCCACACAATCACCATCGCAATGCAGCGCGCCAGCCCGATGAGGATCAGCCCGGTCCTGTACTCCGGGTAGCCGCGCAGAAAGATCACGGCGAGGGCAAACATCAGCACCGGCCCAATCACCCAGTTCTGCACCAGCGAGAGCCCCAGCACCTTGCGGTTGCGGAAGACCTCGCCCAGCCGCTCATACTGCACCTTGGCCAGCGGTGGATACATCATCAGGATCAGTCCCACGGCGATGGGAATGTTGGTGGTGCCCGCCTGGAAGCGCTGCAACAGCGCCGGAACACCGGGCGCAAAGCGCCCCACCGCAACGCCAATGGCCATGGCAAGAAAGATCCAAAGCGTCAAGAAGCGGTCGATGAAGGAAAGTCTTGAAGCGCCGCCCGGAACAGGGACCGGGCAGCAAGGCTGGGGGTCGGTCTGCATTCGATCTCTCCTCTGCTGCGAATCGCGAAGTCAAAGCGGCCGCTTGCCGATGGCCCGCATGCTCTTTTCGATCGCCATCCGGTCGAGTGTTCCCAAGGGCAGACTGAGGAAGAGCTGCACGCGATTTCGCATCTGATGGAGGGTCTGCGTGAAGGCCGCGCGCTTCACTTCGTCGCTCCCCTCGACGGCGGCGGGGTCGGGAAAGCCCCAGTGCGCCGTCACCGGCTGGCCCGGCCAAAACGGGCACATCTCGCCCGCCGCCTTGTCGCAGACAGTGATCACGAAGTCCAGTTCCGGCGCGCCGGGAGCGGCAAATTCATCCCAGCTCTTGCTGCGCAGTCCCTCCGCCGGATAACCCAATCGCTGTACCTGTTCGATGGCGAAGGGATTGACCTTGCCCGTGGGATGACTGCCCGCGCTGTAGGCCCTGAAGCGGCCCGCGCCCAGTGTGTTGAAGAGCGCTTCGCCCAGGATGCTGCGCGCCGAGTTGCCGGTGCACAGAACGAGAATGTTGTAAGGCCTTGGCATGATCTCCTCCAATTCGGACTTGCTCAGAAGCAGCAGCCCGGCGCGCAACATTCGCCGCCGGGTTTTGTAGCCCGGATAAAGGCGCTCATGAATTTGCCTTCGACCAACGGAGCGATCGCATCCACATCGATGCCCGCCTCCACCAGAAAATGCCGCGCGTCCTCGACCGAATGCACCCGCGTCGGCTCCATGGAAATCCCGGTAAAGCCGGCCTGCGCCAGCTTGGCCGCGTACTCCCGCTCTTCCAGCGCGCCGGCAACGCAGCCCACCCACAGCAACATGCTCTTGCGCACCTCGTCGGGAACCTCGCCCCGCACTACCACGTCGGAGACGGCGAAGCGCCCGCCCGGCCTGAGCACCCGAAAGGCCTCGCGCAGCACGCGGTCTTTGTCGGCCGAAAGGTTGATGACGCAGTTCGAGATCACCACATCCACCGATCCATCGGGCAGGGGAATGTTCTCCATCTCGCCCTTGAGGAACTCGACATTCTCGACGCCCGCCTGGCGCTGATTCTCGCGAGCCAGCGCCAGCATATCGTCGGTCATATCCAGGCCGTACGCTTTGCCCGTTGGCCCCACGCGCCTGGCCGAGAGCAGCACGTCGATGCCGCCGCCGGAGCCAAGGTCCAGCACCGTCTCGCCCGGTTTCAACTGAATCAGCGCGGTGGGATTGCCGCAGCCCAGCGATGCCAGCACGGCGTTCGCCGGCAGGCCGCTCGTCTCGGCCTCGTTATAAAGGTTGGTGGTGATGGGGTCGCAGCAGCGCAGCGCCGGATCGCCGCAGGCTACCGAGCCGGTCTTGCGCACCTCCCGCGCCGCAGCCCCATACTTTTCCTGAACCAAGGTCTTCGTATCCATTTCGGTTTGCGTACCCATTTCGAGCACCTCACATTCGCTTAGGCAAATATATTATTCGCGCTCATATTTGTCAATACATATATAATGGATTCATGGGTTGCTGCTCCAAATCTCTCCCATTGGCCAGCCTCTTTGCGGCCCTGGCCGATACCACCCGCCTACGCCTGCTCAACCTGATGGCCGGCCGCGAGGCGTGCGTCTGCCATTTTGTCGAGATTCTCGGCCAGAGCCAGCCCAAGATCTCCCGCCATCTCGCCTACCTGCGCAACGCCGGCATCGTTGCCGCCCGCCGGGAAGGGAAGTGGATGCACTACAGCATCTGCCCGCCGGCCGATCCCGCCGCCACGTCCATCCTCACCGCCGTGCTGGCTTCGCTCGGCAAAGACCAGCAGATGCAGGGCGACCTGGTCAAACTCGACCGCGCCTGCCGCGCGCCGCAAGATCTCGTCCTGCCGGAAGGCGCTCCTCGCCCGGTTCCGATCGTCGCGCCGCGGGAATCCTAGCGCCGCCTCCCTGCAAAGCGTGGATGCGCAGATTCCTCGAATCGCTCCAGCGGTGGAGACGATGTTCTTCCGTTCCGCCTGCAATGCGATCCGGCTAATCAGGCCCTGGAGCGTAGTTTTGAGGCTCGGGAAGCTATCGCGGCGTTATGATAATGTTTTGTTCCACATCCTCCGATAAGGCCGCATGGAGCTAACCTAGAGAGGCGGCTCGGCATAGGGAGGAAAGCGCGCGATTTGAGACTCGAAACCTCAGGCACCGTTGCAAGAAGCGAAGAGCGGCTCGAGTGGGTGAGCGACGCGGCCCGCCTGCGCCGGGAGCGGCAGGCGGAGGTCTGCCTCCCGGCCCCGCGCCTTCGCCGCCTTTGTGCGGTATCGGCCGTCTCCAGCGCGGTTCTCTTCTCTATCGGTCTCTTGTCCGCGGGTGCGGCGGGAATTGCCGAGCCGGCAAAGGAACGCGCGGGCGCACTGCCCACACTCACCACAACTCATCAGGCGCACAGCCTCACTTCCGAGCAAGCGGCACGCGCCTATCCGGTGCATTTGAGGGGAGTAGTGACCTACTTCGATCCGGATTACGGTATCGGATACGCGGCAATCTTCGTGCACGATTCGACGGGAAGCGTTTTTGTGAAGCCTCGTTCCGGTTCGGTCGGGCTGCTCCCCGCCGGGACCCTGGTAGACGTGCGGGGCGTGAGCGGCCCTGGAGGGTTTGGTCCCGTCGTTGTCCTGCCCCAGATACGCGCGATCGGCCGTTCTCCCCTCCCGGCAAACCCTCCGCGGGTCAACCTCCCGCACCTGGAGACCGGTGCGGAAGATGCCCAATGGGTGGAGGTCGAGGGCACAATCCATGCCGTCGTCGAATATAGCCATAGCGTCACACTGCAACTGGCAATGATCGATGGGACCGTGAGCGTAACCATGCAAAGGGAGGGGGACGCGACTTACTCCGGCTTGGTCGACGCCAAAGTTAGAATCCATGCCAATGCCGCTCCGACCGTCAACAGCAGCGGCCAGATGATCGGCGTCCACCTGATGG
>JBEKPA010000292.1:0-4553 GCA_049521195.1 Occallatibacter sp.
ATGGATGCACCCCGTCAGAAGAAACGGCAGCAGCCATGCGACGCTTCTGGCGTGGAACTTCATCCCCAAAGCCCGTCCTTGCTTTGTACACTCGCCGGTTTGAGAGGCCGGCGTCCCCATTCCGCGGGAGCAAGTGGAATTCGCATCAGAAACTCGGCGCCATGCTCTGAACTCGATTGTACTTCGATGCTTCCATGGTGCAACTGGAGAATCCGGTAGGTCATGGCCAAACCGATGCCGCTGCCGCCGCTCTTGGTGGTGAAGTAGAGGTTGAAAACCTTCTCCCGAATCTCGTCGGGAATGCCGGGGCCCTGATCGGCGATGCGCAGCAGGGCGAATCTCGACCCCGGCGACGAAGTGGGCATCGCGGCGCCTTTCGGGGTTGGGGCATCGCCGCGCCCGGTTCTGCGCTCTTCTTCGAGAACGACTTCGAGCATGCCGCCTTCCGGCATGGCCTGGGCTCCGTTTTGAATCACGTTCAGCACCGCTTGCTTGATGAGATCGGCATCGATATTGGCCAAAAGGGGTCTCTCAGGCATCTGGCTGACCAGGGTTACATTGCGCGTGGCAAGCTCCGCCGAGGCCAGAGCCAGCACATTGCCGATGACCGCGCAGATGTCCTGTTCGCGGAGGTGCAGTTCGACGGGCCGGGAAAAGTCCACCAGCATCTGCACGACGCGGTCCAAGCGGTGGATCTCGGCGTCGATCACCTCCAGGTGACGGATGGCCGGGGAGTTGGGGTCGCCTAGTTTGGTCTTGAGCAGCTCCAGGTGTACCACGATGGCGTTGATGGGGTTCTTCACTTCGTGGCCCACGCCGGAGGTCAGTCTGCCGATGGCCGCCATGCGCCGGGAGAGCTCCAGCTCGGACTCGATCTCCTCGGCCGATTCCAGGTCGTGCAGAGTGACCAGCGCGCCCAGCCCCTGGAGGGTTTCGCCGTCGTGGATGAAATCCAGCGACACCTGAATCCGCCTCCCGGTCTCGGTGAGGATATCTTCCTGGACGAGGGTGACGCCGGCATCGAAGGCCTCGCGCAGAGTTTTGCCGAGCACCGTCGACCGATCGAAGACCTCGCGCGCATCCTGGCCCAGGATGATGCCCGTCTCTTCGGGCAAAAAGCGGCGCGCCGCTTCGGAGACCAGCACGGCTCGGCCGTCGCCGGTGAAGAGCAGGATTCCGTCCTGCAAGTTGCCCAGAATCCGATCGAGATTCTCCTTCAAAGCGGAGAAGACCTCTTCCACGTTGCGCATGCGCTGGCCAAAGCGCTCGATCTTGTGGGAGACGCGGGCTTCCATATCCTGGCGGGGCGTCTCATCCTCCTGGCCCCGGTTTTCGGCGCCGGCAGTCCAGTAGTCCAACTGGCGGCTGATCTGCTGCAGGGGGCGAAGGGCGATATTGCTGAGCAGGAAGGCCGCGGCCAGCGCCGTTGCGAGCGCCAGGCCCATGAGCGTGAGAGCCGCCCTTAACCACGGTTCATAGACGGCGCGCAGAAAGGTGGTGCGCACGCCCACGTGCACCGTGGCAAACGGCTTTCCATTGCGCTCCAGGGGCGCCACCACGTCGAAGACGCGGGGCGGACCGAGCATGACCGCTATCAACTGAAAGGGATTGGTGTCGCGGAGCTGGCTCAAGTCGGGACGGACGGGCAGGGGTTTGTCTTCATTGTCGGGATTGGTGCTTAGCAGCGTGCTGGACCGGCTGTCGCCAATGTTGATGTCGTATACGGTGAGCGAGTAGCGGTTCACCGAGTCGACCACTGCCTGCAACTGCGCATCGTTGCGCACCGCCTCGGCCTCCATATTGCGCAACTGGGCCGGATTGTCAGGATCGACCGTGCGGTCTTTGAGGCCGGTCAGAAGGGCATTTTGCAGGGCAAAGCGAATCTGGTTGGCCACCATGAGATTGGTGTCAAAGGACTGGTGCACGGCCGAGCGAAGAAGCTGGCTGACGTAAACCACCGAAAGCATCCCGGATATGGCAAAGACCAGGGTGGTGACGGCCAGAACGAGTTTGGTCTTCAGGCGCATGGGCTCAGCCTTGCCGGCCGGCGGGGGCGCGACTGTACTCTTTCAGCTTGTTGTGAAGAGTCTTCAGGCTCACGCCCAGGATTTCGGCGGCGCGCGTCCTGTTTTGCCCGGTGGCCTCGAGGGTGCGCACGATCAGCATCCGTTCGGCCTCGTCCACGGTGGAGCCGACGCGGACCGGCACGACGCCGGTATCGATGGATAGCGCGGCAGGCGCCTGCGCCATGGCAAAGCCCGGAGGCAGGTGACCGGCATCGAGCGGTGCGCCGTCCGGGCACAATATGACCGCCCGCTCGATCACATTGCGCAGTTCGCGGGCGTTTCCCGGCCAGTCATAGGCCATCATCCGGTCCAACATCGACGCGGCCACGCCGGAGACCCGGCGGCCATGCTTGAGGTTCATCTCCTTGAGCATGGCCTCGGCCAGCGCCGGCAGATCCTCACGATGCTCGCGCAGCGGCGGCATGGCGATGTGGAAGACATTGAGGCGATAAAAGAGATCGGGGCGCAGGCTACCCTGGGCGACGGCCTGGCCGGGGTCGTGGTTGGTGGCGGCCAGCACGCGCACATCCACCTCTTGTTCGGCGCGCCCTCCCAGCCTGCGGACCTTTCGTTCCTCCAGCACGCGCAGCAGCTTGGCCTGGGTTCCCGCGGGCATCTCGCCCAGTTCGTCCAGCAACAGAGTGCCTCCATGGGCCAGTTCGAAGCAGCCGGCCCGGCGCTCGACCGCGCCGGTGAAGGCGCCCTTTTCGTGGCCGAAGATTTCGCTCTCGATCAGCGTCTCGGGGATGGCCGCGCAGTTCACCGCGACGAAAGGCCTCGTCTTTCGCGGGCTTAGCTCGTGCAGGGTGCGGGCCACCAACTCCTTGCCGGTGCCGCTCTCGCCGGTGATGAGGACGGAGACGTTGGAGGGCGCGATTTGCTCAATCACCCCGAATATCTCCCGCATCTGCCGGGATTTGCCCACCAGGGAGCCCAGAACGCCGGTTTCGCGCAGACGCCGCCGCGCCACTTCCAACTCGATCTCGGTCTCGCGCTGGCGGGTGGCGTTGGCCAGGATGGTGCGCAGGCGCGTGGCGTCCACCGGCTTTTGCAAAAAGTCGTATGCGCCCAGCTTCATGGCGTCCACAGCCAACTCGATCGAACCCATCGCCGTGAGCACCACGACCACCACATTCGCGCCCAGGCCCGAGTCTTCCGCGGTCAGCCTGGTAAGCAGGCCGATACCGTCCAGGCGCGGCATCTTGAGGTCGGTGACCACAATGGCCGGGTTCCATGCCAGTGCTTTCTCCCAGCCCTCGATGCCGTCGCGCGCGGTCTCGGCGCTGTATCCCCAACCGGAGATCAGTTCGGCAAGCCCCATCAGCGCGTGGGGCTCGTCTTCGACGATCAGGACCTTGACGGCGCTATCCATTTTGGCCTTCGATACAGGCGGCCGTTCCCGCGCGCTCCCCATCTGTTGCCGCGGGCCGGCGTTTTCCGCACAGCTTACTTTCTATCATGCGCCCGCGCCCATCCGCCCGCTTCGTCGCCAAATCCGGGAATCGGCGCCGATGGTTCCGGCTTGTCGATGGCCTGAGGAGACTCCGCAGCGATACGCACTCCCGCGCGACCCGCTCCTGATGAAAGGAGCGGATTGAGGTTGGAGGCTTCCTACCCTTTCGCCAGAATCCGCCGCGGCGGACGAATGGATGGGGCACGGGCGATCGCCCAACCGCCCGGTCCAATTCGGGCCTGCGAATCCACAGCCGCGCGGCAGCGGTGATTGCAGTCACTTTGCACTGCGCTCCAAGACAATTACGATGGCACTCAGGCAGCACGCAGGCCGGCGCTTGAAAGGGAAGGAACAAGTATGAATCTGGGGTTCATTGAGAGCAAGACTTACGACGAGATTTCAATTGGCGATACAGCCTCGACCGATCACGTCCTGACCACGGACGATGCGATGGCTTTTGCCTCGATCTCCGGATTCCACTCCGTTCTGAACTCGGATGAACTAGTCGGCCGGGCCGGGGGCATACCTCCGACCGGTCCTAACATGTGGTGCGCCTCTCTTATCTCCGGGCTTTTCAGCATGAACATTCCCGGGCCCGGATGCACACTGACGAACATATGTCTCTCGTTCCACAATCGCATCCGTGTCGGAGATCTCATTCTTGTCAAGGTGCGGGTCACGGGCAAGGACGATTCCACAAAGATCGTTACCTTCGATTGCGCGGCAAACAATGGCTCCGGCACGCCGATATTCTCCGGCACGGCCACGCTTCTGGCACCTCAGGCAAGACTGCGCTGGTCTACGCTGCCCGTGCCCAAGCTCATTGTGAATGAGCCGTATCGCCGCTATCAGGGGCTGATTGCGCGCGCCACTTCAAGACCAGCCGTCAGGACTGCGATTGTCTGGCCGTGCGACGAAGTATCTCTCGGGGGCGCGATTCAGGCATTCAAGGACAATCTGATCGTTCCGGTTCTTGTGGGTTCTGAAGCGAAGATCCGCAGTTTGGCGGGCGCGTTGCAACTCGACCTAGGAAC
>JBEKPA010000293.1:0-4550 GCA_049521195.1 Occallatibacter sp.
AGCGCACTCTTTCTTGGGGCTAACGCCCCGTTGCTTTGATTTGACCTGGTTGCATGGACAAAGCCATGACGGACCGCACCTCTACGTTGAAAGCAAATTTCTGAGCAGTCTTCCAAAACATGCCCAGAGATTGCGGAGAGTGCGGGTCCCCCCATGTTTCTTTCCGAAGCGCCCCTATTCGTCTCTGAGCTGCAGGTTCGCGCAACGCAGCCCGCGCCCCACATCGTCGTGGGCATCACCCATTCACAGACCTGCCTGACTCTGACCGGACGCCTGCGAGCGTTGCGCGAGGCGGGCTTTCGCGTGACCCTCGTTTCAAGCCCCGGCGAATTGCTGGAGCGCACCGCGGCGCGCGAAGGCGTCGAGTCCATTGCCATTCCGATACAACGGGAGATCGCGCCGATTGCGGACCTTGTGTCGCTGGCGCGGCTTTGGTGGCTGCTGCTCCGGCTGAGGCCGGAGATGACGGAATTCAGCACCCCCAAGGCCGGGCTGCTGGGCAACTTTGCCGCTTGGCTTGCGGGAGTGCCTGCGCGCATCTATATGTTGCGCGGGTTCAAGGTTGAGGGTGCGAGAGGCTTCAAGAGGCGCATTTTGCTGATGGCTGAACGGGTGGCCTCAGCCTGTGCGCAGGTTGTGCTTTGCAACAGCCGCAGCATGCGTGCTGAAGCGCTGGCATTGGGCGTGGCGCCCGAGGCCAAACTGAATCTGCTCGGGGACGGCAGCAGCAACGGGGTCGATGTGGAGCGGTTCTCGCCCGGTCCAAGCGATGTGCGAGGCCGGCTCAGCCTTCCACGGGAAGTCCCGGTGCTAGGTTTTGTAGGGCGATTAACCTGCGACAAGGGACTGCCTGAGTTGATGGAGGCCTTTGACGCCATTCTGCAAGCTGAACCGGCGGCATACCTTCTGCTGGTGGGTTGGTTCGATGTTGCGGAAGACGCGCTGCGCCTCGATCTGCGAACCCGCATGGAGAACCACCCGCGCATTCATTGCACCGGGTTTGTGGCCGATACGGCGCCTTACTATCGGGCCATGGACGTGATGGTCCTGCCCACCTGGCGGGAGGGCTTTCCCAACGTCGTACTGGAGGCCGCGGCAACCGGTATTCCAGTGGTTACAACCATCGCCACCGGATCGCGCGACTCGGTGGTGCCCGAGGTTACCGGCCTGCTGATCCCGCCCGGCTACCCGCAGGCCATCAGCGCGGCCGTGCTCAAGCTGCTCCGCGACCCCGCGAGGCGGCAGCGCATGGGCGTGGCGGCGCGGGCGTGGGTGGTTGAGCATTATTCGAATGATCGCGTTCTGGGGCTGATCACAGCGTTTTACAGGAGTTTGCTGGCGCCGGCGACGCGGCGAAACCTGGCCGGGCCCACTACGGCTTTGGTTCCCGCGGCACACTGATCCCCGGAGCGCCGATCTCCGCGGGAGGCGCTTGCAGCGTATGCGCTCCGGCCTCCGCCGCGCGCAGCACCTCGCCGGGTGCGATGCCCAGAACCAGCGTGGCGGCAACCGCCAGCAACAAGGCCGCGCCAACCGCCACGCCTACCTGGGGCGCGGGAACCGCGGCTTCGGAATTCTTCTTCTCCGGGCGTCCGGTCGCGGCTAGGGCCAGCCGCAGATAGTAGGCCGCGGCCAATCCCGAGTTCAGCAGGCCGATTATGACCAGCCAAATCGCTCCGCCGTCCACCGCTGCTGAGAAGGAATAGAACTTGCCGAAGAATCCGCCGGTGAAAGGAATTCCAATGAGCGAGGCGAGGAAGAAGATCAGCAAGCTGCCGAGCAGCGGCGAACGATAGATAAGCCCGCGATAATCCTCGATCATGGGCAGTTCCTCGTCGTATCCGCTCACCAGGGTAATGACGGCGAAGATGCCCACGTTCATGGCCGCGTACGCCGCAATGTAAAAACTGGCGGCGGCAATGCCCGTCGTTCCCACCCCGGCGAAGGCCGCCAGCAGGTAGCCGGCGTGAGCGATCGAGGAGTAGCCAAGCATCCGCTTCACGTTCTGCTGACGGAGCGCGGCCAGGTTGCCCACGGTCATCGAGAGGACGGCCACGATCCACAGCAGCGGCGTCCATAGCTTGTCAAGCGTGGGAAACAGCTCATAGACCACGCGCAGCAGCAGCGCGAAGGCCGCAGCCTTGGGCGCAGTGGAGAGAAGCGCTACCACCGGTGACGGCGCGCCCTCGTACACGTCCGGAGTCCAGACGTGGAAGGGAACAGCCGAGACCTTGAACAGAATGCCCACCAGCATCAGCGCCATGCCAGCCAGGATGAAAGCGTGATTCTGCGCGGATGGTGCCAGGCGGGCGATCTCGTAGATCTGGGTGGTGCCGGTGGCGCCAAAGATCAATGCCACGCCATAGAGAAGGAATCCCGTGGCAAACGAGCCGAGGAGGAAGTACTTGATGGCCGCCTCGGGCCCGCGGCTCGTGTTCTTGCGGTAGCCGGCCAGAATGTAGGTGGAGATGGAGGAGATCTCCAGTGCGATAAAGACCACCAGCAGCTCGACCGCGCCGGTCAGCAGGCACATGCCCACCGCGCCAAAGACCACCAGAGCATAGAACTCGCCTTGATGATGGCTGTCCCCGGGCAAAGTGTCCAGCGAGAGCAGCAGGGCCACCAGCACGATGCCGCAGATGAGCACGTGGAAGAAGACGGTGAAGGGACTGGTCTCGACGGTGCCGTTCGCTCCAAAGTACGCGGCTCCCGCGGGCAGGGAAAGCTGCCAGAGGCTGGCCCAGAGAGCGAACGTGGTTCCGAAAGCCGCAACCCAGCCCAGCATGCGGCGCGGAGATGCGGCTGGAAGCGAGGCGTCGATCAGCATCACGGCCACGCCGGTCAGGGCAAGGACGAGCTCGGGAAGGATTCGGAAGATATCGGGAACAGGATTCACCGCTGGCCCTCCCCCGAAGACGAAAAAGACAACGATGGGAGCGCCAGAACCTTTTCGCGCGAGTCGGCCGACTTCCTGAGTTGCGGAAGACGCACGCTCGTCTCGATGCTCGGCAGCCACAACGACGGTGCAAGCCCCA
This sequence comes from Occallatibacter sp., assembly GCA_049521195.1. GTDB lineage: Bacteria > Acidobacteriota > Terriglobia > Terriglobales > Acidobacteriaceae > Telmatobacter. Next base: position 3,036 of record JBEKPA010000293.1, read on the forward strand.
TCACCAGCATGAGCGCGGCCAGCGGCCACAGCACGGCCAGTTCCCGGAAGTGGAGATCGCCGGTGGGCTTCGATGCGGTCAGTTGGCTCTCCGGCCCGTAGAAGAGGCGCTGCACCAGCCACAGCATGTAAGCCGCGCCCAGAATCATGCCCACGCTCGAAGCAATCGCCCAGCCTTTGCTGACGCCGGTAAAGGTGCTCGACAGGATTAGGAACTCGCCGACAAAACTGTTGAGCATGGGCAGTCCGATCATGGCCAGGGACGCAATGACAAAGAACGTGGCCGTGCGCGGCAGCTTGGCCGCCAGACCCCCATAGGCATTGATCTGGCTGGTCGAGTAGCGATCGTAGAGGAAGCCCAGCAGCAGGAACAGTGCGCCATCGACGACGCCGTGGCTGAGGATTTGATAAACCGCCCCAGCCGTACCTGTAAACGTGAAACCGTAGATGCCCAGAAGGATCAGGCTCAGGTGGCTCAGAGCCGCAAAGGCAAGCAATCGCCAGAAGTCGCGCTGTACGAGCGCCAGGCACGCGCCGTAGAGAATGCCGACGACGGCCAGGGCAATCAGGTACGGAGCCGCCGCTCGCGCCTGCGCCGGGAACAGCCCGATGTGGAAGCGAAGCAGGGAGTAGAGGCCCAGCTTGCCGGCCACCACCATCGCCAGGGCCACCGGCGCCTCGCTGAAGGTATCCGCAAGCCAGCCGTGAAGCGGGAAGACCGGCACCTTGACCGCGTAGGCGAAGAGAAACGCAAGAGCTGCCCAGCACAATGGGCCGGCGGGAATCAATCCCAGGGCGATTTGATTGTGAAGGGCAGTGAAATCGAAGCTGCGGGTCTCGCTGTAGAGCCACAGGATCGCCACCAGCAGCGGCGCCGAGGGAATGAACGTGAAGAGAAAGAACTTGAGCGCTGCCTTGGGTCCGTCCTTGCGTCCGTACATGGCGATCAGCACGGCCATGGGGACCAGCGAAAGCTCCCAGAAGCCGTAGTAGAGCATCAGGTCGAGCGAGATGAAGACCCCGAACATGGCCGTCTGCTGGACCAGAAAGAGGGCGAAAAAGATCTTGCGCCGCTCGCCAATGGCGTTCCAACTGGCGACGACGCCCACCGGGGCCAGCAGGCCGGTAAGCACCACCAGCCACATGCTCAGCCCGTCCACGCCCACGTGATAGAAGATCGCGGGGCGCTCGATCCAAGGTTGATTGACGGCGAACTGAAAGCCGCTTGCTCCCGGATCGAACCGCGCCGGCAAATGGAGCGTAAGGCCGAAGGTGACCAGCGCCGTCACGAGGGCGATCCAGTTGGGCAGCTTGCCGCGGTCAGGTGCGAGCGCCACCAGCGCCGCTCCGGCCAGCGGGGCAAGCAGGATCAGGGTGAGAATCGAGTTGTCGATTGCGCTCATTCTCTAATGCCCCGCCGCGCCAAGATGAAATGCGGAAAGACTGGCCAGCACAGCAGGCCAGGGAACCACGAGAAACAGCAGAACCGCCGCGGCGCCGGCTGCCAGCCAGGCCG
>JBEKPA010000294.1:0-4540 GCA_049521195.1 Occallatibacter sp.
CGGGCATTTCACGAGACCGGAGTCCGGGCCGTCGTCTCTCTCGCTCAGCCCAGCGCCGATTCAAGCGGGTGGATTCCCGTTGCCGACACGGGCGCATGGATTTACAGCTTCGATCCACAACTGACTGCATCCCTCGACGCCATGCAAAAGACAGCCGGGCGCAATCGCGCCGTGCAGCCACAGGGATTTCCGGAAGCCGGTACGTAATGTCTCATAGCATCCGAGCGCCGCGGTCCCGATACGGCATGCGGGCTGTCATTCGCAGTGGGAATTCACTTCGGCAAGGGTTGCCGAGATGGTTTGCAGCAGGGGGCGCTGGGGATAGAAGTGGCCTCCGGGAAGCATCTGCATTGCGAAGCGCCGGCTTGTATGACGCTTCCAGGCGAGCAACTCATCCCAGCTCACGCTTTCATCGTCGATTCCGGAGAAAACTGTGATCGGGCAGTCCAGCGGTTCATCCTCCCGGAAGCGATAACTCTCGACCACCGCAATATCGGCGCGCAGAATCGGCAGGAAGACCTCGATCAGCGCCTCATCCCCCAGAAATTCAGGCGGGATTCCATTGAAGAGGCGAGTCAGTTCCTCCACGAATTCGCGGTCGGCGAGCGAGTGCAGAAGCCTGGCATCGCCCGGCGCATCGGGCGCGCGGCGGCCGGAAAGAAAGAGCCAGGCAGGCATGGAATACCGGTCGCGCCTCAGCCTGCGCACCCACTCGAAGGCCAGCAATGCGCCCATGCTGTGTCCGAAGATCGCATAGGGTATCTCCAGCCAGGGACGTAATTCCCGATCCATGGCGTCCACAAGCGGATCAATCTGGGTGTAAAGAGGCTCGGAGAGTCGTGTCTCCCGGCCGGGCAGCAGGACAGGACATAACTGCACAAAGGCCGGCAGTTCGGCGGTCCAGGAACGATAAGCGGTGGCGCCGCCACCCCCATGAGGCAGGCAGAACAGGCGCATGCTTGGTTTCCCGTCCGCCGGGAGGGACTGAAGCCAGGGTGTGCTCCTATTCAAGACTGCCTTCCTCCGGGTTCGATTCTACCCGATACAGGCGCGGCATTTGCGGCGGCGGAGGAGTTCAGAAGAATCGCCCCGCTTGAAATCCCTGAAAGCCCAATGGTGTTCTGGCAGTTCGTTTGAATCGATACCAAGGTCAGGGTAGCTGCTGGAGCCGCTTCCGCCGTTACCGCCGGAAGTCATTGTTAGCGTTATCCCCTGAATTTTCGAATCTGCGAGGTCTTCGGAACGAATATGGCGACATCGGGTTTTTGGCAAAGAATCACCGCAAACACGTCTTCCTCCCAGGAATGGGCGGAAAGGCCCGTGGCAGGATCTTCGCGAATCTCGCGAGGCACGGTCGCGCTGTGGATGTTCCTGGATGGGGTCACGATCCTGGCGTCCGCAGTGTTAGTCACGCTCTACGAGCGGCATATGGGCCCTGTAGCCGGTGCAAAGAGCCTCTGGCACGGCACCCTCATTCAAGGCAGTTCGACAAGAATCCTGCTGGCTGCGCTGTGCGGGTTTGCGGCGACGCTCATGATCACCAGCCGGCGGTTGCATCTGTATACGCCCGCGCGCCTGAGCAGCTTTCTGCATGAGCAAAGTCTGAGCGTGCAGGCCTGCTTCATCTCCGGCCTGCTGCTAACCGGCACGCTCTTCCTGGTTCACGCGGAAGACATTCCACGCGGCATCGTGATCATCACCATCGGACTGGTCACCATCGGACTCAGCCTGCGCCGGTTCGTTTACCGCTTGCTGCTCTACCATCGCTTCGAGCGCGGCATTGGCAGCCGCAACGTGTTCATCGTCGGCACCGGACCGGAGGCGCATGCGCTTCGCAATCATCTGGAGAGCATCCGGCATCTTGGCTACAACTTCAAGGGCTTCATCGCGTTTCCAGGCGGCTGCCCGCGCATTGGCGATCTCTCAAGCGACGTGGTGGGCACGGTCGACACGCTCTTCCAGCACACTCGCAAGCATTTTGTGGATGAAGTATTCTTCACCGCGCCCTGTGAGCAGCGCGGCATCGTCAAGGACATGCTGGAGCAGGCACGTGCCCAGGGCGTCGACATGCGCGTGGTTCCCGACATGTACGATGGGCTGGTCTGGGACAACCCCATCGAGTATATTGGCCAGTTCCCGACCGTTCCGCTGCACCATGGCTACGTGCCCGAAATCGCTCTATTGCTCAAGCGGCTGGTGGATATGATGCTCTCCAGCCTGATACTGATAGCCATTTCGCCGGTGTTGCTGGCCATCGCCATCGCTGTCAAGCTGGATTCGCCCGGCCCGGTCTTCTATCTCTCGGAACGCATCGGGAAGAAGGGCCGCGTCTTCCGCTGCATCAAGTTCCGCACCATGGTGAACGACGCGGAAAAACGCCGCGCCGACGTGATGCACATGAACGAGCGCGATGGCGTGCTCTTCAAGATCGCCAACGACCCCCGCATCACCAAGCTGGGCCGCTACCTGCGCAAGTATTCTCTGGATGAATTGCCCCAGTTCTTCAATGTGCTGCAAGGCGACATGAGCATTGTCGGTCCGCGTCCGCCGCTGGCCAGCGAAGTGCAGGAGTACAAGCTCAGCCACCTGCGCCGTCTCGACGTAACTCCCGGCATCACCGGCCTGTGGCAGGTGCAGTCGCGCCAGGATCCCTCCTTCGACAGTTATATCTCACTGGATGTGACCTACGTCGAGAACTGGAGCGTCTGGCTGGACATCAAGATCATTCTGCGCACAGTCGGCGTGGTTCTGGCTGGAACCGGCTCCTAAGTCCTTCTCCAGTGCCTGCCGCTTTTCCAATCAGGCGAGTTCCGAAACAGCCTGTGCGGAAGCGGCCATTCAGAGCCAGCCGCAACCGGCGAAAGACGGGAGTGACAATTTCTTGAAGCAATTCTTCGCTTTTCACATCGAATCTCATAAGGAAGCTGTTATTCCCGCACTGACTGGCGGGAGTGACACGGGCGAAGCCCGCGCGAGGCGGCAACCGCCACGGAGATAACCGAATCCTTGCGCAACCGCTTGCTGCTCGCCGAGTAACAAGACGGCCTCTCCCGGGAGCGATCCGATCCGGTCCGGAATTCCGCGGCGGTCCCAGTTTCCCGCAATCCCAATCGGCACTCCTTGAGTGCGTGGACCCAGGAGGTTCCATGGCTACTGCAATCCATCCAGCGGCGTCGCCGGCCGTCTTCCCCTGCGATACCGAGACCGGCAAACTGTTTGCCGCCAACTTCGACCACCGCCCGTTTGAGTTCCGCCACGCTCTCAATACGATGGATATCTTTCAGATGCCGGCGCTGCTGAGGCTGGCTGAACGCTGCATGCAAAAGCGCCAGCACAAGAGCCACTACGAAACCGGCGAGCCGGTGGTGAACGGCTCCTTCGGCAACAAGCCCGCGGATATGACTCTGGTTCAGGCGCTGGAGCGGATCGGGGAAAGCCGAAACTGGATCATTCTCAAGCGCATTCACGAAGAGCCGGAGTACCGCGCGGCTCTGGAGTTATTCATCACGGAGCTGTCGGAGCTTACGGGCGCGGATTTGCGCCGCCGGTATCGCGATCCGATTCTGACTGTTTTCATCACTTCGCCCAACCGCATCACGCCCTATCATCTGGATGGCGAAGCCAATTTTCTGGCCCAGGTGCAAGGCAGGAAATCGGTGTTCCTCTACAATGCGCACGATCCGCAAATACTTACTCAGGAGGAGCTGGAGCGCTACTGGACGGGACACCTGCCGGCGCCCAGATGGCATGACGAGTTATCCGAGGGGCATTGGCGCTACGAGGTATCCCCAGGCGTGGGAGTCTTCAATCCCGCCACCTTTCCACACTGGGTAAAGAACACCGACAATGTTTCAGTATCCGTCAGCATCAATTTCAAGCGGGTGCGAAACGACGCGATCGGCGCAAACCGGGCAAATTACTATGCGCGCAAGATCGGCTTGCATCCCACCGCGCCGGGACAAAGGCCCGCCCTGGATCGCGTGAAGAATCTGACCTTCGGCACGATGTATGAAGGAGCGCACGCGGCGCGAACCGCGCTCCGGTCGCGTTTTGGAATCTAAGGCATCGCCATAACTGAATCGCAAACTCCTCTACTTTGAGTGCGGATCGCATCGAGAAGCCCCGGCGCGGCCAGGCGGCGAGACAGGAGGCGCCACCCGAAGCGGCCTCCCAAAGCGCCGAGTGATCCGCGGAATCCGGCGCTGAAGCGTGATCTGCGATGCACACGCGTTCTTCCAATGCATTCCCGCTGCCTTAAGCCGACCTGAAGAAACGAAAGAAATCTCACCACTTCGAGAGTAACTTGCCAACTGACACGACATTCTCGACGCTCGATCTCCCCGACCGGGAAACCGTGACGGAAGACCACGCCGAGGGCGATGCGCTGGCCCGGAAGGTTCTGGAATCGAAGGCCATGCGGGCCACGTTCTGGACAGTGATGGACTACGCGTGTTCGATGGGGCTGCGGGTCGTAAACAGCCTCGTTCTTACCCGCTTGCTGATGCCGGAATCCTTTGGCCTGATGACGCTGGTCACGACG
>JBEKPA010000295.1:0-4535 GCA_049521195.1 Occallatibacter sp.
ACGCCGGTGAAAGGCGAGGGATGCATGGGTTGCCACACGCCGCATGGCTCGCAGAATGCGCGGATGTTGAATATGCCGAACATCAACGTGCTGTGCAACCAGTGCCACAGCCCCGTCGCCGCAGGCACCGTGCATGGCATGAACGCGGGTTCGTCTGAGCTGACACCCTGCACGGACTGCCACACGCTGATCCACGGTTCAAACATGAATGCGGCGTTTCTCAGGTAGGAATCATGGATCCGGACCGCGCCCTCCAGCCACAGCGGATCGCGCGACCCGGATCGGGTAACAACTGGCACACGAGTTCAAGATTTCGATGTCGTTAAGAATGTTCTTTCAAGTGAGGCTTCTTATGAACAAGATAGGCTGGTTTTCCTGGCTGTCGGAACATCAGGCATCTCTGGCAATGATCCAGCGCGTCGCTGGGGGCGCTGGAGTCGCCGTTTTGCTGATGATCACGGGCATCGCCGCCGCTCAGAATCCCACACCCGCCAACCCAATACCGACACCGGACGCTCAGATGACGGTGCCGAACGGATATGCGATCCATGAGAGCGTGGATCTGGGCGGCCGCATCGCGAATGCCACGGGCAGCCAGGCGATGTACAGCAATCTGGTGAATCTGCAATCTGGACCGCGCGTGCAAGATGAAACTTTTCATATGCGCGCATTGCCAGGCCAGAAGAACACCTTGGTCGACTCGCTCAGCGCTGTGGGCGGCGGATTCGGAGGCGACCCGGTCAGCTTTGCAAGAATGAGCGCCGAGAAGGGCAAGTTCTACGAATTCTCAGCACTGTTCCGTCGCGACCGCAGGTATTTCGATTACGACCTGCTCGGCAATCCGAATATCCCTGGGGGGCAGTCGATTCCAATCGGCCCTTCCAACGCGCGTACCGGCTCGTTCGCGTGGCCGCAGACACTTCAATCGCCATTCATGTTCAACACCGTGCGGCGCATGACCGATGTGAGCGTCGTCCTGCTGCCGCTATCGAAGGTGACCTATCGGATTGCGTACGCCAAGAATCTGATGGAGGGGCCGAGCCACAGCCCGAGCGGCTATCAGTTCGCCAAATACAATGCCGTGCTGGAAGAGTACCAGCGTAATAACACCGATGACATCACGGCGGCGCTCGACTGGAAGCCGGTGCGGGGCACGATGGTCACGTATGAAGAGCAGATCACGCACTACAAGGGCGACTCGTACTTCACCTTGGCTGCAAATTCCCTGATCGCGCAAGAGGCGGACGGAACCCCGGTAGCTATCAATGACTTTGACAGCCTGTCGCCTTATGGCATCGGCGCCTGCAACACGGCCAGTATGGGCAGCGCATACACCCCGGCTGGCGGAGGCAACCCCGCCGTCTATACCATCCTCTCGCAGCCCAACACGCCAGGCGGCTTGCCGGTAATCAATCCCGCCTGCGCCGTGGTTACAAGTTATCTGCGCTCCCAGCCGACGCGCGCCATATTCCCGACCGAGGTGCTTCGCCTGCAGAGCGCGAGCGTCAAGAACCTGTCGATCAATGGAGATGTGCGGTATACCAGCGCGAACATGCACCTGCCCAACTACTACGACAGTTATCAGGGGTTGAATACGGGGTCTGCCACAACTGGGGCGACGCGCGAGCTGACCTACGTCGGGAATGCGCAAGCAACACGCGAGGTTCTTGCCGCCGATTTGGGAGCAACGTGGCAGGCAACGAGTAGTTTCAGCATGGCTGACCAGATCAGTTTTTCCACGATGCACCAACCCGGTACGACGATTATGACCAGCGGAACTACGACTTGTACGCCTATCGGGTCGGCGTCCACCTGTACAATTGCTGCTACCACGCCGCCTTCGCCCACCCCTTCAAATCAGACCATTAACCAGACCGCACTCACAACCGTAAGCGCGGCCGCCGGGGCCTCCACGTTTGAAGGCAGTTCGAACATCGGACAGTCGTCCGCAGGCTATACGGGCCAGTTGTATATAACCAATAATCTGACCGGCACATGGGATGTTTCGTCGAGCACTGCGCTCTCGCTTACTTACCGTCACCAGAATCACGTCGTGGCAGAGGGCGACCCTCATAACACTCCATTACCCGTGGGCGCTTCGATCGGCGGGACCGTGACCATTAACGAAAACGCCGGAGTGTTTACCGCCGCTGTGCGCCCCACCGCGAATCTCGATCTGAACGGTTCGGTGGAAATGGCCTATGCCGACAACGCCCTCACGCCGGTGTCGCCGCGGCAGCTGTGGCACTACAGGATGCACGCGCGATACAGGCCGAAACCTTGGGCGACGATCTCGGGCGCCTTCAACGACCTGGAGCGGCATAATAACACCAATAACAATCAGGCCGCCGTGGCCGCGGGTGACGATCCGTACGAGGGCCCGCTCGATCATGTCGATCACACCAGGATTGCGAGCGTGAGCGGCATGTTGTCGCCCAATGAGCACTATGGGTTCGACTTCAGCTATGCCTACACAGATGTCTCTGCGGCGACCAACATCTGCTTTGACAACGGCAACCAGAACGCCTCGACCACCGCAGGCGCATATCCGGGCACGGCCACGACCACAAGCAACGGCGCGCCGAACGTGTGCCCTGGCGTGTACGGCAGGGGTTCGACGACCCAGCTTGCGGACTGGTTCGGGCGCGATTTCATGGACGCTCCTTCGCAATACGGATCGGCGGCTCTCACCCTGTCCCCCGTCAAATCAATTCACTCCAATATTGGCTATCGCATCAGTTCGGTGAACGGAAGCCGGTTCTTCAACGATGCGCGGGACGTGAACGGTTCGCTGGTGTCCTCGTACCAGTCGCCCTTCTTGAGCCTTGCATGGGCGTCTACTTCCAAAATGACTTGGAAAGCAGAGTACAACTTCTACGGTTACGGCGAGGGTGGTCCTTCCGGCCCGCAGTCCTGCAGCTTTTCAACGTCTTTGACATCGGCGGTTGTTCCTTGCACCTCCCTAACCCAGCAGACCGGCTTGACCATATCGCCTGCCGGCGAGACTGCACCCCGGAACTTTCACGCCAACAACGTGACCCTTGGAGTGCATTACGAGTTCTGACCGAAACCGCTGTCCCTGTGAAGATCGTTGGGGTGGACCGGAGGCCGGGGGGTTCGCCAGTCCACCCTTTTTGCGTTTGCGCGGCATTCCGGCAATTTGCTTTACACGATTCTGTTTTCAGTAGACAATTCACGCGGCCTGCGCGGTCCCGCGTACAATGACCGTGGAAATCTCTTGGGAGTTTTTTGCATGACAAAGACGATTCGATCCTTCCTGGTGTTGGCCATTGCAGTTTCTCTGGCCGGCGCCGCGGGCTTCGCCCAATCCGCGGGCGAAGCGACCTACAAAGCCAAGTGTCAGATGTGCCATGGCGCCACCGGCACCCCCAGCGCGGGGATGGCCAAGGCGATGGGGATCAAGCCGGTCTCCGATCCGGACATCAAGAAGCTGACCGCCGACGAGATGGCTGCCGCCGTCAAGAACGGCAAGGGCAAGATGAAGCCGATCGCGGGACTCACCGACGCGCAGATCAAAGACGCAGTTGCCTTCTACCGCAGCCTGAAGTAGCAGCAGATCGAACCGGCATGTCGAACCAGGCCCGCCTGGAGCGAAGCCGCGACAGGTGTACCCAAAGCCATGGGTGCAGGGAGTCGATTTCATCAGGAAACCGGCACCCTGTACAATGCCTCCTGGGACGCCATGATCGCGATTTCGGCCTCCCTGGCGGGCCATTTGATTGAACGTGGGGGACAAGGTGTCAGTGCTTCAGAGATTCCGTGAAGGCTGGGTGCGGCCGGCTCTGTTCTTCGGCAATAACCCCATCAGCCTTGCCGGCGGCGCCATCACCAGCGCCTCAGGCGTAACCATGATCGGCTATTGGCTGGTGGAACTCTTCGGCCGGCCCAACGACAACCCCTACCTGGGCATCATCTTCTTCCTGCTTTTGCCGGCTCTGTTTGTCGCCGGGCTGCTGCTCATCCCCGTGGGCCTGCTGGCGCGCCGCAAGAAGCTCCAAAAAGCCGGCCAGATTCCGGCCGAATTCCCCAAAATCGATCTCAACGACCGGATCTTCCGCCACGGCCTGGATATCGTTCTGGTGGCCACCATCATCAACCTGCTGGTGGTGGCCATGGCCAGCTATCGCGGCGCGGCCTACATGGATTCGCCCCAGTTTTGCGGCCAGTCCTGCCACGTGATGCATCCCGAGTACACGGCCTACAAGATCTCCGCGCACTCCCATGTGGCCTGCGTGGAATGCCACATTGGCTCGGGAGCATCCTCCTACTTTGCCGCCAAGGTGAACGGCACCAAGCAGATTCTGGAGGTCACTTTCGATCGCTATCCCACGCCCATTCCATCGCCGGTGGAGAGCCTGCGCCCGGCCCGGTATATCTGCGAGGGCTGCCACACGCCGGCCCGGTTTGTGGGCGAGAAGCTGCTGGTCAAGTCCACCTTTGCCGACGACGAGAAGAACACCGAGACCCAGACGGTGCTGGTGCTGCACCTGGGCGGGCTCGATGGCCTCTCGCAT
>JBEKPA010000296.1:0-4527 GCA_049521195.1 Occallatibacter sp.
CCACACCTCGACGGCCGCCGCGCTGAACGCCGTGCGCCAGGCCCGCCGCAACGGGCTGCGCGTTACCTGCGAGGTGACGCCGCACCACTTCCTGCTCACCGAGGAGCACGTGGGCCTGTACAACACCAACGCCAAGATGAATCCGCCGCTGCGCGCGGCAGCCGACCGCGACGCCATGATCGAGGCTATCCTCGACGGCGTTGTGGACGTGATCGCCACCGACCACGCGCCCCACGCCGTCCACGAGAAGGAAGTGGAGTTCGAGAACGCGCCCAATGGCATCACCGGCCTGGAGACCGCGCTCGGCCTTTGCCTGCGCTGGCTGCACAAGGAGTGGAAGATGCCGCTGGGGCGGGTTCTGAGCCTGCTGAGCGCCCAGCCGGCGGCGCTGTTGAACCTGAAAGGCCGCGGCACGCTCGTCGCGGGCAGCTTTGCCGACGTGGTGATCTTCGATCCCAAGGCCGAGTGGACCTACAACGCCCGCGAAACCAGGTCCAAGTCGCGCAACACACCTTTCGACGGCTGGACCATGCAGGGCAAAGTCCGCTGGACGATCAGCGAGGGGCGGGTTGCGTATAAAGCGGAGAGCGCCTGAATCGGCTGTTTGTTATATTTTGATATAATAATTGCAGAGGGTTGACCATGCACACTACCAACTTGCGCAAAGTCGGCGGCTCGGTTATGCTGGTCGTTCCGCCAGCCATCCTGGACCAGCTTCACCTCAAGGCTGGAGCCGCCGTGGGGCTGGCCGTAGACGGGGAACGCCTGGTAATGCAACCGCAAACCAGGCCTCGCTACACGCTGGACGAACTGCTGGCCAAGTGCGACTATTCTCAGCCAATGCTGCCGGAAGACAGGGAGTGGATCGAAGCTCCAGCCGTTGGCCGCGAGCTGATATGAACCGCGGCGATATTTACCTGGTCTCGCTCGACCCCACCATGGGGCACGAGCAGCGCGGCCAGCGGCCCGTCCTCGTCGTTTCGCCGACCGCGTTCAACGAAGCGACAAAACTGCCTGTGGTTTTGCCCATCACCAGCGGAGGCGAATTTGCCCGCCGCATCGGCTTTGCGGTCCCTCTCTCGGGCATCCGGACGACCGGGGTGGTGCGCTGCGACCAGCCGCGCGTACTCGACATCGAGGCGCGAGGAGGCAGGAAGGTGGATACCCTGCCGCCGGAGATTCTGGACGAGGTGCTGGCAAGGGTGGGGACACTGTTTGAGTAGGTTCTTCCGGAGGGAGCAGAGGCCTTCAGGTCTCTGAATGCAGGCTTGCATAATCAGCGGCTTCAGCCGCGGGGGCTTCTGCTGGGAGCAAAGCCCGGGCCTAAAGGCCCCGTCGATCCGATGGGCCGGTTTCCCAGGAGCCTGAAGGCTCCTGCTCCCTCCGCGCGTGTCCCAGGTCTCAACGGCAAGACCTGGGGCACCCAGCCCTTGGTCCTTTACATTTTTCTTCATTTCCATTGACTTTGTTTTCAATTCTCTCCTATAATTCGATATCGGAGGCAGTCAGGCTCCAGAAAGGATTGAGAACAAATGACAAACATATTCGGAGAGCAAAAAAAGCATGAAGTAAAGCGCGAATTGTTTCAGCGTGCTCTTGAGGCCTTGGCAAAGGATGGGTGGAAGATTGAAAGAATGGCAGGATTGGGGAAATCAAGCGTCCGGCGGATCGTGAAGGGCGGAATCACGAAGACAGTTTCGATCCGTACATCTCAGGACACTTGGATCGCTTTCCCACGCAATCAGGCCAATGATGGATGGGCCACGCTCGGAGAGGTAGATTATGTCGTTGCGGCCTCGGTAGACGATCGCATTGACCCGCGGTTTGCGCAGGTGCATTTGATCGAAGGGGGCGAGATGCGGGATCGTTTCGATAGGGCTTACGCCGCGCGCAAGAGCGCCGGGCACAGCCTGCCTCGCGGTCGTGGGATGTGGGTCTCGCTCTACCACAAGGAATCGGATTATCCAGTCAATCGCGTGGGTGCTGGAGCCGGATTATCGAACGCTCCCATCGCGCGCGTTCCTCTCGGTGGTCAGAGGGCCGAGCCGAGTTCCCCGCCTCGTGAGGTCGCGACGTCCTTTATGCGCGTTGCAGCGGAGGATGCGCACATAAGTATCGCCGAAGCTAAACGCTTGCTCGCATTGTCGCTTGGCGTAAATGAGGCCGACGTCAGGATTACGATCACCAGCTAAGCCTACCCTTTGCGGCGGTAGAGGACTTGGAACTCGTAGCCGGGGTTGGCGGGGAAGAGGCTGGCCACGTGGCGGAGGCGCTCGGCCAGGGCCGGGGCGGCCAGCAGCGGATACTCGCGCTCGCGCAGGTCGTGGTAGTCGAAGTCCACGGCGATCGACAGCATGTAGATGGCGAGGGAATCGGAGAAGGCCGACTCGAAGTAGGCGTTGCGGGAGCGCTCGTCGACGATCTTCTGGCCGTTGCCGTTGCGGGTGTCCTGGGCGCGGCGGCGGGTTTCCCAGGCGTCCTGGCTGGTTTCACCGCGGACCTGGGCCTCGGCCTGCGACCAGGCCAGGGAGGAGAAGCTCTCCGGCACGCCGGCGGCTTCGACAAAGTTGTGGGCCACGTTGATGAAGAACTCGAAGGCCAGGCCGAAGCGGTCCTCAACCAGCCGAGTGGAAAGAAAGACCGCCTCGGTGGAGCCGAAGATCACGTTGCGGTGGCAGATGGCGCGGTCGCCCAGATCGACGGTGTAGGCGGGGGCGATCATGCATTCGCCGCTGTCGGCAATGGCCAGGGGAACAAAGTAATAGGCGCGCTGGATGAGCGCTGCCGAAAGCGCGGCCGGCACGGCGCCAACGAGGCGCTCCAGGTCCGGCTCGGAGACGCGGGTTTCGCCCCAGAAGGCGTAGTGGACTCCGTTGGGCGCCTGGTTCACGGCGGCTTGCGCGGCAACCTTCTCCGCGGGCCAGAGTTCGATCTGTGCGTTGGCCGGCATTGAACTGTATTCTAAGGCATGACCAGGCACACTGTGCCTTTTCCGAATTCGCAGAGGGTCGTCGCTCTCTGATGATCGCGTCGACTCGACTGTCTTTGCTTTCGGGATAGATCCTGCCTGGTCATGCGATCGAGGACGGAGGCCCGCGGATGACCGAAACCGCAAAAGAGCAACGACCGGAAGGCGGAACGGTTCTCGGCTTCCCCCTGGCGGGCTTCGGCCTGTTCACCAGCCTGCTGCTGGCCTTCGCGGCGGCTTTCTTCACCTTCTTCGCCACCACCTGCATCGCAATCTTCTCGCTGCTGGCGTGGAACCTCTGGGGCCACCACGCGGTCAGCTACGCCGACAGCTACCACTGGGTCGGATTTCCGGCCGGGCTGGCGGTGCTGATCGTCGCTTTGCCGTTATTCGCCACGCTGTGGATGCGGGCCAAGCTGCGGAGATAGGTCTCGGTCTACCTACGAACAAGATAGTTGGATGAGGTGGTTTGTAAACAAAATCAGCAAGTTAGCTACCGTTTCGCGGTGATCGCAACTTGGTGAGTTGGCTGGTTCATTGACGGCGCAATTTGCGAAAGCGAGTCAAGCTGCTCAGGATGACAGCGAGGATGGGGCGCAGATTGCAATGTAGTGCGCCGGATCAATATACGGACAGCGAGCCAAGAAGCATCTGTCGCTTCCGGCCCCGTTTCAAAAGCAACAAGAAGCCCAGCCGCGAAGGGGCTGGGCTGTCGTTGCAGGGAGCGTCTTCCAGCTACGGGGTAGTCACCTGGAGGGCATGGTTGCCATGAGGAACCGAGGCCAGGGCAGTGGGACTTGCGCCGGCGGGGTATGGTGTGGCTTGAGTAGGGGATATGGCGCCTGTATCCGTGTTCAGTTCGAAGCCGGAGACCGAATCTCCCAGGTGGTTGGCGGTGTAGACGAAGCGGCCCAGCGCCGGATCCACGACGATGGCGACCGGCTCCGTGTCGGTGGCGGTGGCGGCGCTGCTGGTGAGGCTGACGACGCCCGAGGGTGTTCCTGTACCGAGGTCGATGGTGTAGCCCGTGACCGTTGAGTCCAGCGCGTTGGAGACGTAAATGTACTTGCCACGCGGATCGATGGCGATGGCGGAGGGCTCGTTGCCGGTTTTGAAGGGGCCGTTGATGAGGAAGTCGAGAACGCCGCCGGACTGGATGGTGTATCCGATCAACTGGTTGGAGGCGAAGTCGGTGGCATAGAGAAAGCGGCTTGTGGGGTCGGCGGCGAGGGCGCTGGGCTTGATGCCGGCCTTCCAGGGGCTGCCGGCGATCGGGGTCAATGCCCCTCCCGAGCCGACCGAGTAGCCAAAGATCCAGCCGGGGTTGGCGGTGCTGGCGGCGCAGCTTGTGGTTGGGGTGGGAACGCAGCCGGGGTTGTAGGCGGACTGATCGTAGGCCGTGACGTAGACGGCGTTGTTGTTGGCCAGAACGGTGACGCCGGTTGGAACAAGGAAGTCCATAACGTAGCCGGGGAGGGTCATCGGCGTGACGGCCTCCACAGAACCGATTGTGCCACCTGAGAGGGAGTACTCCGTCAGGAGGCCAGAAGCGAATGCCG
>JBEKPA010000297.1:0-4515 GCA_049521195.1 Occallatibacter sp.
CAGCAGCATCCGGCTCAGGATGGCGGCTATCCCTTTTCGCGCTTCCAGCAGGACTGGAGTTCGACCAGTTCGTCCAACGAATATGGGGCGATCCAGAGCCACCAGATCGCGCTGGCGGGGCGGTATGGGAATGTGCTTCTGGTAGCGGTAATGATCAATGGGCGCAAAAGCGGGGCGCTGAACCTGACATACGACCCGCAGGCGCATACGCTGAGCTTTGCGCCGGATGGCGTCGGGCTGTACCTGGGGCCGTAGGAAGCAGCGGCGGCCGGGTCAACGGAATTGGTTCTTCTGTGGGCTCCATTCCCTTCGCGAACAGGCGGAGGGAATGGAGCCCTCGCCGTTTTCCTCGGCGCCGGGAGATTTTTCCGATCACCGCGCCGGGTTGGTTTGCATCGAACAGTGCAGGAGAACCCTATGCCCCAGAGTACGCATGATCGAGCCGCGGAACTTCACAACATGGCAGCCCACGCCCACGCCGCCGCGGCTGAAGCCCACGGCAAGGCAGATCACCTCACCGCTCATGAGCTGAGCGAGGAAGCCCTGGAACACTCGCGGAACGCCTATAAATACTCTAGAAAACTGCTCGAGGAAGCGGAAAAGTCCGGCAAGTAGTCCAGCTAGGCTTGAGCCGGAAGAAGCCCGCAAGCAGGTAGAGCGCAGAGACTATCCGCCCGAGACTTCTCCCCCGGCGAGAGCCGCGAGCGTGGCTTCCAAACTGGCTGCATCCTCGATATTGAGGGACTTCTGCGCGGGATCGATCTGGCGCAGCAACCCGCAGAGAACCTTGCCTGGGCCAACTTCGACAAAGATCTCCGCCCCCGCGCCCACAAGCGACTGCATGCAATCCACCCAGCGGACCGCGCCGGTAACCTGGCGGATGAGGGCGTCGCGCGCGGCCTCGGCGGTGGCAACCAGGCCGCCGGTCACGTTGGCCGCCACGGGGATGCGGGGATCGGCGAGCTTCAAAGTCGACAGCACCCGGGCCACTTCCTCCTGCGCGGGCCGCATCAGCGCGCAATGGAAGGGCGCGCTCACCGGCAGCGGCACGGCGCGCCGCGCGCCCTTGGCCTTGCAGAGCGCCGAGGCCCGTTCAACCGCCGCGGCTGCGCCGGAGATCACCGTCTGGCTGGGCGAGTTGAGGTTGGCGGCGGCCACCGTCAGGCCAGTCTCGGCCTCGGCTTCGCGGCAAGCCTCGGCCACTAGGGCCGCGTCCAGGGCCAGCACGGCCGCCATGGCGCCCTGCCCGGCCGGTACGGCCAACTGCATGGCCTTGCCGCGGGCTTTGACGGCGCGCACCGCATCGGCAAAGCCGAGCGTCCCGGCGGCTACGTGGGCCGACCACTCGCCCAGCGAATGACCGGCGGCCAGAGCCGGCTCAACGCCATGCGCGGCCAGCACGCGCAATGCCGCCACGCTCACGGCAAGAATGGCCGGCTGGGTGTTTTCGGTTAGCCGGAGCTCCTCTTCCGGGCCCTCGAAGATAAGCTTCGAGAGCGGCAAGCCAAGGGCCTCATCGGCCTCGGCAAAGGTCTGGGCGGCGGCTGGGAATCGATCCGCAAGTTCGCGGCCCATGCCAACGGCCTGCGAACCCTGCCCCGGAAAGAGAAAGGCGAGTTTCTTATGCATTTCAGAGAGGATTGTATCGCGCCGGAGCAAGATGAGCGGTGGCGTCGGCTGGCGCTTGGCGGCCGTTGAACGCCAGGCCGAACGGGCGTGGGGCACGCGCTTGCGTGGGAAGAGACACCGCGAACCCAGCAGGCCGCCGATATCGCCGGGATTCGGGCGCCGGCCGTTCACGCCAAAGACGAACAGGCGCGGCGCTCCTACGAGCCGTTCGACTTCATCGCCTCTCCGGCCGACCCGCTCCAGATGCTGGTGCTGCTGAAGGATATTCGGAGGCGTGTGGCGTATTGAGGGGAGCTCGGCGCATCCCGCCATCCGCAGAGTGCGCACAGGATGGTGTCGTGCTGCCGGAAGCTACGATTGCCCTCTCGGAGGGACAATGTCAGTGTGAAGTGGGACACATCGGCGCTAGCACATCGGCACTAGCTTGTTCGATTCGCTGAGCGCATGGGTCCAATCCCATTCGTTATTGTCACTAACAAGGTAGAAAGTTGAGCCGTTGGGAAAGAGCGCGACGATGATGCCGCCGGAGCCAGCCATGTTCGGCACCCAGAAGCTGCACGAGTAGGTCATCTGGTCGGCATGAAATCCATTGAAATACATATCCACAGGCGGGCCAGTAGTGGATTCGGGTATGCCAAAGGGCGCGCCGGTTCTTTGCAGTGTCTCCTGCAAACGGACAGGGTCCAGTATTTGTTTGCCGCCGATCATGCCACCGTCGTTATTCAGCAACTTGTCGATCTTGGCGATGTCATCCTGAATGACGAACAGGCCGGAGTATCCCAGCGACTTCCCAGTTGCGCTGTTATCAGTGCGGAGCGTGTCGAAGCCCTGGCTGATGTGGATGGGCGCAAAGACGTCCTGGCGAGCCATGTTGAAGATATCGGCGCCGCTTCCCTGTTGCTGTTGCAGGTAGGCGTTCATCGCTTGATTCACAATGAATTGGTCGGTGCTATGATAAACAAACACGGTTCCGGGAGGGGCTTGGCTCGGGAAGGCAGTGAAGGCATCGTTGATCTTGGTCGCATAATCTTCCGCATCAATGAAAGCGATTGCCTGAGGGGTGTTTTCATCTGACATGGAAACCGCGCTCAGGTAATTCCCCGTCGCCAGATTAATGGTGTCGTCGAATGTCACATTGCTCCAGTCGCCGCCATCAACATATTGAGGAAGATAATCCTTTATCAACTGGCTGTAAACCGTGGGACCGTAGAGCTGGCCCAGCCGCATCATGGCGACACCGTTCAACATGGACTTGGAAACAGAATAAGTGGTCAGGCGCATTTCACTGCAGTAAGCGTACTCTCCGTAGCGCGTGGGGCATCCACTCGTGTAAATGACGCCGTTGATGAACAGTCCATAGGTAATGATGTACTGTTGCGATTGGTAGGCGCTAATCATATTGGCCGGCACAACTCCGGAATTCGGGAAGTCAGTGGTCAGCGCGCTAAGTGGTTTGACCGGCAGTCGATTGGCGACCTCGGCTTCGTTATTGCTTTTGATCGTCGCGTCGTTGGCAACAGAATAGGGTGTGTAGGTGGCGGCGATCTTTCCCCACAGGTTGAATCTCATGTACCCGCACGTTTCCTGCGTAATCTGGTAACGCACATTGGAGATATTGGGGGATTTGCTGTTGCTGAACAGAAAGGTCATCTCCCCGTTGTGGGTGCAGTTATCGTTCCGGTTGACGAGCGCGAATGGAAATGAGGCGCGAGTGTAGCCTGAATCGTCGCTCTCGGTCCATGCCCGCCCAGGACCGACGATGTAATTCCATGCTTGGCTGCCTGTGTAGACCAAACCCTGCTGCGCCGGGATGAGGTAACTGCCATCCTGCACGAATTCGAAGCTGAAAGCGGCCAGATGCTCCCAGGGCGAATCGCTTCCGTAAAAGGCGCCATAAGTGTCCGTGAAGACCGCAACGCTGCCGTTGCTGGCGGTGTTGCCCAACTCCAGCCGGCCTTCAAATGTATCAGTGGGCGCGGCGGCACTGGCGGGCATGGCAAAGCCGCCGTCGTCGGCGGGCGTCGCCGGCGCTGCACTCGAAAAAAGGTCGCCATAGCTGAGCGCTGCCGGGGGCGGCTGCACGGACTGGTTGCCACTGCCAGCGGACCCCCCGCAACCACCCAGAACTGTCGAGAACACAAATACTGAAACGAAAACGATCAATCGTTTCATCGGCTGAATTCCTCCGTATCGATGGCAGAAACCATCATAGCTGTTAACGGGCATGTCGGGGAGACGGCAGTGGTAGCTGGCCGGCTCCCGACGATCTGCCCGCTACATCGATTCGAGTAGAGACATGGTTGCCGACTGTCCACAACGCTATACCTGTTAAATGGCCGTTGAGCGGGGGTTAAATCGGCGGATGCGGGCGAAGTCGAAGCGATGCTTTCACTTGTAGGTGTTGGGTTTTTGGGACGGAAGGGAAGGGCGGTGAGAAGAGGGAGGGGTTACGCGGGGTTACCAACCGGATTCGCCGGTGGCCCGCACCGTTAAGGACTGGCCAAAAGATTGTTCATCGCTAGCATTACAATCAGTCTGGGACAGTAAACACGTGATTCTCCCGTTTGTCCGCGAGGTGTTTGCGGAGCTGGAGCACTCTTCGGGGTTTGAGCGCCTACGAAGTGATCTGAGCCGGGGCGCGGGGCAGATGAATCGCTACGGTCCGTACCGGCAGCGGCTATCTGGGCGGCAAGTTCGTCTGGAATGTTGAGCGTGGCCTGCATAGCCAGCGGATACCACCGGCGGCGCTCCCGCGCTGCTAAACTGACAGCACATGATTCTCCCGTTTGTCCGCGAAGTATTTGCGGAGCTGGAGCACTCTTCGGGATTTGAGCGCGTACGAAGGCATCTGAGCCTGGGTGCGGGGCGGAGACGTGTCTCCGCGAT
>JBEKPA010000298.1:0-4512 GCA_049521195.1 Occallatibacter sp.
CGGCTCATCGCCCTGGCGGACGAACAGAACGGCCAGAAACGTGTCATCCTTAAGTTCTGTAATGACAACACGTTCCAACTGGGCATTTAAGTGGCGGATGAGATTTCTGGTCAGGTCATGGGTCATAGGGCGCGGAGCTGAAACCTTCTCGATTTCGATGGCGATGGCGTTGGCCTCGAAGATGCCCACCCAGATCGGCATCACCGTCTCCGATGCAACGTCCTTAAGCACCACGATGGGCATATTGGTGGCCGGGTCCATCATCAGCCCGCGAATTCTCACCTCAATATCCATGCTTACCTTCTTCCCTGCGCGCTTCTATCTTAGACGGCTTCACCCGCCAAACTGTTTGGATGCGAGCCCGTAATCTTCACCTGAAGATAAGCGCCCGGAGCCGGCGCGATGGGTTGCAAACAGGTAAAGTTGACCGGGGTATTCCGGCTGCTGCGTCCGATAATCTGCCCCCGCACCGGATTATGGCCTTCGACCATCACCTCGATCGTCTGCCCTATGTGCTTGGCATAATTGACCCTCTGAATCTCGCGCTGGCGATCAAGCAGCACTTGAAGCCGGGTCGCCTTCTCCGCCTCGGGGATGGAATCGATCATGGTCAAAGACGGCGTATTGGGCCGGGGTGAGTACTTGAAACCGAAGACGCAATCGAATTGGACCTGGGCCAGGAGGTCCATGGTCCGGATGAATTCGTCCGGGGTTTCGCCGGGGAAGCCCACAATAATGTCCGTCGAAATGGAGATGGTCCGCCGCGCGGCCTTGATCCAGGCAATCCGCTCCAGGTACCACTCGGGAGTGTACTCCCGCGCCATGAGCTTGAGAATCCGCTCCGACCCCGACTGGACGGGCAGGTGCACGTGGTCGCAGAGCGCCGGGTTGGCGTCGATGGCCTCGACGATGTCGCGCGTAAAGTCGCGCGGGTGGCTGGTGGTGAAGCGCACGCGCCGGATTCCGCTCACCCGGCCCACGGCGGCCAGCAACTCGGCGAAGCTGCGCTTCCCTTCCGGGTCGCGGTAGCTGTTCACATTCTGGCCCAGCAGTTGAATCTCGGTATAGCCCAGATCCGCGATCCGCCGCGCCTCATCCAGCACCGACGGCGAACTCCGGCTGCGCTCCTTGCCGCGCGTGTACGGCACCACGCAGTAGGAGCAAAACTTGTCGCAGCCCTCGATGATGGTGATGTAGCCGCGGTAGGGGCTCTGGCGGGCGGTAAACTCGGTCTCGAAGGTCTGGTCGGTCTGGCGGTCGTCGAGGCCGGTGATGCGGTTTTCGCCGGCTTCAAGCCGGGTGAGCATCTCGGGCAGCCTGCGGTAGGAGGCCGAGCCCGAGACCAGCGAGACGTAGGGCGCTCGCGCGAAGATCTTCTCGCCCTCCTGCTGGGCCACGCAGCCCAGCACAGCGAAGCGTTTGCCCTCCCGGTGCTGGCGCTTGTACTCGTCGAGCCGATGAAAGACCTTCTGCTCCGCCTTGTCGCGGATGGAACAGGTGTTGTAGAGGATCAGGCCGGCGTCCGCTTCCAATTCGACCTGCCGGTAGCCCTGCTGCCGGAGTGTGCCAATCACCTTCTCCGAGTCATGGGCATTCATCTGGCAGCCGAAGGTCTCAAGATAGAAGGTTTTTTCGGTTGCCATGGCAATCCCAAGTATACCGTGAATTGAGTTGCGCGGATTCCCTGCTCTATTGCCGCAGCTTCAGCGCAGCCCCGTGTGCAGGTAGGCCAGCAAGGCGGCCATCTGCTCCTCGGTGAATCGGCCGGCGAAGGCGGGCATCGTTCCCTTCCCCATCAGGACATTCTGTCGCACGGCCCAGTCGGTGGCGGGAGCGCCGCTGGGCAGCGCCTTCTGCGCAAAGACGCCATGCAGGCTTGGTGGAATCCTCTTGAGGGCCAGGTCGTTGTCCTCGTGGCAGTGGGCGCAGCGCACCTGGTAGAGGCGCTTCCCTTCCGCTTCCTGCGGGGTGAGCGTCGGCGCCGAACGGCAAGCGGCCAGGCCAATGCTCAGGCAGGCCGCCATCGCCGCGCTGACGGCCGCCCAGCCGTGTATCTGCCGGGTCACTTAACCTCCATTTCGTCTATGCCTTCCGGGCAAACTCGCCGCTCACGTAATCCCAATTGAGTACGTCGAAAAACGCCTTCACGTATTCGGCGCGCCGGTTCTGGTATTTCAGATAGTACGCGTGCTCCCACACGTCCACGGCCAGCACCGGCTTGTGGCCCAGGGTCAGCGGACTGTCCTGGTTGGGCGTGGTCTCGATGGCCACGGTCCCGTCCTGCAGTTTCACCAGCCAGGCCCAGCCGCTGCCGAAGACGCTCATGGCAGCCGCGGTGAGCTTGTCCTGGAATGCGGAGAGCGACCCGAACTTGGCGTCGATGGTCTTCGCCAGCTCGCCCTTGGGCGCCGCGCCGCCTTTTCCCAGGGTGGGCCACCAGAAGGAGTGGTTGGCATGCCCGCCGCCCTGGTTCCGAACGGCCGCGCGGGAGGACTCGGGCCAGGCCTTCAGGTTTGCAACCAGCTCGTCCACAGTCTTCCCTGCGAGTTCCGGATGCGCGGCCACAGCGATGTTGAGGTTGTTCACATAGGCCTGGTGGTGCTTGTCGTGGTGTAGATGCATGGTGGCGGCGTCGAAACTGGGCTCGAGCGCGTCATACGCGTAAGGCAAAGGCGGCAGGGTAAAGGGTCCGGTTGGCGGCGGGGTTGCGGCAGCGGTTTGGCCGTTGGGGAATCCCCCGGCGCGCAGGGTTTCAGTCAAGAGCAGCGCGCTTGCCGCGCCGCCAAGGTGCTTGATTGCAGTTCGCCGGTCCATCATGATGGGAAGAACCTCCAAAAGGTTCGATGCGGAGGGGCAGAGAAAGTCTGCGCGGAAATGTGCATGAATGCCCGAGATTGTTGGGGAAGCCCACGCTCGGCCCAGGGAGGGTTCTCCAGCATGAGGGTGCCGGACTCGCGACCTGTGCTTGTGGCCTTCCGTCCATGAACTGCAGCGGAGCAGCGAGGCTGCCGCGCATTTCTAACCTCGCGGGAGAGCAATCGCCATCAGCGTTGGTTGGGATCCGCAGCTGCGCGGTTCGGAGCGCAATTGAACTCTCTGAAAAGCTTCTTGGCTGTCCGGCATGGGAAAATAATTTCCCCTATTAGCTGCAATGTTTTGCATTTCAATAGCAAAGAAATCCAGTATGTGCAAGAGAACACAAGCATTCTGCAATGGAACCGAAAATGCAACATCACCCCAAAATGTCGAGGGCGGGCAATCCCGGCCAAGCGGTGTTTTGTGTGCGCAAGTCAAAGTGAGAATAATCTTGGGCCTGCCAGACAGCTGGGATTCTCGACAGGTTTTCCAACAGGTACGACACTGCCCCTTGGAGGAGGATCTATCGTGAAGCGACCTCGGCTTATTCAGGTTCTGACCAAAGCGCTGCTTACGGCGTTCGTTTTAGCGCCTTTTGCCGTGGCCGTGGCCCACGCCGATCAGAGCATGAACATCACCTATTTTCAAATCGCTCATGCGGACCCGGACGGTGGCGGACTTTGCTGCAGCAACAGTTCCGACTATGTGCTGCCTGGCCTCGGGATAAACGGCCTGCCGGTTCTGAACCCCGGCGGCGAGGGCGGGGCGGCTGCTCCACTGGATCTCCTCGGCGACAATGAAATCACATGGTGGAGCCCGACGTACGACTCCAACGTTACCTACACCGGCACGGGGATTGTTACGCTTCCATACGCCAACGACTCCTTCTTTGCGGTGAACGGGACTGGTTCGCTGGGCGACGGAGACGAGACCTATTATCAGGCAGCGATTCTGTCGGGCACTCTAGGCGCGCCGACACCGGAGACAATCAGCTTTACGCTTGCCTCCGACGATATGGCTTTCGTTTATCTCAATGGACAAGTCGTCTGCGATGATGGCGGCGTCCATGGAGTTTCAGCGGTTACCTGTACCTCGTCGGTTATCTCGGGAAACAACAACACGCTGGAGGTGTTTTACGTCGATCTTGATCCTACGGGAGCGGCGCTAGAATTCAGCGTCAATACTGCGGACATAACCACATCCGCCACGCCGGAGCCGGGAACGTTGGCGCTCTTTGGCACCGGCCTGCTGGGGCTGGCAGGTTTTGTGCGCCGGAAGATTGGCAAGAGCGCGTAGATTCTTCAGCGATTCCGCTCAAGACGAAAACCCCTGCCCTTTCGGGCAGGGGTTTTCTGTTGAGTCCGTTTCACCGCGACTGTCCGTTGAAGTTCACGCGTGACTGTGTGCAAAGATCTTCGTGAAGGGCCTGCTTCTACTCTTCTCGATCTGCGATGCTGAGGAACGGGGGCCAGGGCCGCAGATTCGAAGTCGCCCGGTCCATGCACCGGAAGCGCAAGGCGCAGCTTCTTCGACTCTGGTCGCTGCGGCGGCCTTCGGTCGAAGTGACAGCGTGGATAGTGCCCGGAGAACGGAGTCCCAGCGGAAAAGACGATGAAATCAGACAGCGAAGATCTTGCCCCGATGGTCCGCGCGGCC
>JBEKPA010000299.1:0-4493 GCA_049521195.1 Occallatibacter sp.
GCTCCCAGGCTCAGTTGAATGGTATGGCCGCCCTGGACCGGGGCTGCCTTGTCGATCATCGCTCCGAAGAAGCCCGCGATTCCCGCCGCAAGAAACGACGCCGCGGCAAAGCCGAGCACGGCGGCGCGAAGCTGCTTGTGATGGATCAGATCGCGGCCGTAGCGCATGAAGACGACCGTAACCATGGTGATTGAGATTGGAGCGAACCAGGCGACGTGCTCTTTCCACTCCATTCCCAGCGAATGCCAGCCGATGGTAGCGGAACTCGCCATGAGGAGGCGTTGTGGATACATCGAGAGATCGACCGTGCCGGGCGGCGGCGCTGCGCGGTACCACGGGTAGACGACATAAGCGCCGGTGAGAGCAGCCGCCCAGGCAAGGAATGCCATTGCGACCAGGTAGACCTTCACGAAGCGAACCTGTCCGGGCGTCGATTCCAATGCCGCGGATGGGAAGGTGAGGCTATAAAGCTCCACCAGCGCGCCGGAGCACGCGAGCAGATAGAGCGCGCCGAATCCCATGCCATGAATCATTGTCCAGAGGCCGCGCACGGTGATTTCCATAGAACGATCCTCCTTGGCAGGATGAACTGCACTGAATACTCTTGGTTATGTGTCATTCCAATCCGTTCCTGCCAGGCTGCGCAAGGAACATTGCGGCTTCCGCGGTCTTCTTGCCGGCATCTTTGTCTTTGCCCCATGTCTTATAGAGGCCAAGATAGCCGTAATTCTCCGTTTGCCCGGCGACGGAGTGCCCGTAGGCGAAGAGCAACTGCAGGCCGGGAGACTTGAAGTGGTAGTAGCCACCCGCGTCGATGAGCGTCGAGGATTGCGTTTGCGCCGTTGCGAAGCCCTCGCGCGCGTGTGAAAAGACCTCGGCTGAGAGTTCCAGCTTCTTGCTGACTTCCTTCTTGACGAGATACCCGCCATACAGATAGTTGCGGTACTGGGTTTGCGGTACGACGGTGTATCCCATGCCTCCAACCAGGCTCCAGGGGCCGAACTCCTTCTCTACCCAGATGGGGAGCTTGTACCAGACGCGGCCCACGCCGAGCCCCTTGGTACAACTGCCGGTCGGCATCTCGAACATGGTAAAGCTGCCGATCTGCGGGCGGTGCGGGGTTTGCTTGATGAAGCCGTACTTCACGCCCAGTTCCATATCCGTGAGGCCGAAGGCGCTCGCGCCCGTTCCGCCGGGAGCGTAGGCAGGATTATTCGATGGCAGTACGGCGCCAAAAGGCAGGATCGCATGAAGCTGAATGTTGGGGATGGCGCCCCAGTTGAATTCAAATGCGGGACCGGTGGGATCGAGTTCCGCCGGGGTACCATCCAATGTGCCGAATACATAGAACTCGTAGTGCCCGAGGTCCACGGGAGTCGGGTCGTCGGTTTGAAACGGAGGGCCGGCCTGCGCCCACAGCATGGGAGCGGTCAGCATCATAAAGAGGAACAGCGTCAGTCTTGCGCAATGGGCGCAGATGCTCATCGGCACTCCTGCCTTTTGATGAAGATCGCGAAGCCGGCGCTCCAGCAAGTTTCTTGCTCGAAGAAGATGCGGCCCATCGACGGAACAGTTGCGTTACTTGCGCGGATACTCCTTGGTCTGGCCGGTGCGGGAGTTGGTGATGGAGAAGCTGCCGTCGGGCGCGGCGGCCACCTTGATGTAAGCGCCGTCGGCTGAGCCGGGCAGATTGGCGATCAGAGCCGCGGGGCTGTTGTGGGCGGCGTCGGAGCCTTCGGCGGTGTGCAGTTGCCAGAGGTCTTCGAGGCCGGGACTCTCATGGATGGTCTGCCAGGCCTCCGGGCTGCCGGCCTTGTGGGCGCCGTTGTCCATGATGGCCGCGCGAGGATGGATGGCATCGACGAAGGCGCGCGCGTTGGAGAGATTCATCCCGTGATGGTCGGCCAGATAGAGGTCCACCGTGCCGATGAGATTGTTGGGGCAGACGAGCGGAATCTCCTTGGCCTTGGTGAGGTCGCCGAGGTCGAGGAAGCGGAAGCTGCCGAAGGTAACCAGAACGCCGGCCGAGCGGGGATTCTCGGCTGCGTCCAGATCCCATTTGGGCTCGGTGGCGCAGTATGGGTTGGGCGCGGGCTTGACGCCGGGAACCGCCGCGATGTGCTCGCCGTCGGCGGTGAGGAAGATGGTCGTGAGGCCGGGAATGGAGATGGTGTCGCCGGGATGCGCGACGCGGCGCGGTTTGCCCTCGATGGCTTTCAGGTAGGCGGCGTAGTCGGTGCGCGTTATGTCGGAGTCTTCGCGGTTGACGCCGTGGTCGAGGAACTCGCCGACCGGGACGCGGCTGACGAGTTCGGGGACGCCGCCGACATGGTCGGTATGAAAGTGCGTGATGAGCACGTGGTCGAGTTTGGCGATGCCGGCGTCGCGCATGGCTTGCTGGATGCGGCCTGCGTCGCGGCCGCCAACATTTGGCCAGCCCGTGTCGACGAGAAGCGAAGCGCCGGAGGGAGCCACCAGCAGCGTGGCCTGGCCGCCTTCCACATCGATGGCGTAGATGAGCAGGCGATCGGCCGGTTTGGCCTGGGCGGATGCGGGCTGCGCGTGGAGCAGGGCGAAGCAACAGACCGCGAGCAGGAGCGTGGGGAAGATGCGGGCTCGGCGCGGCAGAAGCCGGCGGCAGAGATGGAAATTGGGGAAATCGCGGGGAATTCGCATTTGGAAAACAGTGTACCTCGATTGGCCCCGGCTCCGGCAACGGGAATGGAGCGCGGGCATGCGCGGTCAGGAAAGCGGGAGGCAACCGCGCGGCCGCGGTTCGAGCGGGTTCCCTCGCAAGGCTGCCCTGCGCCGGAGATGGGCGATTCAGGCGCGCAGGGGAGCGCTGGTGTAAACTGGTTTGGACCCCACAGCCGGCTCCGCGCGAGCCGGCTCGATTGTGTCGGGACGTGGCTCAGCCTGGTAGAGCACTCGCTTGGGGTGCGAGGGGTCGGCAGTTCAAATCTGCCCGTCCCGACCATCAAATCACATAAAATCAAAGAATTAGCAGACTATAAATGCCGGACTGTAGCGGAGATTCGGTTCATTCGGGTCGAGTTTGCAATTCCATGTTCACAACCGCTCGACGTGCATCCGCAGAGAACGAGGAACGCGCGTTCCTCGTTCCCCTGCAGACCGGAGGCCTACCCATGATCCACGGCCAGCAAACGCTCCATGAATTCCGAATTGGATGGGGACGGAACGAACGGACAGGTGCGCACGGTTGTACGACAGAGGTTAGCGGATACTGTATCGGCGGGTAATTGAATACTGGCCTCAGGCAGATCGTATCCATCGAACGATTCTCCGAAATTTGTTTACAAAAGTGAGCAAAATTGAACAGTATGGGAACAGGCCAAGCGGTAGTTTTTTGAGAAAAGAGGCAACCCGCTCGATCCCTCTCCAGTAGTTCATTCTAAACATCCTGTACGGTCACTAGTTGTGATCCGCGGAAGTCCCTGCGTTCGTCCCCCTCCCTTTGTCATGCCTCTTGAGCGGGCTCGCCGGAAGGCGAGCCCATGTAATTCTGGTTCCTGTAGCCGCCGAAGTTGGGATTTTGTGTTCTTTCGCGTGCAGGCTGCCGGTTTGCGGACTGTGGAATCGGCGATTCTCTCAAATCGAGGGGATTTGGGCTTACAGACACACTCTCCGATCGCGGCTGTTGAATGGAGGAGAACTTGCCGACTCTCGATACAGCGAGGCAATGGCCAACGGTTCTCTTTGTTGGCGACAAACAGACAATCTCCGCAGCCAAGGCCGAAATCCTCCCTGATTCCGGCTTCACGGCAATTACAGCCCCCAATGAAAGCGCTGCGCTTGAAATCGCGGCGCTGATCCCGCCTGATCTGCTCATTGCTGACGCGACAGTGCCGGGAGTCAAGTGGCTGGCCTTGGCTATTGCGTTGAAGCATGCGGTTCCCGATTGCTTTGTTCTTTTGCTCTCCGGACCGGCACGGCCAGCCGAACTGGTCGAATCGTCAGGACAGATGAGGCGCAACCTCGTGGCCGTCGCATAGCCGGCAAACCGGAAGTTGGGCCTCAGCTAGTGAGCAATCGGGTCTTGCGAAGGATGGAGTTGTGGCTTCTGTGAACTGGTATCTGGGAAGCCAATGCGGTTCTTCATGTTTCATCGCATTTCCGAAAGCAGATTGAGGCTTAAGCGTATCTTCGAGCCTCGAAAGCTCGCGGGCAGAGCAGAAGAGTTCTAAACTCGTCCTTCAGGGCCGACCATTCGCTCCTCGTGGCCATCGTGGAAAGTTGCCGCTTGAGGGCGCGCACCGTTCGCCTCAGCGCATAGCGCCGCGCCCTTGCAAACCCGCGGACTATCATGGACCTGTGCAAACCCATTACAGGCTGGGCGATATTCTGGCCAACGCGATCACGCACGGCATCGGAGCCGTCCTCGCCGTGGCCGGCGCCGCATACCTGATTGCGGCGTCAACGCGAGGAACGGCGCGGCTGGTGGTGAGTTGCTCCGTCTTCGCCGGCACCCTGGT
>JBEKPA010000300.1:0-4472 GCA_049521195.1 Occallatibacter sp.
CAGGCGAGGTCTCCATCGTCTCCTTGCGCACCGCCGAATTGATCAAGTACGCCTGCAATGCCTTTCACGCGCTGAAGATCGGATTCGCAAACGAGATTGGTTCGCTCGCCTCCAGCCTCGGCGTCAACCCCGAGCAGGTGATGGCGACCATGTGCCGGGACACAAAGCTGAATATCTCTCCGGCCTATCTTAAGCCCGGCTTTGCGTTTGGCGGATCGTGCCTGCCCAAAGACCTGCGCGCCCTCACCTTCCGCGCCTCCAGGCTGGATATGAAGCTGCCGCTGCTGGAGTCCGTGCTGCCCTCCAACGACGAGCATCTCAAGCGCGGCATTCGGCAGGTGCTTGAACTGCCGGGCAAGCGGATCGGCATCTTCGGCCTGGCCTTCAAGGAAGATACCGACGATCTTCGCGAAAGCCCGGTGATTGCGATTATCGAGCATCTGATCGGCAAGGGCAGGGCGGTGCGGATATTCGACCCGCATATTCAGCTCGACGAGATATACGGCAGCAATCTAAGCTTTGTCGTTTCAGCGCTGCCTCACATCGGCAGGCTTCTCACGCGGAACCTTGATAGCCTGATCTCGTCCTCCGACACTCTGGTGATCGCACAAAAGCCCGCGCCCGCTGCGTTAGCTCAATTGTCAGCCAGCGGCCTGCCCATGCTCGATCTCACCAAGCTCACGCTCAAGGCCTCTTCCGCAATGGCGGTTATTGTCTAGCCAGGATCACCGATAGCACCATTCTGACTAGAACCGCGCATCAGCGCATCGGCAGCCTGGTACATTTGCCAAGCCGTGGCCCAGTGTATCTCCATGCCTCTTTGTTTCGCTTCTTCCGCCAGCCAGCGGAACATGTTGGCGAGAGCGCCGCCGAGCAGCGGTTCAAAGTTTCTTTCCTGCGCGCCGTGGGTGTAGAGCTTGAGGAAGAGATCGCTTCCGATGGTGGGCGCCAGGTCGAACCAGCGGCGTACCCGCGAGGGCGTCGGAAGATCGTAGCCGGCTAACTCTCCTGTCTCCAACCGCAGCAGCGCCCGTCCGTTGAAGCGCACGCCGAGCGGCCCGATGATCATCAGCAGGTCGCCCTGTCTGCCGCCGCCGACGGTGGCTTCGATTCCGCGATCGAAGGAACGCGGGCGATTATCGGGATTGTTCGTGCACCAGTAAACCTGGTTCACAACGCGCCCCTGGGTCGGGGAAGGAGCGGAGGGCATAGTGAAGTCCGCGTAACAGCCGAGATCGCGCAGCAGGGCGATCTCACCGCCGAGGCCGCAACACCGGCCGTCCGGGCGGGAGTTGTCCAGCGCCCAGTTGCCGTGGATAAATCCAAAGACGGTGCGGCCACCCTGCTGGCGAAGAAGCCCATGGCCGCCGGTCAGACGGCGGCAGTATTCGGTGATCTTTTCGATAAAGAGTTCGCGCTGCTCGTCGTGGTGATGCAGGTGCACCTCCACGTCGGCGATGCCCAGCCGCACCATCTCCGCCAGGCTGTCAAGCAGATCGCGCCGGTACTCCTCCTGCGGATAGAAGAAGGTGTATTGCGGACACTGGCCCGCGGCGTCCCTGGGTGCGTCGCCGGCAATGCGCGGCCACATCTCACGCCATTGCGCAACCCGACCCAGCGCGTTCTCAACCGTTGCGCCCATGCCCAGCGGTTCGTAGTGATCCGTGATCGCAACCCAGGCGCGCTTCGGCTTTGTGGGCCGCGCGATCTTCCGCAGGCGGTTCCTCAGATACGGCCCAAACCAGATATCCGCGTTGCGAGGGAGCTTCATGGACGAGTCTGCCCGGTGTAGGTAGCCGTCGCATGCGGAGGGTTCGCGGCGATCCAAGCCACCAGCTTGGAGTATCGAGTACGCTTCTCCTGTCTGTCAAAGAGGTTTTGCCAGCGGCTTTCCCTGCGTCCTGTCCGCGATCCAATTTCGTTGGATAAGGAAAAGTTCATCGCCCAAATTCTTGCGCCGGTGGCGGGACGCTTGCATGTGAAGTTCCTTGCAAGACGCTGAAACGATTCCGGCGAGGCTTGCACTATACCCTGTGCGGCCACTTGGAGTTCCGGCGTTCCGAGGCTGGAAGGCCCATGCAATCCAGCCCGGCGAGGGATTGCAGCGCCGGCTGGGGCCCAGATCTGTGCGTCGATCGGGCGCGGGACCGGGCCGAGTTTCGCAATCCGAGTGGCTTCTCGATGGCTTCCCCCAACGCAGATGGGATCCGCCGTTCGAAGCGGGTTCCGTCTGCGGCCACCGTGGAAGGGAGTTACTTTGCAATGACTGACATCAATTACTGCTGGTGTTTTGCCTTGTGCGCGCTCGCCGTCTGGCGGGTAGCTCATTTGCTGGCCAGGGTGAGCGGTCCCTGGAAAACGATCGCGCGGCTGCGGGCCACTCTCGGTTCCGGCGTGCTGGGCCGGCTGATGGATTGCTTCGACTGCTTGAGCTTCTTGATTTCGCTGCCGCCAGCTATCTGGATGAGCAGCAGCCGGATAGGGTTTCTCGTCCAGTGGCTGGCGCTCTCGGCGGCGGCCTGCCTGCTGGAAAAGGTAACGCAGCGGCAGCAAAGCGGCCTTCGCGTATCTCCCGCTTCCATATCCTACCTGGACAAGGTCATCCGCGGAGTGTGATGGCGATGGGGCAGAATCTACTGGCATCGCGGAAGAGCCTGGAGAAGCCATTCCGGAAGAGCAGGCATGAGCTGTCTTTTGACCCCAATGAGCTGACGGCGCGTTGGACAGAGCCGTTGGTTCCGGCCGAGCCCTGGTTCCCGAAGCCGAGCAACGGGCGCAAGCTGGCATGGCGCGGCGTGGTGCTTTGCAACTGCTTCCTGCACCGCTGGTTCAATCTTTGCGATTGCGGCGCCGAAGCTGCTTTCTATTTGTATGCGTCGCCGTTGCTGCGCTGCTTTGCGGGAATGAATTCGGGCGGCGCTGCCGGTCCGCAAGAGACGGCGGTTCTTGGTTCGCGCCATCTGCTGGAGCAGCACGGCATCCTGGGACGGGGAAACTCACCGGCTCTGGACGAGAGCCCGTCGAAGTTTGAGATCTCATGGAGATCGCCCTGGTTGTATTTGTCGTTGCTTTTGCTGGCCTGGTTGCTCTTGCTCTGAAGCGGTTGTGGAAAGGCCGCTTTCGAGGCTCCCCAACCGCAAAGCCTCCGGCCCTGCCGCGGGATACGTGCCTCGAAGGAGAACCGTCATGTGCTCTGTACAACTGCAAAGCGAGTTGAAAAGCGCTGCAACCAAGCAGAATGGCGAATTGAATCTTCGCTATTCCGGGATGCCTCAGGTGTACGTGCGTGGGGCGGTCACCGGGAATCTGTATCCGTTCTCCCCTGTGCAACCGGTCCAGCCAGTCGATTCCAGAGACGCGAGATTCCTCCTGGCCAGCCCGTTATTCAGGCTCACACTATGAACGCCGCAACTCACCATGCGGCTCTCCGGCGCGGCTCCGGCGCGCGGCGGCAGGTTCGACCTTCCGCCAGGGAGCGCGGAGTTCACCCGCCAGCAACGCCCGCAATGCTATACTTTGGTCCTCTCGTGTTGGCGGGGTCCGCATTGCATTTTCATTCATTCGATGCAGGTTACGTTCAGAATCTCTGTGCCGGCGACCGCTGGACGCAGGAGCATTTCGCCGGCTATTTTACAGAACTGCTGCGGATCAAGCTTCGGTCCCGGCTAGAGTCCCCTCATGCCATCGAGGACGTGCGCCAGGAGACCTTCGCCCGCGTCTTCTCGGTTTTGCGCAAGGACGGCGGCCTGCGCCATCCGGAGCGCCTCGGCGCATTTGTCAACACGGTTTGCAACCATGTGCTTTTTGAGCATTACCGCTCGATCGGCGGCGGCGAGTCGCTCGATGTGGAAGGCCGTCCCGAGCTGGCTGACACGGGAGCCGGCGTTCTGGACATTGTGGCCGCCCGGCAGATGAGGGACAAAGTCCGGGAGATTCTGCTCGACCTGCCCCCGCGCGACCGGTTGCTGCTGAAGGCCGTTTTTCTCGACGAACGCGATCGCGGGGAAGTCTGCCGGGAACTTGGCGTGGACCGCGACTATCTGCGGGTGCTGCTCCACCGGGCCAAGCAGGAATTCAAGACCGAATACGTGAAGCGCATCGGGAATCCGATGGCTTTGGGCGCGAATGCCTGTGAGGCTTGAAACGATTGGGCGCTGGCGGCCACTATCCAGGTTGGACCGCGCTGGAGGTTAAGGCGATGGATCACAACGAAGCAGTAGAACAGATGATCGCGGAGCGATACCTCCTGGATGAGCTGACGCCTGATGCGCGCGAGGTCTTCGAGGAGCACCTCTTCGATTGCCCCGAGTGCGCCCTCGATCTTCGCGCCGGAGCCGCATTTGTGCGGGAGGCCAAGGCCCAGTTGCCCGAGCTGACCAGCGCCTCGCCGGCCCCCGTCTCGTCCCGTTCCCGCGGTTTCAGGGCCAGGTGGGATTGGTGGCTGTCCTGGCTTCAGCCGGCCTTTGCCGCTC
>JBEKPA010000301.1:0-7027 GCA_049521195.1 Occallatibacter sp.
CAGATCGTTGTGCGTCCACAGCGGGCTGAGCGCGGGCAGCAGCGGCAGAAGCTGGCCGTGAAAGGGCGCAAGAACTTCGAGCGCCTGGTTGCAGTCTTCGCGCAAAGCGGGATCTTGAGCCAATGCCGGACGCGCGGCCAGATAGCATTCCAACTCGGCGCGAGGGTAGCGCGCGGCAAAGATCGTAAAGCCGGCAATGAGTGGGCGAGGCTTGCGGCGCGGCGCTTCGAATCCCTCCGATGCGCAATGCAGCCGCGCCAGCGCCTGGCCCGCGGAGCGCGCGTGCGCGGAAGTCTGGAACGGCGTCCAGGAGAGCGCGTTGCCATACAAGTCCACGCCCTCGGGCGCCTCGTGCACCTCATAGGTCCACTCGCCCATCTCGATCGCCGTCTGGCCGGATGCGCTGGCAAAGACGCGCGGCACGGGCGCTCCGGCGCTGAACAGATGCTTGAGGAAGCGATGCTCCTCCAGCAATCCCTCCGCATCGCGCACCGTCCGGTGGTGGCGCTTGACGAAGACCCGCCCGCTCCGCGTTGCCACCACGCTGGCCGCAGAAAACGGCCGCGGGCTGAAGGAAAGAATCGCTGTCGCTTCGCCGCAGGCGGGGAACTCGCTCAACAGCGCGCGCGCCTCGGCAAGGTTTAGCGGCGGCCAGTCGGCTTCGACCAGCGTGCCGTCCATGCCGTGCGCCTTGACTGTTGCGCTCATCGCGGAGTCATCCTTCAACCGAAGCAGCGGACTTAGAAAGTGTAGTGCGCCGAGAGCCGCACCGTCGTGGGCGCGCCCAGGTGAATGAATGTGTCGCCGTACTGCGCGCCGGTATCTTTCCAGTAGCGCTTGTCCGCGATGTTATCCGCGTAGAGCCGCAGAGTTACTTTGCCCTGTTCGCCGCCGGGCGTGTAGCGCGCGCCCAGATTGAAGAGGTTGTAGCCGGGCACGCTCACTAGGTCGTCGCGCGTGGCCTCTTTGCGCCCGGTGTAGCTCCAGCCGGGCATCAGGTGCAGCCCGCCCGCGTGGGGCAGCAGCAGATCGGCAAACATCGAGGTGCGCAGATGGGGCACGTTGAGTACCTGCTTATTGTCGAAGGACGGCGTGCCGGTCTGATCTGAGAGTGCCCGAATAGCCGCGGCGGACGCGGTAAGTCTCAGCCAGTTCGTCGCCTTGCCCTCCGCATTGAGTTCGATCCCGTCGTGGGTTTCGTGCCCTTCGGAAAGGAAACAAAGAGGCGTGCTTTCTGTCGTAGTCTGACCTGGGTAGCAGTTGGCGCCCGGCCCCATATCGTCCGGGTAGAAAAACGGCGTGCGCATACGAAAGAACGTTGTGGTCAGCAGAATGCGTCTGCCGGGCTCATACTTGGCGCCTATCTCAGCCTGCCGAGTCATGAACGGAGCGAGAAAATCGTTTGCGTTAGCCATCCCGAACCACGAGGGCGCCTGCGGACCGAGCGAAAGCAGCACTCCGTAATTGCTATAGAGCATAAGGCTCCTTGCTGGGGTAAACGTAATGGCATACTGCGGCAGCCAGATGAGCTTGTCCGTGATAGTAGGAGGCGGAGCGGGGCTGGCGGGCGTAACGATGGTAGTGGCAGCCAGAGAGTAGTTGTTGTCGCGCAGCGAATCGAGCCTTCCACCGGCAAGCAGTTGAATGCGCCCAGGCAGGTGAATGCGATCCTGCAATATGGCGGCCGATTGGTGGTTGTCTTCCCATAGCGTACGCGGGCCTGCCTGGTCTGGCGTACCCGTAATCGGGTCAATCTCCATGGGAAACGGCGCGATAGGCTGGTAAATATTCTCTGAGCCTACGTATGTGTACACCGCGCCTGGCTGTATGTTGTCAGACGCATTCATCGGCGGCGCGCCGGGCTGCTGAACGCTACGGAGAAATAACTCGCCTCCGCCGGTCAGATCGTGCGTAATCGCCCCGGTTTTCACATGGCCAGTTACCAGCGCCTCGGCCTGGGCGTCGATGCGCAGTTCGCCGGGGTCGCGGTAATCATAGATGTCATACGTCCCATCGGGAGCAAAGAACCAAGGATAGGGAGCCGAACCTGTATTGCACTCCGTTTCGTTGTAGCAGCCGTATGCATAGATCACGTTGTCGTCGATCAGCGAATGGCTGTAACTCGCCGCGGCAAAAGCCTTCCATCCTCCCGGCAGATCGTAGTCCAGCCGCGCGCCGGAGTTAGATGTATCGAAGGTATTCGGCTTGGCCCACGGCTGCTCGCCCAGCATCGTCGATGGGTAAACTTGCTCGTCGTCCAAGGCCGTCTTCTGCAGGTTGGGAACGACCGTGCCGCCGAGAAGCTGATAGCCGCAAACCGAGCGCTCCACCTTGTGCTGATATTCGAAGTCGCCCTTCAGAATTGCTTTCGGACTTATCTTCCAATCGGCCGCGCCCGCGCCCGTCGCGCGCCAGCCGTTGGCGTCGTTGACATAACTCTGGATATCTTCTCCGGCCAGATTCACGCGCGCGCCCACCTGCTTCCGGCTGCCGAAAAGATGCCCCAGATCGACCGCGCCATAGCTGCTTCCGCGATGATCGGTGGCCAGATCGACGGCCTTCACGACCGCCGGCCGCTTGGTGACGTAATTGATCAGCCCGCCGCCCGAGGCCACGCCGCTCTCCACTCCGGCAACGCCCTTGAGGAACTCGACGCGCTCCTTGTTTTCAAGCGGCACGTCCTGCTCGCCGGCGATGGTCATGCCGTTGACCTGGAGTCCCGTGGCCAGGTCGATGGGGAAGCCGCGAATCTCGTAGTCGCCGTAATACGTCCGATAGCAGGCGCGAGACCTGGTCGGAAAGCAAATCGCGAGTTACGACCGTGGCCGATAGCGGCGTCTCCGCGAGCGTTGCGCCGTCCAGAGTGCCCACCGTGACGGCCTCGGGAAGATAATCGTCCTTCACCTCGCCGTGGACCACGACCGTGGTGGTGACGCGCTGTATCTGTTGCGCGGGCTTGGGCGCTTCGGGCGTCTGCGTTGCGGCGGGCGGCGCGGCGTTCTGAGAAGATGCGCCAAGCGCAGCGCCCAGGCAGCAGAGGAGCATCAACGCCTTGACGAGAGAAGCTCGGAGCGCCGCGAGTCCGGCGCTTGCGGAAGATGGTGGGATTCTGCGGATCGTCTTGCCGGCAGCGGCTTTGAGCATGGTTTCCCCTTGTTCCCAAATTCAATGAAACAAGAGCACTCACGCTGCGATTCGAGGAAGAAGGCCGTTCGGCTTCGAAAGCTTCCCACGCCGGTATTGTCCGGATCGGGTTCGAGGGTATCTCTCAGCCCCACTTCAAGTGGAGCACCCCTGTTTCAATAATTCGATTGAAACACTCCAGGGCGGGGCAGTGCAAATCGGCCGGTTGGGCCGCGGGAACGGGCGCGAAGAGAATGTGCGATCCGGGCAATTCAACGGCCGGCGCGAGTCGAACGGAGCCCCTGGATTCCGGCCTTTGAACCGGGCGCAAACACCAGGCGAAATTTTTGTAAAAAATGCCGCCATATGCACAGCCGCAAGCGCTACATTTGTATAGAAAAACAAACCAAAAGCGAAGAAACAGCGTTACCTCTGTCATCGTTCTTGAAAGGCATGATCATGTGCGGTCTTTTTCCCCCTGTTCGTTTCCGCCGCGCGTTCGTCGCCCGGCTTGTCTTGGCCTTTTGTCCGATTGCGCTGGCGGCCGGCAGCCTGCCGGCACAGTCTACCTTCGGCGTCATTCTGGGCACGGTGCGCGATTCGAGCGGGGCGCTGGTGCAGGGCGCGCAGGTAACCCTGGTCAATACGGGCACCGCGGCCATGCGTGCCATGGCCACCGACGAGAGTGGAAGCTACGCCTTCAAGAACATCGACGTGGGCAACTATGCGCTCACCATTGCGGCGCCGAACTTTGAGAGGGAATCGCTGCCGGAGATCATGCTTACGGCGCGCGAGACCCGGCGCCTGGATGCGACCCTGAAGCCGGGCGCGGCGACCCAGACCGTAACCGTCGTCGACGATCCCGCGCCCGTGATCTCCACCGATGTTTCCAACCTGGCCGAGACCAAGATCGGCGACGAACTGGTCGAGCTTCCGGTGGCCATCTACTCGCGGTCGAGCGGTTCCACCAGCCCCATCTCCACGCTTACCACCGAAGCCGGCGTGGAGACCGACGATGGCGGCAACCTGGCCGTGATGGGCACCACCGCGGCCCTGCTCAGCGTCACCATCGACGGCATCTCCAGCGTGGGCGTCGAGTACTCCGGCCCGGTCAACGAGATGTTTCCCTCCTTCAACTCCATCGAGGAGATTCGCGTCAGCGAGTCCAACAACAACGCCGAGTTCGGCGGCGTGGCCGACATCACCACCGTCTCCAAGGCCGGAACAAACCGCTTTCACGGCGGCGTCTTCGAGAACCATGAGAACACCGTCCTGAATGCGAACAATAGCTTCGCGCTCTCCAAGCCGAAGATCGTCATGAACGACTTCGGCGGAACGCTGGGCGGCCCGCTGAAGGTTCCAGGCCTGC
This sequence comes from Occallatibacter sp., assembly GCA_049521195.1. Classification (GTDB taxonomy): domain Bacteria; phylum Acidobacteriota; class Terriglobia; order Terriglobales; family Acidobacteriaceae; genus Telmatobacter. The sequence goes on from JBEKPA010000301.1 coordinate 4,493, forward strand.
TGAAAAGCCCGGACCGGACGTTCTTTTTTGTGAGCTACGAGGGGCTGCGCCTGCCGCGCCAGACGCCGATGGTGCTCAGCGTGCCTTCCATGGATATGCGCAACGGCAATATCGGGTATTACCTGGACCAGACCTATTGTGAACCCGATCCGGCCACGCAGTGCCCCAATGGATACACGGTCTATAATCCCGACGGAAGCACGCTCACCTCCATTCTCACGAACACCGCTTTCGATAACACTCCCGTACCGGTTAACCCGATCTCCGCCAACCTGTTCAACTACCTGATGCCCAAGCCAAACCAAGGCGCAGCCGGCGCCTTCGCCAACAACTATCAGATCAACTTTCCATCGCCCATCTCTTCCAACCAGGGCGATGTGCGTCTGGACCAGCGCTTCTCCGACAAGCAAGCAATCTTTGCGCGCTTCTCCTACAAGAACCGCCAGGTCCTCACCGCTCCCTCCGCCGTCTGCACGTACTCCTATTGCGCCGAGGCCGGCAGCCCGCTGCAGGGCGCATACAACACACCCGAGATCGACGAGGGCCTGACCTTCGCCCACAACTACGTCTTCTCGCCCCGGCTGCTGAACGAGTTCCGCGGCGGCTTCAACGCGCAGCACACCTCGGAGACGCAGAGTTATTCGACCAACTCGCTGCTGACCCAGACCGGACTGACCGTGCCTCAGCCGGACTTGGATTGGTCCGAGGCCCCGCAGGTACTCATCGGCAACGGATTCATGTCCACCGGCGCGGGCAACCCCGGCATGCAGCGCGGCCAGATTGTGCAGGCGCTGGACAACGTGACCTGGACGCGCGGCGGTCACTCCTTCAAATTCGGCGGGGACTTCAAGCGCCTGAGCGACCACGACGACAACGTCTACGGCAACTATCGCTCCGGATGGTACGTCTTCAACGGTTCCTCAGACGTGGGCCAGGCCATCGGCGACCCTTACACCGCATTCCTACTGGGTCTGCCGGACTACACCGAAGTCAGCTCCACCAACAAGCCCGCCATGGACGGGCTGGGCTACGCCTACGCCGCCTTTGCGCAGGATGACTGGAAGATAACTCCCCGCCTTACCCTGAACCTGGGCCTGCGCTACGAGCTGCATCCGCCCATCCGGGAGACTCACTACAACACCGCCGTCTTTCAGCCCGATTACAACGCCACTATCGACGGTCAGGCGGTCAGCGGCGCGGTGGTGGTGCCCAACGCGCAGGCCGAGTCCTTCGAGTCCATGCAATTTGCAGAAGCCATTGCGCCCACGCCCATCCTGACCGCCGCGCAGGCCGGCATTCCCGACTCACTGCGCTATACGGACAAGACGGATTGGGGTCCGCGGCTGGGCTTTGCGTGGAGGCCTCTGGGTAACGACAAGACCGTCCTGCGCGGCGGCTGGGGACGCTTCATTGAAACGCCGCTGGGCTTCTCGCTGGTCTCCGGCTGGGCTGTCGATGCCAGCTATCTGGCCACTTACAATCAGGACTACGAAAGCGATGGAGTTACGCCGCTGCTTTCCTTTGCCAATCCCTTCAATACTCTTGCCGGCAGTTCCACAGGAACCGCCAACTTCGACTATGCCTTCCCCATCCATTACATCGACCCCTCGGTTCAGCAGTGGAACCTGACCGTGGAGCAGGATATAGGCCGCAGCATCGGCGTGCGCCTCTCTTATACCGGCAGCCACGGCCAGAACCTGGAGGCCATGGAGGACCTCAACCAGGTGCCGGCCAACTCCCTCGGCTATGCCCAGGTCGCCGGCAGCCGCCCCTATCCAAGCTGGGCCGTGATTCAGAGTGTCATGAACACCGCTGAAAGCAACTACTCAAGCGGTACGGCCGAGGTCTCGCGACACAGCGGCAAGTCGATCACCTTCGACGCCAGTTACACCTTCACGCGCGATCTTTCCAACGCCGGCGGAGCCACGCCCAGCGCCTTTGCCGTGGCCGGCGGCAGCTTTCTCACCGACCGCTTTCATCCGCGCATGGATTACGGCAACGTGATCTACGACCGCAGGCACCGCTTCCTGGTCACTTACCTCTACGACCTGCCCTTCGGCCACGGCCAGCGGTGGCTCCCCACCGGCGCACTGACGAACTCTCTGGCCGGCGGCTGGCAACTGGCCGGGGTCACAATCCTGCAAAGCGGGCCGTTCCTCACGCCCTACGAGCAGACGGTCGATCCGGCCAACACCAATATCCTTACCACCGTCGGCCAAACCCGCCCCGATCAGCTGACCACCGTTCCGCTCTATGCAGCCCAGCGTACCACCACGCAGTGGTTCAACCCGGCTGCCTTTCCTTATCTGAATCTGCAAACCGCCAGCGGTATCGGCATCGGCCGCTTCGGCAATGCTCCCGTGGGCGGCGTGGTCGGCCCAGGCGCCGATAACTTCTCTCTCTCGCTGATGAAGAATATCTCGCTTTACGAAAAGTCCAAGTTCCAGTTAGGCGTCGAAGCAGCCAACGTCTTCAACCATCGCAACTACGAGCCGCCCAATATGCAGGTGGACTCATCCGGCTTTGGGGCCATCA
>JBEKPA010000302.1:0-6527 GCA_049521195.1 Occallatibacter sp.
TTATCCGCGAGATGCGCGCCCTCACCGTGCTTTCAGAGCAGGAACTCTACGCCGCCGCCAAGGAGCACCAGGCCCCCTACGAACTGATCCGCATGGTCGCCCAGGCCGGCAAGCTGCCTGTGCCGAACTTCTCCGCCGGCGGCATCGCCACCCCCGCCGACGCCGCTCTCATGATGCAGCTCGGCGCAGAGGCCATCTTCGTCGGCTCGGGAATCTTCATGAAGGAGCGCGCCACCCCTCTCGATGTAGAAAACGATCCCAAAGAGCGCGCCGAAGCCGTCTCCCGCGCCAAAGCCATCGTAGTAGCCACCACCCACTACAACGACCCCAAAATTCTCGCCGAAGTAGCCGAGCAGGTCACCGGAACCATGAAGGGCCTGGCCGCCGCCGCCATCGAAGAGAAGGACCAGCTCCAAACCCGCGGCTGGTGACCACCTGCGGTGGGGCAGCCGCTCGCTATTCGCTCGCATGGGCTTTGTTGCTTCCCATCCTTGCGCTAGAAGAAAGCGCGAGGACGGGGCACGAGACAAGAGAGAACAAGTCCGCTCCGGTGCGGGAGTTCGAAATCACTCGACAGACGGTCTAGAACATCTTGGCCGCGTAATTGGCGAACCATTGGTTATCCAACTTGCTTGATCCAATCCCGCAGATACATCTCAAGCCGGTCAGCCTCTTCTGTTGCGAGAGTGTTCGTATGCGCGATGACATTCCGGGACCGCTCAGCGTCCTGAATCCTGCTCTGTGCCCATGTCTGAGTCGGGAGCAGGTCTTTGAACTCGGTCCAGTGATTCGTAATCAGCAGCGATAGATCCCCGAAATCGAGATAATAAATAGGCTCGGGATTCCTGCCCGTGTGCCACTGGTTTTTTTCCTCTGTGGCTTTTCGATCCTCAAGTTTTTTCTTCATTGCTGCGTTGGCCCGCTTGTCGAACCACGCGTCTCCGTCAATGTCGTGAAACCTAGCTGCAACAAACTCGCGTATCAAATTCTCGAACACAAACAGGAGGCGATAACAACGCTGCATGTAAATGGAAGCCCCACGGACATTGCTAGACACAGCAGCAAATAGATCATGGTCTCGCGTGTCTGCGGCTGCCATCGACGGGGTACGGAGAACTCCTGAAACTTCCAGTTCACGCTTTGCATGGCTCGCCAGAATGCCGCTAAAGACGAACTCATTCACCCGTTTGCTCACTCTCCTAACTCCTCTCGGATAGCGCGAAAAATTGCTCTATAGGTGTCGAGGTTTTGGGTGTCCGGCAGATGTATTTCGATCCGGTAGACGAGACCAAAGTTGGTCTCAACCGTCCTTGCTCTTGCGTGATGCTTAGTCATAGTGTCTTTAGGTGGCTCTTGCTCCGGCTCTTGCTCCGGTTCGGGAGTCATTCTCCCCGGAAGCTCTTCTGTCGCTTGTGCAGAGAAGTCTGCGTACTGTGCCAGCGCCCTGAATGTAGTGGCCATCTTTACCGCTACGGCGTCTCCTACTCCTGTCTTTGTCTTAAACCACCCTTTGAGGCTTTGAGCGGTTTTCGAGTTTGCTGTCTTGTCAGCCTTAAAAAGATCGTCGTATGCGGCACGAACCCGCACCGCAAGCACAGTCTTTGCTTTCGTACTATCCATGAACTCCCTGTATGGAGTCTGAGGTCGACTGGACGAGTCGAGAAACCCGAGAAACTTAAACAACTTGATGACCGGTCGATCATTAGAACTCGTGAAACCCATGTCCTTCAGGAAATCCATATTGAACGCGTCGGGTAAAGATGCTTTTTGAATCGCTTCCAAGATCGGGGTCAGATTCTTGATTGATGCAAGATACGGAACATCTGTGTTCACTCGGATCCTCCCTCTTGTTTCATGTGATTCCGGGGATGCAAAGAGAATACTCCCGAGCAGGTCCCACAGTCGAGCCACCGGGTGCCCCATCCTTCGCCTCTTTTCTGGCGAAGGGTGGGAAACCGCCAGCGTTCGTTCACCGAGCCGAAGGTCGCCCGCCTGGACGGCAAGTCCCCCCACTGCAGGTTGCCGCAGGTCGCCCGCATGTGGCAGGGGATGCAGATCATTTCCCTCCCGGCGCGCGCAATGGAAGGATGAGATCTCATTCCACCCCGCCCACGGCTGAATCAAGCGCCTTCAAGCTGCAGCATCAGCTCTTCCCACTCGGCGGTGAGGGCGGTCAGCTGGCTGCGAAGATCCTCGGCAAGTTCGCTGAGCCGCTGCGTCTCAACGGCGGAAACGTAGACGCCCAACTGCTCCTCGGTGTGGGCGATGGCGGCCTCGATGCGCGGCGTCTCTTCTTCCAGAAACGCGCAGCGCTCTTCCATCTGTTTCTGCCGGATGGGATTCAGGCGGCGCGGGCGGTTGTTGGTTGTCTGCTGGCCGCCAGGGGCTAAAGCCCCATCTTCTTTCTGGCCATCATTCGGCACGACTGAAGTCGTGCCCTGATACAGGGCTGAACCTATCCTTGGCAAAGCTGAGGTCGCGGCAAGGCGAGAAGCGCTTCCCGAACCTGCGTCGGCCAGGCCTACGCTACTGCCGGGGCCGGTCGCCAGCGCCTCCTTGCGGCGCAGATAGTCTTCGTAGTTGCCCTCGTGGCTGGTCACCGTCCCGCACTCCACTTCGAGCACGCGCGTGGCCAGCCGGTCGATGAAGTAGCGATCGTGGGAGACAAAGATCACCGTGCCGCTGAAGGCCGCCAGCGCCTCCAGCAGCACGTCCTTGGCGCGCATGTCGAGGTGGTTGGTGGGCTCGTCGAGCAGCAGGAAATTCGACGGTGAAACCAGAATCCGGGCCAGCGCGTAGCGGTTCCGCTCGCCGCCACTGAGCACCCCAAGCGGCTTGAAAACGTCGTCTCCGCTGAAGAGAAAGCAGCCCAGCAGCGAGCGCAGCGCCAGCTCGGGAACCCTGACCGCGGCGCGGCTGATGTCGTCCAGCATGCGCGCGTCGCCGTTGAGAGCCTTGTACTGGTCCTGCGCAAAGTACTCGCAGACCACGTTGTGGCCCAGGCGCACCGAGCCGGACGTCGGCGCTTCGTCGCCGGTGAGCAGCTTGATGAGCGTGGACTTGCCCGCGCCGTTCACGCCCACCAGCGCCACGCGGTCGCCGCGCTCGATGGTGAAGCCGGCCCGGCTGAATACCTGCTTCGAGCCATAACTCTTCGCAAGTTCCTCGGCCTGGGCCACCATCCGGCCCGAGGGCGCCGGCTGGGGAAACTTGAAGTGAATGACCGGCTCTTCCTCGGGTATCTCGATGCGCTCGATCTTTTCTAACTCTTTGATGCGGCTTTGCACCTGTTTCGCTTTGGTGGCCTGATAGCGGAAGCGGCTGATGAATGCCTCCAGGTGCTCGATCTGCTCGCGCTGGTTGCGGTAGGCCGCCTGCAACTGCGCGCGCCGCTCGTCCTTCTGGCTGAGATACTTGGTGTAGTTACCCTGATAGATATTTAGGCGCTTGTTCCATATCTCTACGGTGCGATCGATGGTGATATCGAGAAAATAGCGGTCATGCGAGATAAGAATGTATCCGAAGGGATAAGTATGGAGATAGTCTTCGAGCCAGTTGCGGGTTTCAAGGTCCAGGTGATTTGTAGGCTCGTCGAGCAGCAGCAGGTTGGGCTTGGCCAGCAGCAGCTTGGCCAGCGCGATGCGCATCTGCCAGCCGCCGCTGAACTCATCGGTCTGCCGCGCCCAATCCTCCTTGCCGAAGCCCAGGCCGGTGAGTACGCCGCCGACCTGCGCATCGAGCGCGTAGCCGTCGAGCGCGTGAAATCGCTCCTGGAGCATGGAGAAGCGCTCCGCAGCGGACTCGTACTCGGAGCCGGCGTGATCGAGGATGGCCAGTTGGCCGGCCAGGTGCTCGATCTCGCGCTCCATCTCGCGCAGTTCGTCGAAGACGGTGAGGCACTCCTCGAAGACGCTGCGCCCGGCCAGCCGCAGTCCCTCCTGCGGCAGGTAGCCGATGCTCATGCCGCGCGTCTGCTGCATGGAGCCGTAGTCGAGGGTTTCCAGGCCCGCCAGCACCTTCATGATCGTCGATTTGCCGGCGCCGTTGGCTCCCACAAGCGCAGTCTTCTCCCGCGCCCGGATGAGCCAGTTGGCGTCCAGGAAGAGCACCCGCGGGCCGAAGCGCTTGCCGGCATTTTGCAGGGAGAGCATTCCTCTCCATTCTACGGTGGCTGCCGGAAGACGATTCCCCAGTCAGACGCGCTCCGGGCCGCCGCGCGCTACACTGGAGTACACCATGGTCTTTGTCCTCGACAACTACGATTCGTTCACCTACAACCTCGTCCAATACCTGGGAGAGCTGGGCGCAGAGGTCGAGGTCTATCGCAACGACGAGCTGACGGTGGAGCAGGTCGAGGCGCTCAAGCCCGAGCGCATCGTGCTCTCGCCCGGCCCCTGCACCCCGGGCGAGGCGGGCATCCTCACATGGCCGGGAAGGCGCCGATCCTGGGCGTCTGCCTTGGGCACCAGGGCATCGGCGAGGCCTTTGGCGGCCGGGTGGTGCGCGCGCGGCAGCTGATGCACGGCAAGACCAGCCCGGTGGAGCACGACGGCAAGGGCGTCTTCGCCGGACTGGCGACGCCGCTCACCTGCACCCGGTACCATTCGCTGATTGTCGAAGAGGATTCGCTGCCCGCCGAGCTGATGGTGACCGCGCGAACGGCGGGCACCAACGGAGACGGCTCGGTGATCATGGGCCTGCGCCATCGCAGCCTGCCCATTGAGGGCGTGCAGTTCCATCCCGAGAGCGTCTTGACCGAAGGCGGCCACCAGATGATCCGCAATTTCCTGGGAATGTGACGGCGATGCGGCGATTGGATTGCGCTGAAATCTTCTTGATCGCGGCAGTTCTGTCGGCCGCGCCTTTGCTGTGCGCACAGGCCCCGGCCGCGCCTCAGCCCCCCTCGCCAGATGCCGGCCCCATCGCCATCGTCCCTTTGGACAGCAAGAACCCCGACCGGGCGGCCACCGTGACCGGCGCGCTCGAAGTCTCTCAGGGCAAGGCGATCATCGTCGCCAGCGGCGCCGTCACATCGGGCGCGGAGACGACCGAAGTCGTTCTGCCCCGTCGCGGCGTGCTGCGCGTCTGCGCCTCCACGACCGTCAAGCTGGCCGCCGACGCGAGCGTTCCCGCCGGTGAGGTTCCCGGCCTGCTGATGGCCATGGATCACGGCGCAGTCGAGGCCAGCTTCGCCGCCGGCCGCAACTCCGACATTCTGCTCACCCCGGACTTCCGCATTCTCATTGCCGGCCCCGGCGCGGCGGAGGTCAAGGTGCGCCTGGGCCAGCAGGGCGATACCTGCGTGGACAATGCTGGCATCGATGCACCCTATGTTCTGGTCACCGGAGTCTTCGACGGCGGCGCGTACCGCGTGCAGCCCGGCCAGCGCGTGATGTTCCAGCACGGCAGCCTGCACGAGGTGGTGGACCAGGAGAAAGAGCCCTGTGGCTGCCCTCCGCCCGCAGCAATGGTTCAAGGTAACGAGTTTCCACTGGCCCAGAGCGAGGGCCTCGCGCCGCTGCCAAAGCCCGCGCCCAGCGCAGCAAACCAAAGCTCCACCCCAACGCAGTTGGTCGAGCCGCTGGTCTACAAGAGCGCCGACCACGCACCCACGCCCGCCGCGGAAGCAACTCCGGCTGCCAGCGCGGCCGCAAATCCACCTGCAGCTAAGCCCGCGCCCAAGAAGAAGTCCGGCTTCTTAGGGGGCATTGGCCGCTTCTTCCGCCGCATCTTCGGCGCGGAATAAGGATTGCGTCACACTCCAACTCGACGGCTCGGCTGACCCCTGACCCCTGTTCCCTGACCCCTGCTCTTCACAGCTCCCGCGCCCGCTCGATGGCCCGGATCACCGCCTGCGCCTTGTTGAGCGACTCCTGGTGCTCCAATTCGGGGACGGAGTCGGCCACAATGCCGGCGCCGGCCTGCACGTAGCCTTTGCCGCCGATGGCCAGCATGGAGCGGATGGCGATGCAGGAGTCCAGGTTGCCGGAATAATCCGCGTAGAGCACCGCGCCGCCATAGGTTCCGCGCCGCGCCGGCTCCAGCTCCTCGATGATCTCCATGGCCCGCACCTTGGGTGCGCCGCTGAGCGTGCCGGCGGGGAAGCAGGCGCGCAGGGCATCGATGGCGGTCAGCTCCGGCCTGAGCCGGCCCTCGATCGAGCTAACAATGTGCATCACGTGCGAGTAGCGCTCTACGAACATCAGCCGGTCTACCTTCACGCTGCCGAACTGGCTGACCCGGCCCACATCGTTGCGCCCCAGGTCCACCAGCATCACGTGCTCGGCGCGCTCCTTCTCGTCGTGGAGCATCTCTTCGGCGAGCGCCTGGTCTTCCTTCTCCGTCGCGCCGCGCGGGCGGGTTCCGGCAATGGGCCGGTACTCCACTTTGCCCTGGTGGACGCGGACCAGCAGCTCCGGCGACGACCCGGCCAGCTCCACAACCGTGGGTTGTTTTGACTTTTTGGACGAGCGCTTGGGCTGGTCCGGCCGCCCGCCAAGGGCCCCCTCAGGCGAGAAGCGCAGAAA
>JBEKPA010000303.1:0-4397 GCA_049521195.1 Occallatibacter sp.
CTTGCACGGCGGGATTCATCTCCGGCCCCACGCCGATCTCGACGTGGCGCAAGATGCGGTGCTTCAGGTCCGGCCCGCCGTTCAGCTCGAAGACGATATGCGAGTGCTCGATCTTGACGTCGGTCAGCACCACCCGGTCGCCGGGCTTGGCAGCCAACCCTTCGGCGGTGGCCATATCCAGATAAGCTTCTCCAAACGGCTCCAACTTGCCGTTAGCCTGGAGCGTCAGCCCTTTGTGCCCGCGCGGAAGCGGGCGCATGGCAAATCCCTGCTCCGCATCGAGCAGCCGGATCAACTCCAGGCGCGTCTTGGCGTCCAGTTCTGACTTCGTCAGCGGTACGTGGGTGGGCACGATCTGCTGATAGCGCCGGTCCACGGTGTTGATAGTCTGGCCGGTGGCGCCGTTGGTCACGGCGCCGGTCTTCGAATTGATGGTGATCTGGGCCGAGGCCGCCCCGGCAGCCAGCAGCGCCGCCACCGCGCAACCGCACGCCGCGCGCCTGAGACGGTTCCTGCAACTGGCGCTTGCGGCTGCGGGCGGGGTTGGGGCCGGCCGCGTGCCCTGGGGCGGGAATTGTCCGTTCATGGGAGCCTCCCATGCTTGCGAACAGCATTCAGGCAAAAGATAGCCCGGTTCCGGCAGAAAAAGCAAATCCGCGCGTTTGCCCGCCGCCTATACTGGAAATTCGGGGGACGGATCGCAATGCCCATTCGCTGGATGAGCGAAGAAGAAGCCCATCGCTTTCTCGCCGAAGGGACGGAGGGCCGTCTGGCTACTTGCGACAGGGCCGGGCAACCGTACATCACTCCCCTCAATTACCTGTATCGCGATGGGAAACTCTATTTCCATAGCAAACTGAGTGGGCGGAAGCTCGACAATCTGGCCCAGAACGGCCGGGTCTGCTTTGAGGTGAGTGAGACCGGGAAGATGGCGATCTCCGACGATCGTCCCTGCGCCTGCGCCACGCGCTATGCTTCTGTGCTGGCGTTTGGCGCCGCGCGGATTATCTCCGATAGCGCCGAAAAGGCGGCGCTGCTCAATTCACTGGTCGAGAAGTACGCTGCGGGCAAGCCATACCAACTTGTGGAAGAGCAGCATGCCGCCGGATGCGCCGTGGTCGAGATCCTGATCGAGGAGATCAGCGGCAAGCGGAACGTCGACCCGGAGTAAGCCTATTGCGGTGGCGGCCCGTCGAGCGAACTTGGTCGATACTCATTGCAATCGTGCCTACAACTTCGCATCCCGAGGCGACGCCGCGTAGGTCTCCGCGAAAGACTCGTCCGGCGATGTCCTCGGCCAGCCGGCCATCACCAGGAACACATCCAGGACGAAAAGAGCGATGGCGATGTCGTTGAAGAGCGTGGCTTGGCGCAGACCCGGCCACAGTTGATTGGCAGCCCAGAAAAGAAAAGCAAGCGCCAGCAGGATCGCCTTGACAACCTCCATGCGCGCAGGCCGGTGCGCGACCTGATAAACGAGGTAGGCAAGAGCGATCGTGGCCAGCGGGAACGCGGCGAGAACGTCATGAGCTCCGGCAGGAAACAGCCGGGGAAAGGCTTCCCATGCAACGAGCGCTCCCACGCCTGCCAACGCGGCCACGCCAAGGATCGCGGGGAGAAATCGGTGGGCACGGTCAAGACGAATGTACATGGGCCATTATTGCCGCCCCCGCCAAAAGATGCCATAAGGGAGCGATACTCGCATTACTCGGCTTGGCTGGTTGGGCTGGGCGGAGGTTCTTCGCGCCGCTCTGGCCCGGCCAAAGCCCTTGGCAATATCTGCACCAGCCCCGGCGCGGCGGGCTCTGCTGGACCCATCGCGGCCTCATGCTGCCTTTGCGCTGCCGCATTCAGATCCACCGGGATTCCCGCCGGCACAATCACCGGCGCGTTGTAGCGAAAATCCAGATCCCGGGTGACGCGGAAGACCACCGGCAGGGCGGCAAGCAGCACCAGGAAGGTAACCCAACTGCCGTCCAGCCCGTAGCCTCCGCCGGTGAGCCAGAACGGTCCCATGGGATCGCCCTGCACCACCGGCGAATGGCTGTTGACCCCGCTGACGGCAAGTCCGAAGATCAGGGCGCGGCTGGCCTTCCAGCCAAAGTTGAGCCCCCAGCTCAGCCACAGAGCCCGCGTGCGCAGATAAGCCGTGGAGAGCACCAGGCCCAGCGCCACGGAAACACCGACGCTGGCGCGATTCGATCCCGGCACTTGAGCCTGCACAATGGCATAGAACGCCGCAAACCCCAGCGCCGCCCCCACCGGCCCCACCGCGTGCTCAAAGCGCTGAAATCCGTAGCCGCGAAAGGCAATCTCCTCCGCCAGCGCAGCCAGCGCAAAGAAGGCCGCGTCGGCCGCCAGCCAGCCCCAGGCCGAGGGTTGGAGGACGAGAACGATGGCGATGCCGCCGCCAACCACCATGGGCAGCACGCAAACCACGGCCAGCGACCAGCCCACAGCCAGCCCCGCTCCCGCTTCGGCTGGCCAGCCCTGCCGCCACGGCAACCCCTGCGCGCTCACCGGGTGCATCTGCCGGTCCAGCCAGAATCCCATGCCCGCGTAGCCCAGCAGCAGCAGGAAGACGAGCATGGCCTGCTCCACCAAAGGGCGCCATGGTTCCGTGGCCAAGCCGAGCGCGCCGCGAAAGGCGAGCGACCGGGCAAGAAAGAAGTAGAGGACCGCGGCAAGGAATCGTGCGTAGGCGCGCAGCCGGCCGCCGCCAGTCTCCGGTGTGCTCATACGCATCCCCCGGCAGCGCGGGCTGCGGAAATACTCTTCAGACCGAAAAACTTCTCCGCCTTGAAAGGGCACGACTTCAGTCGTACCGTAAGTGCCTTAGAATCAATACGGGCTTTAGGGCCTATCCGTAATTTGCTGATCCTGTAGCGCCGCTCTCCAGAGCGGCTGTCGTGCAGGTCTCCAGACCTGCACTCATCTCCTCTGGCGGCTTGGAAGCCGCCAGTACAGCCGGTCTGGAGACCGGCGCTACAAATTGCGGATAGGCTCTTAGCCCCTGAGGGAATGCCGCCAACGAGCTGACCTCTGCGCAGCAAGCCGCTGGCTGACGCTCCCGCACCGAGCCCGCCGCCTGCGCCGCCAATCCACTTCCCCAGCCGATGCGCCACCAGAGCTAACCTTCCGTATAAAACTGCGCGATATTGCGAAACTTCGCCTGCCGCGCGGCCACCAGCATCTCCACCGGCATGGCCTTCAGTTCGGCCAGGTGCTTCTTCAGCGCGCTGGCCAGCAATCCGGCGCCCGCTTCGCGATCGGCGTGTGCGCCCTCCGGAGGCTCGGAGACGATCTCGTCCACGCAGCCCAGCGCGGCCACCTCCGGCGCGGAGATGCGCATGGCCTCGGCCGCCAACTGCTTGTGCGCCGAATCGCGCCACATGATGGCCGCGCAGCTCTCCGGGGTAATCACAAAGTAAAGCGCATTCTCGAGGATCAGCACCCGGTCGCTGACGGCCAGCGCTAGCGCTCCGCCCGATCCGCCCTCTCCGGTGATGACTGAAATCGTGGGCACGCGCAGCCGCGACATCTCCAGCAGGTTGCGCGCGATGGCCTCGGCCTGGCCCCGCTCCTCCGCGCCCAGCCCCGGATAAGCGCCCGGCAGGTCGATAAAGCTGATCACCGGCCGGCCAAACTTCTCCGCGATCCTCATCGAACGCAGCGCCTTGCGGTAACCCTCGGGATGGGGCATGCCGAAGTTGCGCCGCACCCGCTCCCTGGTGCTGCCGCCCTTGCGGTTGCCGATCACCATTACCTCTTGGTCGCCCAGCCGCGCCATCCCGCAGGCCACGGCCTCGTCGTCGCCATAAGCGCGATCCCCGTGAATCTCGCTGAAATCCGTGAAGACCCGCTCGATAAAGTCCATGGGGTAGGGCCGCTGTGGATGCCGCGCCCGCTCAATTCTAGCCCATGCCGGCGAAGCCGCCTCCGCCTGGATGGAAATCCCTGTCTCCTGTTCGCTCATCGATACCTGGCGCCGCTCCGGGCAACGTCACCGCCGGCCCTGCTGTGATTCTACGGGTCGCAAGCGCCTGGGACAAATGGAAGCGCCATGGACCGAATCGGGCGGAGAGCCATCAGCCGCGCTTTTCCCGCGCATCGGGACCGCGGCCCGCTGTAAACTTGGGTTACGCCATGAAGCTGAGCCTGCCTGAGTTTATCCGCCGCTGGAAAGACAGCGAGTTGACCGAACGCTCGGGTTCGCATTCGCATTTCATCGAGCTATGCCAAATCCTCAACGAGCCGCATCCGGCCGCCGCCGACCCCAAGGGCCACGATTACGCCTTTGAGAAGCATGTAAGCAAAACCGGAGGCGACGAAAAGGGTTTTGCGGACGTGTGGAAGCGCGGCTTCTTCGCCTGGGAGTACAAGGGAAAGCACCATAA
>JBEKPA010000304.1:0-4395 GCA_049521195.1 Occallatibacter sp.
GAAATGGATCAAGGTCACGCGCGTCTGGACCATGGTGACCTGGCTGTTCCTGACTTGCGGCATCTTCCTGGGCATGCACTGGGCTTACGCTGTGCTGGGCTGGGGCGGTTACTGGGGCTGGGATCCGGTGGAGAACGCCAGCTTCATGCCCTGGCTCACCGGCACAGCCTTTCTGCACTCCGTGATGATGCAGGAGAAGAAAGGCATGATGAAGAGCTGGAACGTCTGGCTCATCTTCTCCACCTTCCTGCTCACGCTGCTGGGCACGCTGCTGACCCGAGCCGGCCTGGTCAGCTCGGTACACGCTTTTGCGCAGTCGCCCATCGGGACGTGGTTTGTGGTCTTCATGGGGGTTGTGCTGGCGGTGTGCATCTTCACTTATGTCTTGCAGCGCAGCCACTTGCAGAGCGAGCACCACCTGGAATCCCTCGTGAGCCGCGAGTCCAGCTTCCTATTCAACAATCTGGTGCTGCTTACGGCCTGCTTTGTGATTCTGTGGGGAACGCTGTTTCCCATCTTGAGCGAATACGTGGTTGGCAACAAGGTTACCGTGGGCGCGCCGTTTTACAACCGGGTCGCGATTCCGATCGGGTTGTTTCTGCTGTTCCTTACCGGCGTTGGGCCGCTGCTGCCCTGGCGCGCTACGTCGCTGCGCGCCATTCGCCGCAACTTCGTGCTGCCGTCGATCGCGCTTTGGACTACGGTGATCGTCTGCCTGGTTGCGGGCGCGCGGCCGTGGAAGGACGGCGCCTTCGACCCCGGCAACTTCTACGCGCTGGTGGCCTTTGCGCTGAGCGCGGGAGTGCTGACCGCCATTCTAAGCGAGTTTCTGCGCGGGGCGGGGGTGATTGCGCGGCAGACGGGGCGCAACCTGGTCGTATCCACTTGGCTGCTGACGCGCAGGAATACACGCCGTTACGGCGGCTATATCATCCACATCGGCGTGGTGGTGATCGTGATCGGGCTGGCCGGCTCGGCCTTCAACCGCAACGTGGAGAGCGAGATGGCGCTCCACGACAAGCTGGAGATTGGCCCTTATACGCTGGTGCAGGTTGGCGCCACCCAAGACACGAATGCCAACTACAACTCCGAGTACGCCCTGTTGGACGTGTACAAGGACGGCAAGAGAGCGACTGAGTTGAAGCGCGACGGCTGGCTTTTTCACCTGATTCCTCTCCAGATGGCTCCCGAGAAGCGGGTCTATCTGGCCAGCGAACAGCCGCAGACCATGGTGGCTATTCACTCGGTTCCCGAATGGGATCTGTATGTGGTCTATGAAGGCACGAACCCCGATAGCGGCCAGCCGATCATCAAGGCATTTCTCAATCCGCTGGTGGGCTGGATATGGGCGGGACTTGTAGTGCTCGTGTTCGGCACGCTGGTGGCGCTGGTTCCCGCATTGAGCCCGGCGACTGCCGCTGTGCGCGTGCCGGCGCGGACACGCCCCAGTGAGCCCGCGCTCAAGGGAGGCATCGCATGAAAGGCGCCTCCTCGCGGCTTTCTTTTTGGATCAAGGCGGCGCAGGCTGCTGGGCTGGCGGTTGCTGTTTGCTTTTCGCTGGGCGCAACCGATGCCGGCTCGCGTTTCAACGACCTGGGTCACCGGCTGATGTGTACCTGCGGCTGCGCGCAACTGCTGGGCGAATGCAACCACGTGGGTTGCCCGGAGAGCGGGCGGGAGCGCGAAGAGCTGAAGACGGCCATCGCCGCCGGCAAGAGCGACAAGGAGATTCTCGGCTGGTTCGCCGCCAAGTACGGGGCAACGATGCTGGCCGCGCCCACCACCCAGGGCTTCGATCTGGTGGCCTGGATAGCGCCCTTCGCGGTCTTCGGAGCGGCACTGCTGGGCACGGTTCTGCTGGTGCGCAGATGGTCGGTGGGCAAGACGCAGGCTGTGGCTGGAATTGACTCGGCAAGCATGGACCCGGCTGAGCGCGAGCGCCTGGAAACGATTCGCCGGGAGACCGACTCCGGCAGCGACGGAGGGTTTTGAGCAATGACAACCTTGCAAGGCGTAG
The DNA here is from genome assembly GCA_049521195.1 of Occallatibacter sp. Taxonomy (GTDB): domain Bacteria; phylum Acidobacteriota; class Terriglobia; order Terriglobales; family Acidobacteriaceae; genus Telmatobacter. Next base: position 2,018 of record JBEKPA010000304.1, read on the forward strand.
CGGCGGGAGGCCTGCTGGCGGTGGCGCTGTTGATTTATACCTTCTGGCCGGAGAACGTCTTCGCCAGCCAGCGCCAGAAGACCCGCCTGGACTTCCTGCTGGAGCGAAAGGAACAGCTCTACGAAAACCTGCGCGACCTGAGCTTCGAGCACCGCGCCGGCAAGTATCCTGAAGAGGATTTCCTGGCTCAGCGGGCGCAGCTTGAGAACGAGGCGGCGCAGTTGCTGGCCGAGATTGAGCATTTGCAGCAAGCGTGATTCTCCGCCCACACTGTCATCTTGAGCGAGGTCGCCGCGGCGACCGAGCCGAAGGACCTGCGGTTGTCTTTTGGCTCTCCCTTTCCTAACCCGCGAAGCACCCATAGGACTTCATGAAAACCATGAGATCGACTGGAATTGTTTTTCGTACTCTCGCCTTGAGCCTGCTTTCATCGGCCGCTCTGGCGCAGGCCGCAACTGTCACCGGCGCAGTCACCGACAAGACCACCAACAAACCCGCCGCGGGCGATAGCGTGGTGCTGGTGGACGTGCAGGCCGGCATGGGCGAGGTGGCCCACGCCACCACCGACGCCCGCGGGCGCTACTCGCTGGTTGAGCCAGGAAGCGGCCCTTATTTGGTGCGCGTAACCCACCAGGGGGCGGGATACTTTATAGCCGCGCCCGAGGGAAACACGCCCGGAGACCTTTCGGTCTATGACGTGAACGCGAAAGTTCAGGGCGTCTCCATCGAGGCCGACGTGTTGGAGGTGGAGAGCGAAAACGGCCAGCTCAGAGTGACCGAGCGCTACTTTGTCCATAACACCAGTTCGCCGCCAACCACTCAGTGGAGCGCGCGCTCCTTTGACGTCATCCTGCCCGCCGACGCGGTGGTGAACGGCGTGGGCGCGCAGCGGCCCAACGGCCTACCCACCTCCGTCAAGCTGGAGCCGGACGGCCCCAAAGGGCATTACTCGTTCAACTTTCCCATCCAGCCCGACGACGGCGACAAGGACACGCTCTTCCAGCTCAGCTATAACCTGCCCTTGAGCGGCGGCAAGTACACGTTCAGCTCCCAAGTGACGCTGCCGGCCGACAACCTGGCCGTGATTCTGCCCAAGAGTATGACCTTCACCGCCGGTGCTGGAACGGCCTTCAAGTCCGTGCCAGAAGACCCCGCCGTGCAGACCTTCGTGGCCAGGAACGCCACTCCGGGCAAGGCGATCGAGTTCACCATCTCCGGCGAGGGATCGATTCCGCGCGAGCAGCAGGGCGCGGCGGCCAGCCAGCAGCCCGGCATGGGATCGCAAGAGAGCGGCGGCTCTCAGAATTCGGGCGCCGGCGCAACCGGCAACCAACCCGGCGGCGGCATTGGCGCGCCCATCGGCACGCCCAATCCGCTCTCGAAGTACACCTGGTGGATCCTGGGCGGTCTGGCGTTGTTGCTGGCAGCGGGCGCGGCCTTCCTGCTGCGCAAGCCGGCCGGCGCGCCCGGCGTTCCGTTCGATGCCGGAGCGGAGAGTTATCCGACCTCCGCCTCGCCGTCTCAAAAGAACGCTGCCCTGTTGAACGTGCTGAAAGAAGAACTCTTCGCGCTGGAGAGCGAGAAGATCTCCGGGACCATTGCACCTGGGGAGTACGCCGAGGCGAAGGCGGCGCTGGAGACAGTGCTGAAGCGGGCGTTGAACAGAAAATAGCTTCGAGTTTTCTGAATGGTGAGTTCCACAGTGTTACAGCAGTGTAAATAAATGCGCCGGCATGAGCCTCCGGAGAGCGGCGGAAAATTATTTTATGTACAGCCCTGCTCCCTCGTGTACAATGAAGTAAATCGTTTAAACAGATCTTTTTCCCAAGGCAAGCCCTTCCCCAGGGGCTATTGCCGCCCTTGATTTCATTGCGCCTACGTGTGGGCCAAAGCCCTTACCTTCAAAGCGCCGAGTGATTCAGGAAATCCTTGTGCCGAATGACGCGGTTTCCCGGCCAGTTGCCACCAGCCATTCGAGCTCGAACACAGCATTTTTGGAGAATTCTGAGGCATTTTTTCCTCACCGCTCGCAATACTAGTCAAAAAAGGACGATCAATCTGACAGCTTTGCATTGGCAATGAAACTCCAGTCGCTGCCGTCAAGAGCCCCAAAGTTATCGAGCCCGGCTCTTTTGTCCTCCAGCAGGGTAGCGCGCATCCATTCGCTGAATTGCTCGCTGACTTCATCCCCCCTCGTTTTCCTGGAGAACTTGACTGATGCACCAACGCGTGGGCTAGAGCCCAATTCCTTCAATGCGCCGATTGAATCAGGAAGTCCCTGCGCCAAGCAAAAGCGGGGGACGACTGAAAAGCGGCCACCAAGAAACTGAGGACTGAGAACCGAATTCATGAGAATCTTACTTCGCACGCTTCTGTAT
>JBEKPA010000305.1:0-4386 GCA_049521195.1 Occallatibacter sp.
CGGTGGAGGCGTGGGCGCGATGGGCGGAGCCGAAGGCGTCGTTGACGTAGACCTCGGCCAGCGAAGCGAGAGCCTGCGAGAAGGCCGGATCGTTGGCTTCCTCTTCGGGGTGGTAGCGCAGATTCTCCAGCAGCAGCACCTGGCCGGATTCAAGCTGGTGCGCCATTTCAGTGGCCACTTCGCCGATGCAGTCCGGCGAGAAGGCCACGTTGATGGATTCGCCCAACTCCTTGTCCAGCAGTTCGCGCAGCCGCAGGGCCACCGGGCGCAGCGAGTACTTTGGATTCGGCTTGCCTTTAGGCCGGCCCAGGTGCGAGGCCAGAATCACCTTGGCCTTGCGGCGCAGGGCGTAGACGATGGTGGGCAGCGTGGCCACAATGCGGGTATCGTCGGTGATGGTCGAGCCGTCTTCAGTGAGCGGCACGTTAAAGTCGACGCGGATAAACAGCCTCTTGTTAGTCAGATCGATGTCGCGAATTGTGAGCTTGGGCATGGGGCCTTCCTTTGAGACAGAGATCAGAGATCAGGGGTCAGAGATCGGAGATCGGCAGCCGGGGATCGGCGACTGGGAGAACTGAACCCTGATCCCTGATCCCTGCCCCCTGCGGTTTACAGGCCCTTTTCGGCCAGGAAGCCGATCAGATCGACGACGCGGGTGGAGTAGCCCCACTCGTTGTCGTACCAGCTCAGCACCTTGACGCTTTGGCCGACCACCTTGGTCAAGGGAAGATCGACGATGGAGGAGAGCGAGTTGCCCTTGTAGTCGGAGCTTACCAGCAGGTTCGAGTCAACGCCCAGAATCCCCTTGAGTTCGCCTTTGGAGGCGGCGGTGAAGGCGGCGTTCAGGGCTTCGACTGTGGTGGGTTTCTCGGCGATGTAGGTCAGATCGACGATGGAGACGTTTGGGGTCGGAACGCGGATGGCAAAACCGTCCAGCTTGCCGGCGGTCTCGGGGATGACCAGCTTGAGGGCCTTGGCGGCGCCAGTCGAGCTGGGAATCATGCTAAGGGCGGCGGCGCGGGCGCGGCGCAGGTCCTTGTGCGGGAAGTCGAGAATGACCTGGTCGTTGGTGTAGCTGTGGATGGTGGTCATGATGCCGCTGACCAGTCCGGTGGTCTCCAGGATCACCTTGACCACCGGCGCCAGGCAGTTCGTCGTGCAACTGGCGTTGGAGATGATGTGGTGCTTGGCCGGGTCGTACTTGTTCTGGTTGACGCCCAGCACCAGGGTGATGTCTTCGTTGGAGGCGGGAGCGGAGATGATGACCTTCTTGACGGTCGCGCCCAGGTGCGCCTTGGCCTTGGCTCCATCGGTGAAGTGGCCGGTAGATTCGATCACAATCTGCGCGCCCACGTCTGCCCAGGGCAGCTTGGCGGGATCGCGCTCGGCCCAGACCTTGATCTTCTTGCCGTCGACGGAGATGAAATCCTCTCCGGCGGTGATCTCATTCTTCAGGTTGCCCAGGATCGAGTCGTACTTGAGCAAGTGCGCCAGCGTAGCCGGGCTGGTCAAGTCGTTGACGGCGACAAAATCGATCTCTGGATTGCCGAGCGAGGCACGCAAGACGTTGCGGCCAATGCGGCCGAAGCCGTTGATGCCAACCTTAACTGCCATGTGTGAGTTCTCCTTTTCAATCGGTGAGGCTGTGGTTTGAGCTGGTTCGGGTTTGTTCGAATTGGCTGCGTTCGGCGTCTGAAATGCGGTCCGAAGGCAATTCCACCAAACCCATGATGGTAACACTGAAGTCGAAGGGGGCCGCAATGAATCCTCATCCGCTGCCCCGTTTTGGGCGGAAATTCCCTCACTGGAAGTGTGCCGTTCCCGGCGCGGGACGGTCTGTGACGGAGTGCACACCATTTGCAGCCGCCCAGCCGAGTATGGTATTCGGGTATCACTACGCAGGTTTGAAGGCGGCATGAGAAGACGCTCCAGACACACCCCCAATACCTCCGAATCCACAGGCAAGATCGGCCAGGAACTCCCATCGAATCAGCCGGCTCCGCTGGCGCCATTTTATCCGGACGATGCTCCGTCCTCGCTGCCGCCGCCGCAGCCCCGCCCGCAGCGGGCTCAGCGACCTCCGTCCGCCGCGCCACCCCCATCCACGCCGTCCCGGCCCACGGTCCTGCCGCGCCCCCCCAGGCAGGAGCGGCCCGCAAAGCCGGCGTGGAGCGAACCGGTGGATTCCGGCCGTTTTGAGCTGGAGACGCAGCCGGAAATCCCCACCGCGCCTCCCGCCGAGGTCGCCGAGCCTTCGCCCCAGGCGCCCAAGGGGTACGTCGTGCTGGCCATCGGGCTGCCCGGCTCGGGCAAGACCACCTGGTTCCGGCGCCGCGGGGTTACGCCGCTGTCCAGCGACCTGCTGCGCAATATCCTCTTCGACGACGTGGAGGAGCAGCGCTACCAGGGCCTGGTCTTCTCCACCCTGCGCTCGCTCCTGCGCGCCCGGCTCATTGCTCGCATGCCCTGGAACTACGTGGACGCGACTAACCTCTCCATTCACGAGCGCCACCAGTGGATCAAGATGGCCAAAAGCTTCGGCTACGAGGTGCAGGCGGTCTTCTTCGACGTGCCGCTCGCGGTCTGTCTGGAGCGCAACAGCAAGCGCGACCGCGCGGTGAGCGAGGATGTGATGCGCAAGATGGCCGAAAAGCTCAAGCCGCCGGTCTTTGAAGAGGGCTTTGACAAGATCACCGTGGTGCGGGTCAAGAGCGCCGGCTGAGCGGCAAAAGCCGGAAGAACAGACCTGAGCGTCTTTCAGGAAGCCAGTCTTGCACCAGGGCGCGGCCTCAAGGCTGCCGAAGGCTGGCCTGCAGCCAGTCGAGGTAGGGCTGGCTGGCGGCGTCCACGCCCAGAACCAGGAACTCCGGGGTCTCGTAGCTGTGCAACTCGTGCAGCCTGGCTTCGAGCGCGTCCAGTTGATCGGGGCCGGTCTTGAGCAGCAGCAGGGTTTCCGTTGCCGACTCGACCTGGCCCTGCCAGTGGTAGATGGACTGAACGCCGGGAATCAGCGTGGCGCAGGCGGCCAGCCGCTCCTCCACCAGAGTGAGGCCCAGGCGGGCGGCCTCATCAGGGTTGGCCGCGGTGGTCAGAACGATGCGGGCTGGAGGGGCGGCTTCGGGCATCCCTGTACCCCTCACTTGGAACTGAGTTGCCGGAGTTGCGGGTGCAGCGCTGCTATAACGGCGGTGGGATTCTTGGCAATGACGGTCAGGAAGGCTCTGGCCGAGGACTCCGGCGTGCGCCTTCCACCCTCCCAGTGCTTGACTGCATCGAGACTGAAGCCGAAGGTCGAAGAGAACCGGGCCTGAGTCATCTTCAGCTGCTTTCTGATGCCCTTCACATCGACCTCGGCGGGTAGGTTGACCTTGTAGCCAGCCGTCTCCCCGGCCAGGAAGGCATCCACTTCGTCCAATCCGCTCATCAGGTCGCCAAAGATAGCTGTCATCGTTTACCTCCTGTACTTTGCAAAGATCTCATCGGCGCGCTTGGCCAATAAGTTGCGTTCCAACCTGGTCAGGTTCTCCTTCTCACTCTTGGCATACGCAGCAACCAGGAAGATCGGGAAGGCTTCGCCGCGAAGGATGTAAATAACTCGCGCGCCGCCGCGCTTGCCCATGCCGCTGCGCGCCACGCGGACCTTTCGAAAGCCGCCGGTTCCCTGCATGACCTCCCCGCACTCCGGGTGTGCAGCCACCATGCCCACGATCCGATCGCGTTCTGCCTGACTGAAGATGGCTTCGGCGGACCTCAGATATCCCGGCGTCTCGACGACGGTCTGCATGTTCACTATGTACTCCATTGGACACTTTCTGTCAAGGATAGAGTGGCGGGCGAATCTCGACTACCGCGTCGGCTTGACGGGCCTGGATTCCAGAACTGCAGGGTACCGCTGCCGACCTCGGCTTGCCCCACGGCCCCGAGTAGGGCAGTATGGAGTTTGCGGCTGGGAGAACTAGCTGCGCTGGAGAAGAGATGAGCGCTGCACCTGAGTCTGCGATCCATTTTGGCACGTCCGGGTGGAGGGCGATTGTAGCCGACGAGTTTACTGTGGCCAATATCCGGCTGGCGGTGGCGGGGATTGCCGCCTACGTGAAGACGCTGCCGGAGCCGCACCGGGTGCTGGTGGGCCGCGATCCGCGCTTTCTGGGCGAGCGGTTTGTGGCCGAGGCGGCCAGTGTGCTGGCTGGCGGGGGCGTTACGCCGATCATGATCCCGGAGGCCGCGCCCACGCCGGCCATCGCCTACGCCGTGCAAACCCTGAAGACTTCCGGGGCCATCAACTTTACCGCCTCGCACAATCCGCCGGAGTACAACGGCATCAAGTTCTCCACACCCGACGGCGCTCCGGCGCTGCCCGAGGTGACCAAGCGGATTGAGGCGGCG
>JBEKPA010000306.1:0-4381 GCA_049521195.1 Occallatibacter sp.
GTCTTACCCCGGAGTGAGCGGCGGCGCAACGCTCGATCAGGCCTACGACTACGTGGCGGTCAGCGATCTTTATTTTGCTGCCGCCTTTCTGCCCGATACGCCATCGCGCACCACCGTAGTCACGCTGCACAACGCGATCTCTCTGCCCACTGACCCAAACGATCCCAACAGCGCGAAAAGATCAGCCGACGTGTTGGGCCTGGCCATCGGAGACACCAGCGGCTTCACCCGCGTGCGCCTCTTTGCCGGCCCTAAAGAAACCGATGTGCTCAAGAGCATCCACGCCACCAGCGCCGACGGCAAGCTTACCGGACCCTCGCTGGAGCCGCTCACCCAGTTCGGCTGGCTCACCATCATCGCCAAGCCGCTCTACCTGGCCCTGCGCTACCTCCACGACAAAATGGGCCCCGGCATTTACAACTGGGGATGGGCCATCATCATCGTCACCGTCATCTTCAACCTACTCATGCTGCCCACCCGCTTCATGATGATGAAGTCCTCGCTGAAGATGATGCGCATCCAGCCCAAGGTGGAGGCCATCAAGCAGCGCTACGGCAATCTCAAGCCTACCGACCCCAGGCGGGCGGAGATGAACACCGAGACGATGGAGCTTTACAAGGCCGAGGGCGTGAACATGTACGGCAGTTGCCTGCCCATGCTCTTCCAGATGCCGCTGCTCTTCGCCTACTTTCGCGTGCTGCAGAATGTAGTCGAACTGCGCCACGCCCACTGGCTCTGGCTCAAAGACCTCGCCGCGCCCGACCCCACCTACATCCTGCCCATCCTCATCATCATCACCATGTTCCTCACCCAGTACATAACGCCCTCGCCGGGCATGGACCCCGCCCAGCGCAAGATGATGGCCTTCATGATGCCGGTCTTCTTCGGCTTCATGCTGTTGCACTACGCGTCGGGCCTGGCGCTATACTGGGGCACCGGCAACGTCATCATGCTGGCCATCCAGTTGGCCATCAATCAATCCAGCATGGGCAAGGAGATGCACGAGATCGCCGCCCGTCGCTCCGCCAAGAAGACGGGCATTAACCCCAAGGCGATTCAGGGGCGCAGATAAGCGGCGCCTCCTGCCGCAAATTGGATGATGAAGCTGGGCGCCCCATGCCCCCTGAACCCTGGTCCCTGCCCCCCGGCTCGATGCAACCTGCCCCGGTGGTGTATCGTCCTATCCGTATGGCATCCACTGCAAGCAGCGTTCCGCATCCCGCGCCCGAGGCGGAGGAAGTCTACCGCCGCTGGATACAGTTTCTCGATGAGGAATTCACCCGCCACCACTCCGCGGAGCTGCGCGCCGAGATTGTGCGCGACCAGCTTTGCCAGCTTTACTTGGGCCGCCCGCACGGCGGCAAGCTGAACCTCACCCTCACCTCCGAGCTGCCGGGCAACGTCGTCAGCCTCTCGCTGGACCCGCAAAACGTAACCCTCGAGGCGGAGCACTTCGCCGACGCCGACCGCGAGCGCTACAGCCAGCGCAAGCCGCTGCTCTGGTTCTGGCAGATGTTCGACCGCTCGCCCGTAGGCCTAAACCACTGGTTGGGCATCCGTTTCCGCTGCATGCTGGGCCGGCACATCTTTGCGCACATCGGCGCGGGGGTCAAGATCCACCACGGCGTCGACCTTACCTACGGCTACAACCTGTCCATCGGCGACGGAGTCACCATCCGCCAGCGCGCCCTCCTGAACGACCGCGGCGGCATCAGCATCGGCAAGGGCGCCGTCATCGGTTCCTTCGCCCGCGTCTACTCCCACAGCCACAGCCCGGAAGACTACGGCCAGGTCACGCTCGCGCCCACCGTTATCGCCGCCGGCGCCCGTATCGCCAGTCACGCCATCCTCCTCGCCGGCCAGCACGTCGCCGAAGGCGAAGTCGTCGGCAGCTTCCCCGCAACCTGACCTTTGATTCCCTAGTTCACCCCGCCATGCACCACAAAGCGCTCAAGGTAATCGTGCAGTAGCTGGCGATGCTCGCGGCGATAGGCGTCATAGTCCTGCGCAATCCCCTGGTCGGCCCCACTGATCAGAATCCAGCAGTCCAGCATCCCCGCATCGCTCAGCTCGACCAGATTGCGCAGGCTCTCGTCCAGATTGTCCGCCGCTGCCTTCTTCTCCTTGAGCACGGCTACCACTGCGCTGAGAGCCGAGTCTTCTTCCTTAAGAGTGTGCCGGTACGCCTTCTCGCCGGGGAAGTTTTTCTTGAACTCGGCGCCCCGGTCGCCGGCGCGCAGCAGCGAATACATCAACCACGCCGAAGCGCCCGGGTGCTGTTTGTCGCCGGTCTTGCCGGGATCGATATTGATGGTGATGTTGTTCGGCTTCTTGGGGTCCACCACCGGCCCCACCGGCCGCTCGATCTTGGGCGCCAGAAGCACCGCCTGCTGGCGTTGCGCCCACTGCTGCAATCCATTCCAGGCCAGTTTGTTGTACGGCTCGGCCACAATGGCGTCGATAAACTTCTCCTTGGCGGCCACCCGGTCGTTTCCGATCTTGAAGAGCGCATCGCCCCAGTAGCGGTAGGCCGTCTCGCGGTTCGGATCGACCTCGATCGCCCGCGCAAACCACTTGGCCGCGGTCTTCATATCCCTCTGCTCATAGGCCGTGTCGCCGGCAAACAAAGGCGCAAAGTACAGTTTCGGATCGGCCTCCGCCGCGGCCGCGTACTTGGTCAGGGCGGTGGGATAATCTCCTGCCGTGAAGGCCTTCTCTCCCTCCTGCAACAGCGCTCCGCCGGGGCTGGCCGGAACAATCTGGACGGGCGCGTCCGGATCGGTCTTCGCAAGGAGTTGAACGAAGTAGTTCGGATCGCCCAGCTCCACGGCGCGCCTGGCCGCTTCGCGCACCCGGGCGCGCAGCGCCTTCACCTCGGCCGGGTCGCTGAGCTGGGTAGCCTTGGCTCCCAGGCAGTCGGCCAGCCGCTCCTGGTACAGCCACTCATTGGGATGCGCCTTGGCCAGATCCTCATACAGCGGCAAGGCGTCCACCCGCTTGCCCGCGGTGTAGAGGGCTTTCGCCCTGGCCGCCTCATCGTTCTGAGCCGGCGCCTGCGCCGCCGCCAGGCCGGCAACCGCCATGCAGAGAACCGCAACCCATCGCCGCACGCCGTTCCCCTTTCTCGCGCTGAAAACCGGAAGGCCCAATTCATTAGACAGCGCCGCCCGCCGCTTTGTTCCCGGGGCTTGCCGTTTCCCATCGACTCTCCATGCTAACCTGAGCTTTCCGGCCCGGGGAGAGCGAGTTTGCAACAGTCCGACCTGATCATTGCCGTCTTCGAATTCGTCCTGCTGATTTTTTCGCTCTGCGTGCATGAGTGCTCCCACGCCTGGATGGCCTCCCGCCTGGGCGACCAGACCGCGCGAATGGAAGGCCGCATCACGCTGAATCCGATGTACCACGTGGACCCCGTCGGTACCCTGCTCTTTCCCGCGCTGATGATCTTCGGCCCCTTCATCCACCTTCGTTTCTTTGGCGGCATGTTAGTGGGCTGGGCCAAGCCCACCCCTGTCAATACCCGCAACTTCCGCAGGATCGTGCACGACGACAACCTGACCACCCTGGCCGGACCGGCCTCGAATCTGCTGCTCGCGCTGGTTGGGGTGCTCGTGCTGGCTTTCATCGCCGTTGCGATCCCCGGCGGCCGCCCGCTGGTTCAGTACACCTTCGGCGGCACTCTCGTTCCCGGCGTGCCCACCGGGCTTCAGGCAGTGATCCTGCTGGCCAATCTGGCTATCTTCGTCAACCTCTCGCTCTGCATCTTCAATCTCTTTCCTATTCCTCCGCTCGACGGCAGCCACATCGTTCGCAATATGCTGCCCTACAACGCCGTGCAGGTCTACGACCGGATTCCCATTTGGGTCAGCTATCTGCTGATGATCTTCCTAGGACCGTATGTGCTGATGGCGCTGCTGCGGCCGGCGGTCACAGTGGTCTACATTGTCCTCAGCCACGTCTGAGCCGCATCGAGCGCGCCTCCCGCTGCCGCTACAATGGAGTGAGCCGCCCTTCGGGTCTTGCCCAAGGCGGCGCATCCTTTTCGCATCAACACGGAATCGACAAGCAAAATGCCCGAACCCGACCTTCTCGCCTCCCGTCCCCGCGTCCTCAGCGGCATGCGCCCCACCGGCAAGCTCCACTTGGGCAACTACATGGGCGCCCTTGCCAATTGGGTCAAGCTGCAAGACCAGTACGAGTGCTACTTCTTCATCGCCGACCTGCACGCGCTGACCACGGACTACGCCGATACGTCGAACATTGCGCCCAACACGCTTGAGGTGGTGCTGGACTTCCTGGCCGCCGGCCTGGACCCGAAGAAATGCACCATTTTCGTCCAGAGCCAGGTGAAGCAGCACTATGAACTGCCCCTGCTGCTGGG
>JBEKPA010000307.1:0-4343 GCA_049521195.1 Occallatibacter sp.
CCTGGGCAGATCCCTGGTAGCCTCGGCCTCGTCCAGAAGCATTTGAAAATAGGCGCGAATCATCCGGTAGCGGTCATTGACCGTGGGACGCTCGTAGGCGCCGGTCGCGGTGTACTGGGCAATTTGCCTGAATATCCACGGGTTGGCCGGCGCGGCCCGCCCGATCATCACGGCGTCGCAACCGGTGAGCGCCACCATGGCCGCCGCGGCTTCCGGCGTTGTAATGTCGCCGTTCCCGATGACCGGAATTCCCACTGCCTGCTTCACCTGGGCGATCCACTCCCATTGCGCCTGGCCGCTGTAGCCCTGCTCGCGGGTGCGGGCATGCACGGCCACGGCGTTCAGCCCCTCGGCCTCGGCCATCCGCGCCAGCTCCACGCACACGATCTGCCCCTCGTTCCAGCCCACGCGGAACTTGACGGTGAAGGGAATCGAGACCGACTTGCGCACGGCGCGAAAGATCTCGCCGATGCGGGGCAGATCGCGCAGCAGGCCTGAGCCGCCGTTCGAACCCACCACCCGCTTGGCCGGGCAGCCCAGGTTCAGGTCCACCGTATCGAAGCCCGTATCTTCGACAATCCGCGCCGCTTCAGCCAGGGTCGCGGGGTTTGCCCCGAAGAGTTGCGCGCCGATCGGATGCTCGTCGTCGTAGAAGGTCAGATAGCGGCGGCGCTTGGTCTCCCGCATCCGGGCCAGGCCGTCGGCCGAAGTGAACTCGGTCATCAGCAGCCCGCAACTCGACTGCGCATTGCTGACGGCCGTCTCGATTGCGAGTGGATCGGTGAGCACCCTGTCGGCGTTGCCCTGTTGCGGCGAAGCCGCGTCTGCCCCACCGCAGGTGGTAAACAAACTGGCGTGGCAAATGAACCGCCGGAAGACCGTATCCGTGACCCCGGCCATGGGCGCCAGCACGGTTGCAGGCCTCACCACCACCGTTCCCAGGCGCACCTCGGCCGGCACCCGCGCCTCGGCGGGCATCTGGTGCTCCCTGGGATTATCCCAGTCCTTCTTCACGGTAAAGCTTTTGCCAGCCATAAGACCCCTCTCTAGCTGCAAGCTCTTAGCTTCTAGCCTCTAGCCCTTCCCTGCCCTGGGCGGGTTTGCCGAGCGACTGAAGCAGCGAATGCCAGCACTAGCACGATGAGCTAAGAGCTAGGAGCTAAGAGCTGAGACCTGTCTTAAGCCTCCGAACGAAGTTGGGCCTCCGCCGCGGCGGAGGCCCAATCGTTCCCACTGTTTGCCACGCGCCGGTTACTTGGCCGCCGCTGCCGCTGCCTGCGCCCCATCGGACTTGGCATACTTGCGGCGGAAGCGCTCAACGCGGCCAGCCGTGTCTACCAGGCGCTGCTTGCCGGTGAAGAACGGGTGGCAGTTCGAGCAAATCTCCAGGTGAATGTCTCCCTTGTGGGTCGACCGGGTCTCAAAGTTGTTCCCGCAGGCGCACATGATCCGCACCGCGGCGTACTTGGGATGAATTTTTTCCTTGGGCATCTCTTCGGGCAAACCTTTCCTGCAATGATTCCATTGTATGGGGATTGGGGCGGTTTAGCAATTGCCGGGCTTACCGCGCCAGCGCCTTGGCGATCCCCGCCTCGACCAGCGGCGCCATGATCGCGTACCCCGCGGGGAGCGGATGCACGCCGTCCTTGCTCAGCGCCGCCGGCAGCCCGCCGCGATCATCCTTCATGGCCGAGTGGTAGTCCACGTAGACGTGGCCCTTCTCCGCCGCGTAGGCCTTGATCCAGGCGTTCAGCGCCAGAACCTTGCCCGCGGGCGCCATTCCCGGCATCCAGGGGAAATCGAATGCCGGCAGCACCGAGCACAGCACTACGCGAATGTGGTTGGCCGTGGCCAGCTCGGCCATCGAGGCCAGGTTGTCCTCGGTCTGCTCCAGGGTCATCGGGCCGGTGTTGCCGGCGATGTCATTGACGCCCGCCAAAATCACCACTACCTTGGGTTTGAGCGCGATCACGTCCTGGCGAAAGCGCACCAGCATCTGCGGCGTGGTCTGTCCGCCGATGCCGCGATTGATGTAAGGCTTGCCGGAAAAGTACCTCTCAGCGCCCCCGAAATGCCAGCCTTCGGTGATCGAGTCGCCCATGAACACAACGCGATTTTCGCCCTCGGCGGGCGGACCCAGAGCCAAATCAGCCTCCTTGTAGTTGGTTAACCCGCCGAAATCCACCAACAACTGCGCGTCGTGCTTCTTCCAATAGTCGTTCGCGGGATGCGCGGCGGGCGTAGCCTGCGTTGTGGCCTGCGCCGCGGGCGGAGCCTTGGTCTCCGGCAGGCTGGCGGGCTCCTGCGCCGGGAGCGCGGCTGGGGTGAGCAGCCCCGCCAGAACTATGGCGGAGAACCATGAAATGCGCAGCGGGAATCGATTCACGAGAGGGTCTCCATCGTTTGAGCGGGCAATCCCTCCAGGGGATGAGGATCGGAGGACTGACAGCGCCTACGCTTTCACGAACTTTCCATTGTAGGAGGTTGCGCCGCAAGCCGGCCAAGGCTTTTCCACATTGCGTCACCGGACCTGCACCGGCGCGTTCCCGCCCCACTTGCTTTAGGCTTGAATGCAGATGAGCGTCTGCACAATCTGCGATGGAGTGGGCCTGGTCCGGGTGGTCAACGGCGCAGGTCTTTGGGTCTCGCGCGCCTGCGAGTGCCAGGAGATGGTGCGCGAGGAGCGCCGCCTTGCCGCTGCGCACATTCCCGAGCGCTACCGGCATTACACCCTGGATGGCTATGAGACCGCCTTCCGCGGCGCCGACCCCACGCTGGGCCGTGCTCACCTGACCGCGCGGCGGTTTGTCGAAGCTTACCCCGTGGATACCGCCGGCAAGGGCCTGTTGTTCACCGGCTCCATCGGCGTGGGCAAGACCCACCTGGCCGTGGGAGTACTGCGGCGGCTGGTGCAGGAGCGCGGCGTCAAGGGCCTCTTCTGCGACTATCGCGAGCTGCTCAAGAGCATCCAGAACAGCTACAACCCGCAGGTGCACATCACCGAACTCGAACTGCTGCAGCCGGTCTTTGCCGCCGAGGTGCTGGTGCTGGACGACCTGGGCGCCCAAAAGCCCAACGAGTGGGTGTGGGACACGGTCGCCCTGATCCTGAATACCCGTTACAACGACAAGCAGACCACCATCGTGACCACCAACTACCCCGACCTGCCCGCAGCCGGCGGCGGCTTGACGGACCCCGAACGCGCCGCCCGCGAACCCACTCTTGGCGACCGCATCGGCGACCGGATGAGGTCGCGGCTGGCCGAAATGTGCGTCCGCGTGGAGATGAGCGGCGAAGACTTCCGCCAGACGGTCAAGAAGGCGCGCTTTGGGTGAATGCGGCGAGTTTGGAAGGCGCGCTGTATCGTTTCGATATAGTCCGCTACCAGCGGAGAATGGGGAGGAGGCTGGAGTAGTCGTCGGTCCAAAGATGGACCCTGGGGTTCTCAGCGGGCTGCCGAGCCTGGATTGCCACCTCGGGGAGCGCGAAGAATCCGGCGTTGTCCGTGAGCAGCACCCAATGGGCGGTGAACTCGCCGCGATCGTCGTTGGCAATGCTCGAAACCCTCATGGCCTTCATGCCGGCTGCCTTGGCCAGCAGGGCAACTTCGGGTTCGAGATCGACGTGCTGATTGGAGACGTGAAATGCGAGGATGCCACCGGGAGCGAGATGCCGCTTGTAGAGGGCGACGGCCTGGGTGGTAAGCAGATGCAGCGGGATGGCATCGCCGGAGAATGCGTCGATGACCAGCACATCGAAGTTCTGAGGTGACTCAAGAGCCAGGGAAGACCGCGCATCTCCCTCCACGATGCTGACGCTGGCGGCCGAATCGCGCAGATAGGTGAAGAAATGCTGGGCGATGGGAGCGACGGCTGGGTTGATCTCATAGAAACGGATGCGATCGCCGGGGCGTCCGTAGGCGGCGATGGTTCCCACGCCGAGGCCGACGACGCCGATGTTGCGCGCGCGGCCCTGGCAGCACATGCGCAAGGCGAGACCCACGCCCGAATCCTCTGCGTAGTAGGTGGTGGGAGTTCGGCTGAGCGCTGTCGAGAATATCTGTGTGCCGTGCTGGATGGTCCCATTGGTGAGAGTGCGCACCGTGGCTCCGGGGTAGGAGAAGGACTGCCGGACGCGTAGGCTGCCGTAGAAGTTGCGGACAGCGGCGGGCGTGTCCCACTGATAGGCGGCGTGCAGCATCCAGACCAGCGCCAGCAGCAGGGTGCTGGAGGTCGACCACAGAATGCGTTGCATCCAGCCGCCGCTCCAGGTGACGGCAAGGGCGAGCAGCGCGGTAACAAGAAACGTGATTGCCAGGTCGTAGTTGAAGGAGAAGACGAGCG
>JBEKPA010000308.1:0-4300 GCA_049521195.1 Occallatibacter sp.
GGATCGACCAGCGACGGCGCCTTCTCCCGCGGAGCGGGCTGTGAAGAGGAACTCTGATTCCCGCTGAAACTGCTGGCGGAGGATTGAGCTCCCGCAGGAGCGGAAGCAAAACCCGCCAAGAGGCACGAGAGGGCAGCCGAAGAAACGGCAATGAATCGAAAACAACGAAAAGTCATGAAGAACCCTGCCTGCAAGTCTAGTTAGACGCGCGGGCAGGGTCAAACGGGAGGGTCGAGCGCCCGTGATTCCGATTCCGATACGCGAAGGGCCGCAGGGCGAATTTCGCTGGCTAGAGAACGATCCATTCGTATTCGCTGTTTCCTATTGCCTAGTCCCTAGTCCCTAGTCCCTAGTCCCTCGCCCCTCGCCCTCACTCCGCTCCCAGCTCGCGGACGATGGCCACGGACGCGGATGCGCCGATGCGGTTGGCGCCGGCCTCAAGCAGGGCGCTGACCTGGGCGAGGGTGCGAATGCCGCCGGAGGCTTTGACGCCGCAGCGGGCCTCGGCGACGCCCCTTAAGAGAGCAACGTCTGCCGTCGTTGCGCCGCCGGAGGCGAAGCCGGTGGAGGTCTTGAGGAAGTCGGCGCCGCCCTGGATGGCGATCTCGGAGGCGCGGAGTTTCTCCGGTATGGTGAGCAGGGCCGTTTCAAGAATGACCTTGAGCAGCGCGCCGTTACGATGAGCGACCGCGGCAGTGGCGCGAATGGCGTGATGGACGGCTTGGTAATTGCCGCTCTTGAGCTGGCCGATGGGGATGACCATGTCCAGCTCGCGCGCGCCCAGGCGGGTGAGAGCAGCCGCCTCCTGGCACAGCGTGGAGACCAGCGACGCTCCCAGGGGAAAGCCGATGACCACGCCGACGGTAATGCCCGTGCCGGAGAGGACGGCGACCGCGGCGGAGGTCCAGATGGGGTTGACCATGGCGCAGGCAAAGCGGTAGCGGACGGCCTCGGCGCAGAGGTTTTCGACCTGCTGGCGAGTGGCGTCGGGCTTGAGCAGGGTATGGTCGATGACGGCGGCCAGCGCCTGCCAACTGGAGAGCGCGCTGGCGGCGAAGGCGGCGGAGTCAAAGCTGCCGTTGTCGAATTCGAGGTCGGTTTCCAAAAGGGTTGTGGGTGCAGCCAAGGGCCTTGCTCCTTGCCCGGGGAATGCCGCAACGAAGGGCGGCTCGACGGGCAGCTTACGGGAGATGAGTATAGAGCCTCGCCCGGCTGGGGACAAATTGGATCAAGGCTAGCTGGAGTAGTCGGCGTTGATGTGAATGTAGCCGTGGGTGAGGTCGGTGGTCCAGAAGACGCATGCGCCGGAGCCCTGGTGAAGCTGGATGGCGATGGAAAACTCGCGCTGCGCAATATAGGCGTGGGCGGCGGCCTCGTCGAACTCCGCGGCGCGGCCGCCGTCGCGGCAGATGGGCAGGTCTCCGAAGTGAATATCGATGCGGTTGGGGTCGATCCGCGCGCCGGAGTAACCGATGGCGGCGGCCAGGCGGCCCCAGTTGGGATCGCCGCCCGCCCAGGCGGTCTTGACGAGCGGCGAATGCGCGATGGCCTTGGCGATCTTGAGGGCGTCGGCGTCGCTGGCCGCGCCTTCGATGCGCAGCTCGACGACATGGGTGATGCCTTCGCCGTCGGCGACCACCTGGCGGGCCAGCGAGGCGCAGATCTGGGTCAGCGCGGCGGCGAACGGGGCGCAGTCCGGGCCGATGGAAACGCCGCTGGCGCCGGAGGCGAGCAGCAGAACGGTGTCGTTGGTGGAGGTGTCGCCGTCCACGGAGATGCGGTTGAAGCTGACCTCGACGGCATGGCGAAGATAGCCGTCCAGCACGGCGGGCTCGACGGCGGCGTCGGTGAGCACGTAGACGAGCATGGTGGCGTGGGGAACCAGCTGCGGGTGAATCATGCCTGCGCCCTTGCAGAAGGCGGCGATGCGGACTTCCTTTCCGTCGATTTCCAGGCGCGCGAAGGCGGTTTTTTCGACGGTGTCGGTGGTGAGGATGGCCTGGGCAGCCTGCTGGAAGTGGTCGAACTCCGAGCCCAGGGATGCGGCCAAGGCCGGCAAGACGGCGATCAGCTTTTCGGCAGGCAGCGGAACGCCGATGATGCCGGTGGAGGAGGGAAAAACCTGCTCGGGCGGACAGTCGAAGAGCCGGCCGGCGGCGGCGCAGGTGGCGCGGGCGGCAGCCAGGCCGGCTTCGCCCGCGGCGCAGTTGGCGTTTCCGGCATTGATGGCGGCCACGCGGACGCGGCAGCCCGTGGCGCGAAGATTCTCCTTGTCCACAAGGATAGGCGCGGCGAGAACCAGGTTGGCGGTGAAGGAGGCCGCGGCGCTGGCCGGCGCATCGGCCACGATGAGAGCCAAGTCGGTGCGGCCGCTCTTCTTCAGCCCGGCTTTGACAGCGCCAAAGCGGAAGCCGCGGGGGATAACGTACTGGGAGAAACCGTTGGAATCTGCGTCGGTAATGGGCATGGAAGTCAACCCATTTAATCTAGCAGGTGGATGGGGGTGGGATGGCGGAGAACGTTGCGCACGCGGGCGAGATTGCCGGGGAGGGCCAGTTCCTGGAACTGCGGCAGGTGAATGTGGCGCGCGGGGAGCGCGTCGTGCTGCACGACATAAACCTGACCATCCGCGCCGGGGAGCACGTGGCGATACTCGGGCCGAACGGATGCGGCAAGTCCACGCTGATTCTGGCCATGACCTGCCAGATCTATCCCATCGTTCAGCCGGGGATGGTGGTGCGGATCTTTGGCCGGGAGCGCTGGGATCTGACCGAGCTGCGCAGGCGCTTCGGCGTGGTGGCGGCCGGGCTGCTGGGCGAGCTGCCGGGAGAGCGGACGGCCGTGACCACGGGCCTCGATGCAGTGATTGCGGGGTTCTTTTCGGCCTCGACGCTGTGGCCCAATCTGCATGTAACCGCCGAAATGCGCGAGCGGGCTGCGGAGGCCCTGGAGCGCATGGAAGCGCTCGACCTGGCGGAGCGCCTCGTGGGCGAAATGTCTGCCGGTGAGAAGCGGCGGATTCTGATTGCGCGGGCGCTCGTGCATCGGCCCCGGCAACTGCTGCTGGATGAGCCCTCGAATGCGCTGGACCTGGCGGCGCAACGCGAGTTGCGCGAGACGCTGCGGCGGCTGGCTCGGGAAGGAACGGGGCTGGTGCTGGTGACGCACCATCTGGGCGATATTCTGCCCGAGATCGAGCGCGTGATTCTGATGCGGGACGGGCGGATTGTGGGCGATGGGCCGCGCCAGGAACTGCTGACCGAGGCCAGGCTGAGCGAGTTGTTCCAGGTTCCGGTGCGGATTGGACGGGACGAGGAATGGCTGCGTAGCTGGTGAAAACAGGGGTCAGAGATCAGGCCGAAGGCTCGCCGTGGCGAGGATTAGGGATCAGGGACCATGAACTAGGGTTCGGAGGTCAGGGGCGGCAAAGAGGGGTGCGGGTTTGGGAACCCCTGGCGGCGAATGTTCCGGGAGCGGCCAGGCGATTTGACCCCGCCGGGCGCAGTTGATAAACTGGATACGCGGGGTGGAGCAGCCCGGTAGCTCGTTGGGCTCATAACCCAAAGGTCGCTGGTTCAAATCCAGCCCCCGCAACCAATACTTTCAATAAGTTACGGTTGAGCAGCTTTTTCCTGCAAGACCCCGTTTGACCCCATCCGGTAACGGCCCCATAACTCCCCAAACTTACGGAATAGCGACAGACCCTTCGACGGCCTGGTTTGGCACGCCGAAAACCAGGCTCACCACCTGGCTGTTGGCGCGACGTTTGCTGTCTGTCAAGGCTTGGCTACGCGCACCTTGCGCTGCTTGATCTCCGCGACAAGATCGTCGAAGGCTTTCTCGGTCATCGTCTCGCTTGTCGCCACCGGGCGCAGCGCATAGGTCACAAGCAAACGGAACGCTGTGGCCTCGATCATCTCAGGACTCGGCTGCGCGCCCGCTTTATCGCGCTCGACGTCGGCCAGAATCAATTCGCGTATCAGCTCCGCGTGCGTCTGTTTGCGCTTCGCGGCCAGCGCCTCCAACTCGCGCACCTCGGCCTCGTTGAGCTTCGTTCCCACGTGCCGCACACGGTACCGCGCCCGTTTCGCCGCTTCCGCGGCAAGGTTCTTCTCGTCCAGCAGCGCCATCCCTCCAGCCCTCCCAACAGACGCGTTTACGCACGTATACGCGCGTTTCCCCTAGGAAACCCGCAACGCGCTATCTATTGGACGATGTGAGAGTTGCTTCCGAAGCAGAACAGGTTTCCCCGCAGTTACCCCCCGAAGGGTGGAGCGTCGAGATACACCCGGTGCGAAGC
>JBEKPA010000309.1:0-4286 GCA_049521195.1 Occallatibacter sp.
TTCACCCTTGCTGGGTGCCCCATCCTTGAATCGCTTTTTGATTCAAGGGTGGGAGAGCACAAATCTCAATTTGAACCGTAAACAGTCAAGCCGAAAATGCTCTAGCCGCCGCACACCCGCATCCCGAACGCGTCCTGTCGGCTCCGGCCTGCTACATAGGGGGGTAGAAGCTCTCGATCCACCCTTGCAGCAACGCCGGGAAGCAGCCCAGCACCACCACTGCACCCGCAATCCCCACCAGAACGGCCAGAGTGACCGGATGCGCCTTGATCGGAGTCTCGTCGACAGCCGGCATCACGTAGGCGCGCTTGAGCACCTGCAGGTAGTAGTAAAGCGAGACCGCGCTCAGGGCGACGGCCAGCGCGACCAGCGCGAAAGGAACCGGCCCGGCCGAGACGCCCAGCACCGCGGCAAAGAGGTTGAACTTGGCCCAGAAGCCCACCAGCGGCGGAATCCCGGCCAGCGACAGGAAAAGCACCAGCAGCACCGCCGCCAGCAGCGGATTGCGCTTGTGCAGGCCGAGGAAGGAGTCGAGCCGGTCGCTGCCGGTGGCCCGCTCGACGACGGAGACCACGCCGAATGCGCCGATGGTGGTCAAACCGTAGGTGAGGACGTAGTAGAGGACGGCGTTGACGCTGCGGAGGGTTGGGCCGAATGTGGTCAGAGTGAAGTAGAAAGCGCTCCCATGGCCCGGGTACGGACGTTGTGTGGCAATCCCAAGCAGAATATATCCGGCATGGGCGATAGCCGAGTAGGCCAGCAAGCGACGCACACTAACTTGAGCCAGCGCCGCCAAGTTGCCAACAACCATCGAAGCTGCCGCAACGACAATTAGGACTCGCAGCAGCGACTGCCATATCCCGAATTCGACCTGAAGTATCTCGTCGAGGAGATGAGGTGGCGCGCTGAAGATCTTTCCGTGTTGAAACAGGCCGAATGAGAATCCGAGCAGAAGCGCGAAGCTTGCGACCTTAGAGACGGACGCGATGAACGCAGCGGCAGGAGCGGGCGCTCCCTCATAGGTGTCCGGCGCCCACAGATGAAATGGAACCGCTGCAACCTTGAAGCCAAGGCCCGCGACAATAAGCACCCAGGCAACGTACAGAAGCGGCATGCTTCCCAGCGGAATGCTTTGCTCAATCGCGGCCAAGTTCGTGTTGCCGCTAAGGCCGTAGAGATAGCTAAAGCCAAAGAGCAAAAATGCCGCCGACATCCCGCCGAACAAGTAGTACTTCATCGCGGCTTCGGCGCTCTTGCCAGAACTTTTCGCGAACGCCGTAAGAATATATAACCCAAGGCTCAATAATTCCAGACCGACGAAGATGACCAGCAGGTCCTGTGCGGCGGAGACGATCAGACCACCGACGGCAGCCATCAGAACGACAGCGACAAATTCGCCGACGTGACGGGTAAAGGTCTCCTCAATCAAAAGCAAGAGCGTGAGCGCAGTGAGAACCAGAATTCCGACCTGGGCGATGATCGTGACCGGGCCAACGACGAGCACTTCCCATCCGTCGACAAAGAAGCCATGGCCATTTTGCAGGCTGATTGCCCATAGCGCCGCCCCGCATCCAGCCACGCCCAGAAGCGCCGCGACAGCGACGCGCACCTTCAGCGCGGCCTTGCGCAGGAAGCCCAGGTCCACCACCAGCACCAGCAGCGCCGCAACTTCCAGCGCCGTCTCCGGCAGCGTCACGCGGAAGAGGTCTGCGTAGTTCATTGTCCCCCTCCCGCAAGCAGCGCCTTGACGGCCGGTTCAATCTGATCGAGCAGAATCCTCGGGTACAACCCGACAAACAAGCTCACCCCGGCCAGCAGCGCCACGCCGGTAACTTCAGGCCAGGTGATTGCGGCCAGCGGATGCAGGTGCTCCTGCTCAAGCACGTGCGCGGCCGGCAGCGCATCGCTGAAGAATGCCTTCTGCATGGCCCGCCAGGTATACGCCACGCCCACCACGATGCCCACGCCCGCAACAGCGGTCCACCAGGGCTTGACCATCCACGCGCCCACCAGCACCTGCAACTCGGCCACGAAGCCCGAGAAGCCCGGCAGCCCCATCGAGGCCATTCCGGCGATCACAAAGGCCCAGGCGGCAAATGGCAGCCGCTTCGACAGGTGCATCGTCTCCAGCTCCGCAAACTGGCGCGTGTGCGTGCGCTCGTAAACGATCCGCCCCACAATGGCGAAGAGCAGCCCGGCGATGATGCCGTGCGAAAACATTTGCAACACCGCGCCGGTCATGCCGATCTGGTTCAGTGTGACCATGCCGAGCAGCACAAAGCCCATGTGGCTGACGCTGGAGTAGCCAATGACAAACTTAAAATCTGTCTGCACCAGGGCCACCAGCGCGCCATAGACGATGCCGACCACCGCGAGGACCGCAAAAACATCGCGCCAGGAACCGATGCCCGCGAAGGAGAATCCCCACGGATCGAGACCGCGCGGGAAGAGCGCAATCGCCACCCGCAGGCAGCCGTAAGCGCCCAGCTTCATCACCACGCCGGCCAGCAGCATGGAGGCGGCCGTGGGCGCGGCCACGTGGCCGGTCGGCGCCCAGGTATGGAACGGCCACATGCCGGCCAGAATCGCAAACCCCGTGAAGACCAGCGGGAAGCACCACATCTGGAAGCTCGCCGGCAACCCGGCGCGCGCCAGTTCAATCAGCCCGGTGGAGTGGCTGCCCGCCGTGGCGTAGGCTGCCAGCAGCCCGATCAGCACCATCGCCGAGCCCGTGAACGAGTAGAGCGCCAGCTTCATGGCCGCGTACTCCCGCCGCGTCGAACCCCAGATGGCGATCAGGAAGTACTTGGGCACGATGGCCACTTCGTAGAAGACGAAGAGCAGAAACAGGTCGAAGCTGAGAAAGACTCCGTAGACGCCGCCGATAAGCGCCAGAAAGAACGCGAAAAACTCGTTGGTCCGTAGGTCGATATTCCAACTGAAGAGCACGCCCGCCACTGCGGCCAGCCCGGTGAGCAGCACCAGCACGCGGCTGATGCCGTCGGCGGCGAGCAGAAAGCGAATGCCCATCGACGGCACCCAGGGCGCGTCGACAAGCACCTGACGGCCCTGCCCCATCCCGGCAGCGAATCCCGCCACAGCCAGCGCCAGACCGGCCACGGCCACGGCAAGCGCCAACCGGCGCGCCAGCGCATTCCGCCCCTTGGGCAGCAGCGCCTCTGCGAGGGCTCCGGCAAACGAGAGATAGATCGTCCACGCCAGCATCAGAATCTCCAGTGAGCCAGCAGGTTCACAACCGTTGGGTTCACGCTGTCCACAATCAACTGCGGCAGAATGCCGATGAGCAGCATCAGGCCGATCACCGGGGCCACCGCCAGCCGCTCGCCGTGGTGCAGATCCGGGAAGCCGGCGCAGTGACTTGGCACCGGCCCGTTAAAGACCTTCTGAATCACCGTCAGAATCACCGCCGCCGTCACCAGCAGCCCAAGAACGGAAACCGTGGCCGCCAACCAGGCCAGCGAAAAGACGCCGCGGAAGATGAGGAACTCGCCCACAAATCCGTTCAGCCCCGGCAGGCCCAGCGACGAAAAAAGCGCAATCCCCATCAGCCCGGCCAGCACCGGGGCAGGCTTGCGCAGCCCGCCAAAGTCGTCGATGCCGCGATGCCCGCCCGTCCGCTGCTGCATCATAGCCACAAACCAAAACAGCGCCGCCGCCGTCAGGCCGTGGTTGAACATTTGCAGAATCACGCCGTTCAGCGCCGCCGCCTGGTCCGCCGCGGCGGACGCCGCGGCGCCCGCCGCCGGAACCGCCAGCGCAAAGATCCCCAGCAGGCAATACCCCAGGTGGTTCACCGACAAGTACGCGAAGACGCGCTTCAGGTCCTTCTGCGCCGCCGCCGCCCACGCGCCCATCACCACCGTGGCCGCGGCCAGCGCCAGCAGCGGCGTGCGCATCTGGGCGATCTGCGGTCCGAAGAGCGGAATCGCAATCCGCAGCAAACCGTAGACGCCCATCTTGGACATGGCGCCGGTCAAGAGCATCGTCACCGGCGAAGGAGCCTCAGCGTAGGCCGCGGGCAGCCAGGTGTGGAAGGGAATCATCGGCACTTTGACCGCAAACCCGGCCAGCACGCCGATGGCCAGCCAAAGCATCATTGCCGATCCAAAGTGGTCCCTCACCAACTGCTCCAGCGCTCCCGTGGAGGCCAAGAAGGCGAGGCGGCCGAAGTCCATGCTGCCCGGCGAGTCAACGCTCCTCGTCGAGGCAAAAAGGGCCAGAAACGCCACCAGCAGCGCCACCGAGCCGGCCATGGTGTAGACGAA
>JBEKPA010000310.1:0-4252 GCA_049521195.1 Occallatibacter sp.
CCAGCCGCCACATCCGAGAATCGCGCCGGAAAGAGTCTGGACCAGCCGCGCCGGCTCTTCGATCGAGATGGCCTTCGTCTGCATCGCCCAAGGTACGCTAATCGCTTGCCCCGCACTGTAGTCCTGCATTATCAGTCTCATACCCGTTTTATCGGAACAGGGCGGGGCAACATGACAACTGTTCCTTAGCCGCACGGAGCTTGCCCTGCTTTGGCACATCGGTACCCCGCCAGGCTCCCCGGTACCCTGCGCTGGTAATTGGAGCCTGCGGAACTCCCATTTCCAGGCAGCCATTCCTAGTGGATAATGCCGCACCGGAATCTCCGCAAGCGCAGAAGAAAGAGAATGATGTAGCCTTGGAGCATGATCGTCGGCTCCGGAATCGACCTGGCTGAGATTGAGCGCATTCAGCGGTCTATGGATCGCTACGGCAGCCGCTTTCTCGACCGCGTTTACACCGCCGCTGAGCAGGCCTACTGCCTGGGCAAGCGCAACTCCGCCGAGAGCTTTGCCGCACGCTTTGCCGCCAAAGAAGCGGGGGCCAAGGCCCTGGGAACGGGCATCAGCCACGGCGTGGGCTGGCTGGAGATCGAGGTCGTCCGCGAAGCCAGCGGCAGGCCAACTCTGCGCTTCAACGGGCGCGCCGCCCAGATTGCGGCCGGCCTGGGCGCTGCCCGCGCCGCTCTCTCCATCACCCACACAGCCAGCCTTGCCATGGCCAGCGTGGTGCTTGAGGACGGGCGATAGCGCCAGCGCATCTGCTATCCTCAAGGCGTCTACCGGCTCATTTTCAGCGAGGGGATTTTCGTGCCAAGCCGCAAAGAGATTCAGTGGTCGCAATTGAGAGTGGGAGCGTTGGTGTTGACGGCCACGCTCGTGCTGATCGGGCTCATCTTCCTCATGTCTGGCTCGACGGGCGGGTTTGCGCGCAAGCTCGTGCTCCGCTCCTACTTTGAAAACGCCGCCGGGCTCAAGGACGGAGCCCCGGTGACGCTTGAAGGCGTCACCGTCGGCAACGTCATCCATGTTCGCATCATCCCCAATCGCAGTCCCACGCCCGTTGAGGTCACCATGCAGGTTGGCCATGAGTTTCGGCGCGATCTGCACACCGATTCGACCGCCTCGATCGATCAGGCCGGCGTCCTGGGCGACAGCTACGTCGATCTCAGCTCCGCCCAGGCCAGCGGACCCCCTCCTGCCAACAACGCCGAACTCAAGGCCTCCGGCGCGCCCAGCATTCAAGACGTGATCCGCACCAGCGACGAATCCATCCGCCAGCTCACCACGCTGACGAAGAAGGTCGAAATCACGATGGATTCGATCAACTCCAAGAAAGGCTCGGCGGGCGAGTTCATCAACGACCCCGCCCTCTACAACAAGCTCACGCGCATTGCGGACGATCTGCAGACCATCACTGGCACGGTGGCCGCGGGCAACGGCTCGCTGGGCAAGTTCATCACCGACGATACGCTTTACACCCGTGCCAACTCCGCCGTCGAACGCCTAGATCGCATCACCACCGATCTGGACCAGGGCAAGGGCAGCGTAGGCAAGCTGCTGAAAGACGACACGCTCTACAACAACCTGAACTCCGCCGTCTCCAACGCCAATCAACTGGTGGCCGAGATCAACGCCGGCAAGGGCAGCCTGGGCAAGATTGCCAAAGATCCCGCCTTCGCCGAGAAGCTCGACGACACGGTTTCCCGCCTTGACTCGATCCTCAAGAGCGTGGACGAGGGCAAGGGTACATTGGGCCAGTTGGTCCAGAACCGCGCCCTCTACGACAACGCCGACCAGACCCTGGACCAGACCCAGCAGCTCGTGAAGAGCATCCGCGAAGACCCGAAGAAGTATCTGGTGATTCGGATGAAGGTGTTCTGAGGGCGGGAATTGGGTGGAATGGCGGGCGGCGCACCCTAAGTTCTTCGGAATCTTAACCTTCCCACCAAAATGGGTGCCCCATCCTTCGCCTCTTTTCTGGCGAAGGGTGGGAAACCATGGACTTCGGCATACGATTGAACGTGAATTCGGGCGACGTACAAGACTCGGCGCCCCAGTTACAATAGACGTACCGAATCCTCCACTGCAAAGGGAAGCCGGCATGATTCGACGCTGCGACGAGCGCGACTTCGATCTCATCTGGGCCATCGTCAACGACGCCGCCCAGGCCTACAAGGGCATCATCCCCGCGGATCGCTGGGCGGAGCCTTATATGTCCGTGGAGAAACTGCGCCATGAGATCGGCGATGGCGTCGTCTTTTGGGGCTGGGAAGACGCCGGGACTCTGGAAGGCGTGATGGGCCTTCAGCAGGTTCAGGACGTGACCCTTATCCGCCACGCCTATGTTCGCGCCGGCAGCCAGAATCAAGGGATTGGAGGACGCCTGCTCACTCATTTGCAGGGACTGGCGAGCGGTCCTCTGCTGGTCGGCACCTGGGCGGACGCGGTCTGGGCGATTCGTTTTTATGTGAGGCATGGCTTTCAGTTCGTTGGCCGCGCGGAGACCGAACGGCTGCTCAAGAAGTATTGGACTATTCCTGATCGCCAGATTGAGACCTCCGTGGTTCTGGCCGATCCGAAGTGGTATGGAGCGCCGCGATAAGCCATAACTCAGGCCTATAACTCGCCGGATCGGCGCGCGGCTGCGCCTTCGCCATTGCGGCCAGGTGGGCTGGGGTGGCCGCCGGCCTACCTCCAGACCACGAACTTGAGCCAGCCCTCCCAGGTGTCTGCCCACGCATGGACGACGATGTTGGCGCGCAGATTCCCGCGCCACGCAGCGAGCGCTCCAAACATAACTCCCAGCACCATGATCACGACCGTATTCTTCCAACCCTGGTAGCTGTGTACCAGCCCAAAGACCAACCCTTGCCCCAGCACGGCCACCACAACGCTTCCGCTCAGCGCCTGGAGCTGGCGCTGCAGGTAGCCGCGAAACGCCATCTCCTCGCAGATGCCCGCGGTAATGGCGGTCCCGATCCAGATCAGGACTTCAAGCAGGCTCTGCGGCAGCAAGCCGGCGACGGTCTTCGCGCTGCTCGGTCCCAGCAGCCAGTGCACGCCATACGCGGCGCCTTCCCACAGCGCCCAGAACGGCAGTGCTATGCTCAGGTCCACTGCGACGCTCTTCCACGAGGTCCATCGCCCGCCCGACAGCGTACTTACGTTGCCGCCCCGGCGATGCACGCCTACCCAGCAGTAATACAGCAGCGCCCAGTCCATGAAGATTGCGGTCAGGTAAATGGGAATGGCTTGACTGTGTTTCCCGAGTTGGCCGGCGGGCGCCCCGCTTGGCGCAGGTGCGTGCTGAGCGAGAAAGCCCAGCGCCGCCACGCCCGCCAAAATTAACAGGAAGCCGATCAAATGCCACCACGAAGCGATCTGCCGCTGGCCTTGTCTTGCGCCTGGATTCTCTGCCGAAAGAACCTCATTTCCCTGCATGTCCCTTTTCCTTTCCTGCTTCTCCGCGACTCGGTTGCTTCTTGGCGATCCTGCGCAGTTCCGCCAGAGTTTCCTCGCCCCAGCGCAAGTGCGCCTCCAGTTCCAACTGCCCGAATCGCGCCGCCATCGTCCAGTAAGGCGCGTCGGGGTACTGTTGATTCTTGGCGATCTCTTCACGCTCGATCCGCCTGAACTCGTGAAGATACGCGCGTTCCCGCTCCACCATCCGCTCCACATGTTGAATCGAAATTTCCGCGGAAACCTGAGCGCCAAAGAAGAGCTTCAAGAGCAATTCGTTGCGCGGAATCTCCGGTTGCGGCTCGACCGCCAGCCACGCCGCCAATCGCTCCCGTCCCTTTTTCGCGATCGAGTAGATGCGCCGGTCCGGCTTGCCCTCTTGCCGCTCGGTTTTCGAAGTGACAAGGCCATCGGCTGCCAGTTTCTTCAGGTTTGGATAGATCTGCCCATAGCTCTCATTCCAGAAGAAGCCGACCGATCCGCGAATGGTCTGCCCCAGGTCGTAGCCGGACATGGGTTCGATGGTGAGCAGGCCGAGGAGCACTTCCATGCTTGAACTTGAACGCTTCGCCATATGCCTAAGAGGCATATGCCTATTAGATATATAATGTCAAGAGAAATCTTTAGCCCGCGTGAAAAAATCCCGGGTGCCCCACCCTCGCCGCGTGTTTGTTGTTGCGGCTAGGGTGGGGTAGCACTCATCGCGGCCGCGCTCAGCGCCCCTTCCGAACCCGCTTCAATCGCCAGAGAATCCGCCGGAAGAGGCCCAGAATCCGCCGTATGTCGCGCTCCG
>JBEKPA010000311.1:0-4229 GCA_049521195.1 Occallatibacter sp.
AAGTTGGCGCGGCTCGTTTCCAGCGTGAAGCGATCCACCTCGATAGTGCCTTCCTCTTTGAGGGCCAGGCCGGATGCTCGGCAGAAGTCCACGTCGAAGGTCTCGCCCACGGCCAGAATCACGCTGTCGCACTCGTAGCGCTGCACCTCGTCGGTGGGAATCGGCCGTCTGCGCCCGGATTTGTCGTACTCGCCCAGCCGCGTCTTGACGATCTCGATGGCCTTCACGTTCCCGTCCGCATCGCCCAGGATGCGGTGCGGCGCGGCCAGAAAGACGAACTTCACGCCCTCTTCCTCGGCCGCCTGAATCTCCTCGTCGATGGCCGGCATGTCCTTGCGCTCGCGGCGGTAGAGGATGGTGGCCTTGCCGCCCATGCGCAGCACGGTCCGCGCCGAATCGATGGCCGCGTTGCCGCCGCCAATCACCGCGACCCGGGAGCCCATCGCAATCTTGTCGTGGCGGGCCACCGACTCCAGGAACGGCAGCGCCGGATGCACGTTCTTCAACTCCGTTCCCGGCAGGTAGAGCCAGGACTCCTTCCACGTGCCGATGGAGAGGAAGACCGCATCGTAGCTGCTGGCCAGCTCGTTCAACGGAAGATCGAAACCCACCCTGGTGTTGAAGATCATCTTCACTCCAACGCCCTCGATGAGGTCCAGCTCGCGGCGCAGCACGGATTTGGGCAGCCGGTACTCGGGAATGGCGAAGCGCAACATGCCGCCCGCCTCGCTACGCTCTTCCAGGATGGTCACGTCGTGGCCCAGCATGGCCAGATAGAATGCGGCCGTGAGGCCCGTCGGCCCCGCGCCGGCCACGGCCACCTTGCGCCCGGTCGGCTTGAGCCGGCGCGCCTTGATGCGCTCCAGCATGGGCTGGAAGAGATCGGATTGATAGATGGCGTCGGCGAGGAAGCGATGGACCTCGCGCATGTTCACCACCTCATCGAAGGACTGGCGCCGGCAGCGATTGTCGCAGGGGTGCTGGCAGACCCTTCCCGTCGATGCGGGCAGCGGATTGTCCAGCACCACGGACTCGAAGGCATCTTCGAGCCGGCCCTCCTGGTAAAGCTCCAGGAAGCGCGGAATGTTCATGCGCAGCGGGCAACTGTTCTCGCAGGGAGACAGGGCCAGTTCCTGGCAAACGCCGGCGCGGCAGCGCCGGGCCACGATGTGGTCCTCGTACTCGTCGCGGAAGTGGCGGATGGTGGTGAGCACGGGATTCGGCGCCGACTGCCCCAGCCCGCAGAGCGAACATTCGCGGATCATCCGCCCCAACTCGTCCAGAAGAACCAAATGCTCCGTGCCTCCGTTCCCCGCGGTAATCGAGTTGAGGATGCGCAGCGCCTTGTTTAGCCCCACCCGGCACGGGACGCACTTGCCGCAGGACTCCGAATGGGTGAATTCGACAAAAAAGCGGGCCACGTCCACCATGCAGTTGTCTTCGTCCAGGACGACCATGCCGCCGGAGCCCATGATGGAGCCGAGTTGCGCCAAGCTCTCGTAATCCACCGGCGTTTCGAACATTTCGACAGGTATGCATCCGCCGGAGGGCCCGCCCGTCTGCACGGCTTTCACGCGCCGGCCGGCCACCGCGCCTTCTCCGATGTCGTAGATGTAGGTCTTCAGCGGCGTGCCTAAAGGCATCTCCACCAGCCCGGTGTTCTGGACCTTGCCCACCAGGGAGATGACCTTGGTCCCAGGGCTCTTGACGCTGCCCGTCTCGGCAAACCAGGCCGGGCCGCGGGTGACGATGGGAGCAATGTTGCACCAGGTCTCAACGTTATTGATGTTGGTGGGTTTGCCCCACAGTCCCTTCTGAGCGGGAAACGGCGGGCGGGGATGCGGCCGGCCGGCAAAACCTTCCAGCGACGCGATCAGCGCCGTCTCTTCGCCGCAAACAAAGGCCCCCGCGCCCTGCACGATCTCGATGTTGAAGTTGAAGCCGCGGTCCAGGATGTTGGCGCCCAGCAATCCGTACTCCCGCGCCTGCTCGATGGCCCTGGTCAGGCGGCGCACGGCCAGCGGATACTCGGCGCGCACGTAGACGATGCCGTCGGTAGCGCCCATCGCATAGGCGCCGATGATCATTCCCTCCAGCAGCGAATGAGGGTCGCCTTCAATCTCGTTGCGGTTCATGTAAGCGCCGGGGTCGCCCTCGTCGGCGTTGCAGACAATGTACTTGCGGTCCGCCTTGGCCTTGGCCAGAAAATCCCACTTGTTGCCGGTCAGGAAGCCGGCTCCGCCGCGCCCGCGCAGCCTGGACGCCTTCATCTGCTCAATCACGCTCTCGCCGCGGCCGTCGATCAACACCTTGTAGAGCGCCTGGTAGCCGCCCACTCCGATGTACTCCTCAATGTCGGAGGGATTGATCAGCCCGCAATTGCGCAAAACGATCTTCTTCTGCCCCTTGAAAAAGGGAATCGTGTTCCACGGCGCGACATATGGATAGCCCTGGCCGTAGCGCACGTACCCGGTAATGTGGTCCCATTCCTCGATCTTGCAGTAAACGAGATCCGCCGGGACGGTCCCCGTGGTAAGCCCCTCCAGAATGTGCGTGGCGTCGTTGGCCTGCACGCGGCGCAGCATCAGCAGCGGGCGCCCGGGCAGCCGGACGCTCACCAGGGGCTCCTGAAAGCAGGACCCGAAGCAGCCCACGCCGGTGAGCAGCACATCCAGCCCGCTGCGCTGGATGGCCTCATTCAAGGCGTGATAGAGTTCTTCGGCGCCATTGCCGCGTCCACAGGTTCCCATTCCCACGGTGATGCGCGGAATGGCCGGCATCAGCTTGGCAAGCCCGGATTCGCGCACCGCGTTGAATACACCAATATCCAGAATGCGCGGCATTATTTCCTCCCTTGTCTCAGCGCCTTGATCTCCCGCTGCAGCGTGCGCTCTTTCACGTGGCTCAGGATGTGGTGGTTTATCTCCACCACCGGGGCCATGGCGCACTGCCCAAAGCAGGCGACGGTGCGAATCGTGAACTTCCGGTCGGCCGTGGTCAGCGCCACCTTGTCGGCATCGTTGGCATCGCCCAGTTCATGTTCGCTCAGCCCCAGGTCCAGGCACACCTGCTCCAGCAGATCGCGGGAGCCGCGAGTGTGGCAGGCCGTCCCGCGGCAGACGCAGACCACGTTGTCGCCTTGCGGTTCCAGGTTGAACAGCGCATAGAAGGTGGCGGTGCTGAATATCCTGGCCGGCGGAACGCCGGTCTGGTCGGCGATATAGCGCAGCGACTCCATGGAAAGATACTTGTGCGCATTCGCGGATTGAACCGCCGCCAGTATCCCCAGCATCGCGCCCGGCCGGTCTCCGTACTCCGCAACCGCCTGGTCGATCAGCAGCTTCTCATGAGCGTTCAGGACTTCATGGGCAACAGTCGGCATGATTCCTCCCCTCCGGATACGGCGAGGCCGGCAGGCGGCTTCGCGGCGCTGGCCGCTCTTCCCCCCGGGCGGGGCGACCGGCGCAAGACAGCGTTCCTCCACGCCAGACGCGCGCATCCGCTACGAATCCGGTTCAGCGCGCTCCCGGCGAAACTGAGAGGGCGGCATGAGTCGGCCCCTCCCCGCTTCTGGACCATCTCCGGGAGAGGAAAAAGAGAGGAAAAAGCCATTCGCCGGCAACGCTTCCTATATCGGGCGAAAGAGAACGCCGCGCTGCAATTTCCAGCGCTATCCATGGAACCTCATCCGCAGAGATTGTCCGTTGGAACGATGATACGAAGAAGAATCCTTCGGATGTGCCTCAGATCACACTTGCCTGTGACGATTGGACTTGTGCATTCCCGGCTGGAGTGCTCGCAGCCCATCGCCGCGCGGCGGCGGCCTTCCCCCGCTGGCCGCTTGGATCTCCTGGAACGAAGCAGCCCACAGCGAGTGAAAGAGCCGGGTGGGATTCGCGGTTCCATCTCAATGGGACCGGATCGATCGGTCGCAAAGGCCGTTCGCCGAAGGCCTCAGCGGGCGAACCGGCCGGCCGGCTCTACTCGCTGTCAGGCAGCTTGTAGGGCTTTTGCAGCCACTGCCGCGCCTCGTTGACCGCGCCCTGCGTGTTGTCGTTGGTCTGCACCGCCAGCCGGTACTCGGTCACCGCCCGGTCCCGCTGGCCGGTAATGTCGAATATCTTGCCCAGTTGGATGTGGCTCCAGACCTCGGTCCAGCGCGGCTCGCCGTCGCCGCGCAGCGCATCGCGGTAGGCGTTGACGCTGGCCTGGTAGTTGCGCTGGGCAAA
>JBEKPA010000312.1:0-4228 GCA_049521195.1 Occallatibacter sp.
GGCGTTGCCGTTGCCGTCGGTGAGGATTTCGGGGTTGATGTAGAGGGCCTCCGGAAAGTAGGAACGCACATGCGGAGCATCCGGAGAAGTTTTCTTGTCAATGGTTGTGAAGGAGCGGTCGTCAAGTGACGCCATCTTCATGACAGCGTTTGCGTCGACTTCCACAGTTTCCATGGCCGCGGCGGGCGCCGCAAGGAATTCAGCCTCCATATCTCCGCCAAGGCCAGCGCGTTTGGCCACGGTCATTGGCATCATCCCTGCGGCTGTGACCGTGACGGTTTGGGTCGCGGCGCCAACGTTGAGAGTGACGGAGAGGGTGGCGAGATCACGTGGCCGCAATGTGAGGTTGCGCGAGAGGGCCATGAATCCAGGCGAGGACACATCGATCCGGTAACTGCCCGCGGGCAGGCCCGCAAGATTGAATTGCCCCTGGCCGTTGCTGTGGGCGGTGCGCGTGTCGCGAGTGGAGAGTTGGCGAAGTGTAATCGTGGCGCCTGGAATCACCGCGCCGGTTGGATCGACGATTGTACCCGTGACCTCCGCGCGACCGTTGTCGGGGCCGCGATCGCGTTCAATGCGGAGATCGAGCGAGCCGCGCGGGCCTGACTCGTTCACGAGCGTCCCGGAGCGTACTTCGATGTATACCGCCAGGTCGTCGGCGCTCTGGAAGCGGCGATCGGGGCCCGCGCTGCGCACAAGGTAAACGTGTCGCCTTCCGTAGAACCTGCCGGCCGGTTCAATGCGCAAGGGCGTGTTCCATGCATCGCGCGGCGGCGCGCCATTCTGAAGGACGGCGAAGGCCTTCACGATGTCCGTTCCGGTGGGCTGATCCGCAATCTGCTTGCTAAGTTGAGCGGCAAGCTGGCGGACCTGATCCTCGAATGCCGCGCGATAGCGCTGCTGGTAATCCTCAAACCTGTCCTGCGGCAGGGTTCGCCCGAACTCGATGTCGACCTTTGCGGGGTTGGCCATCTCGGTTGCTGAGAAGAGGGCGCGCGCAGCCAGGTCTTGCGATTCACCTTTCGATGCGTCGTGGGGTTCCACCACGTCGTCCATGGACAGTGAATGAATCTCGTAGCGCGGCTTCATCACCTCCTGCTCCAGATAGAAGAAGACCTTGGCGAAGCCGGGCTTTTTTTCGGCCAGCGCAAAGACCGCCTCATCGACGACCTGCAAGCCGAGCGCGGCCTGCACGCCTTCGCCGCGCGAGTTGGTCACGTGAAATCGCACGCGAGCCTCGGCGCCGGGCCGGTAGACGGAAGAATCGGCGGTGGTTTCGATCTTGAGTTCCTCGGCCGGCTGCACGAAGACCAGGCGATGGTCGGCGACGGGTTGAGCGTCGCGGCCAAAGATGTAAGCGTCGATGTCGAGCGTCCCGGCCATCTCGGGCGTGGCGGTCAAGGTGAGTTCGGCCTGGCCGTCCTGCAGGTCGAGGTCGCGCGTGAGGATGGTCTGGCCGTTCTTGACGATGTCTACATACGCGGCGCCATGGGCGCGGGTGGACAGAACCCTGAGCTGGATGCGGTCGCCCGCCTTGAAGATGGCCCGGTTGGTATGGAGGAGAATCTGGTCTGAGCCTTCGCGGGATTGCAGGGGAACGGTGCTGGAAGCGCGGTTGCCGTGATGATCGTCGGCCTCGATGCGGAGCGACTCGATGCCGGAGCCGGGGTTCATGCGCAGTACGGCAACGCCGGCGGCGTCGGTCGTGAGCTGCCGATCTTGTTCGGGCTTTTCGCCAACGTAGGGAATGCGGTCGAGGCGGTCGGGAGGGTGAACCGTGAGGCTGGCGCTTGCCGGGCTGCCGTCGGGATACGAGGCCAGGATGAAGACCTCGTTCTCGATGTTGGGAATCAGCGCGCCGCCCTCCGGCACCGCGGTGATCAGCAGCGGAGACTCGCTGATGGTGATGGGTTCGCCGCGGGTCTCAGCATGAGCGGCGGAGTCTGTAACGGTGGCCTCGACGAGCGCGCGCGCGGCGCCCTGGCTGAGCGGGCGGCCGGCAAAGTAGGTAGGCAGCTTGAGATCGAAATGGAACGCGCCATCGTTGTCCGTCTTGCCGGTCGAGGAGGCTGCTTCAAAGACAGCCACATCCATGCTCGAGGCCTTGATTGCGATCTCCGCATGGTCGACGGGTTTGCCGAAAAAGTAGTTGGCGCGCACCGTGCCGGTGACGTGGTCGCCGGGCCGGTAATCGCGCCTAGGCTTGTTGTTTTTCTGGGTGAACTCGATTGCGACTTTGAACTTGGGTAGCACATAGCGCTCCACCTGGAGCGTGATCTCCGCGGTGTTCGTGGGCGCCTGGGTCTC
The DNA here is from genome assembly GCA_049521195.1 of Occallatibacter sp. Lineage (GTDB taxonomy): Bacteria > Acidobacteriota > Terriglobia > Terriglobales > Acidobacteriaceae > Telmatobacter. The sequence goes on from JBEKPA010000312.1 coordinate 2,308, forward strand.
TCCCATCAATGCGCGCAGATGATAGGCGCCGAGGTTCACCTCGTCGGCCAGCGCGAATTCGGCCGAGGCAATGCCGAATTTGTCGGTTTCCGTGGCTTTGCGGAAGACCTTGTTGCCGCGCGAGTCTTCCAGTTCGAAGGTCAGCTTGCGGTTGCCGGCCGCCCGGCCCGCGGCGCGGTCCAGAGCCAGCGCGCGCGCGTGGATGGTTTGTGCGGGCTGGTAGATGGGCTTCTCCGTGGTGAGAAGAATGGATGCCGTGTCCTTCAGTTGGATGGGCTCGGTGTATTCGGTCGAGCCGATGGGCGTATCCACAGCGAAGCGCAACTGATAGTCGCCCGTGAGGTCCGCCGGAAAGCGCAGGCTGGCTTCCACGGTGCCGCGGCGGTTGAGATTTCCGGCGAATAGCCGGAGCGGCTCCCGGTTGGGAACCAGGAGATCGATGCGCAAGGTGCCCGTTTGGGCAAGGTTGCTGTTGGCTTCAGAGACGATGACGCGGATGGCCGCCTGGCTGCCGGCCAGGTACTCCTTTTGGCCAAGGATGTGAACGACCGGCCGGCGGATGATCTGGGAGATGGATTCGATGCCCTCAATTGCCGAAAGCTTCGCGCCGTCGTAGTCGAAGCGGTAGCGAAGGCGATGCCAGAGAATGTCTTCGAACGCGATAGGCTCCTCGGGAGCAATTGTCTGCTGCCAGGAGCCATCGCCTTTGCGGACTTCGACAGCGCGCTCGACGCGGCCCACGGATTTGTCCTCGGGGTCGAGAATCTCGACCGTCAGTCTGCCCGCGCCCTCTTGCGATGAGTTATAGGGGATGGTGACTGACAGGCTTCCGTGCCCATAAGTGGCGGCGAGTTGCTCTGCCCGCGCCTGAAGGATGGAGAGCGAGGCTCCCATGGTGAGAAGCACAACTGTTGCGAAGGAACGGAAGATGCTTAGGGAACAACCAGGGCGTCGGGTGGTCATGCGGGTTCTCCTATGCTTCGCCGGGAATCGGTTTCCGGCTACTCGTCTGACAGGAGAACGCGGATACTTCCTGAACTTGCAGCGTGTTGAAAAAGAAATTGCAGTTTTCGGTGGAGGCGGCTACATGGGCTTCCAGGTCACGCCGTCGGCGCTCGTCCAGCGCTCGCCGTTGTCGGTGGTGATCTCGAAGACCGGAGTAGGCGGGCTCGGCGCAGCGGGCTTTGCTTTCGTCTTCTTCGAGACGGAGATCTCGTTGGCCGAAACGTCCGCAGTCGCGGTTTCGATGGGGGATCCGCTGGTCACGGTTACGGTCTGGGTGGCCGCGCCAACGGCGAGCGAGAGATTCGCGACCGCCGGCTGGGCGGCAGCGACGGCAACCGCGGCCAGGGTCTCGGTCCTGAATCCGGGAGACCGGGCTTCCACCCGATAGGTTCCCGCCGCAAGCCCATTGACGACGTAGCGGCCTGCGCCATCCGTCCTGACCGTGCGCACCGTATGCGCCGCGGTATCGGTGACGGCCAGGGTCGCGCCTGGAACAACCGCGCCGGTCACATCTGTCACCGTGCCCATGAGGCTGGAGCCGGGCAGGGCTGAAAGCGATCGAGCTTGCGCAAGCACAGCTCCGTTTCGGATCTCCGCCTGCGCCGCGTTGGCGGCCCGCAGCGCAGCCGCGCTAGTCTCTTTGTCCTGGCTGAAGCTGGTCCGGCTCACAACCGGGAACCCGGCCAGATTGGCCCGCACGGCCCGTCCCTGCCATGGCGCGCGAATTGCCTTCCAGTGCCTGCCGTCATCCTTGCTGAGGAAGACCGCGTTGCGGGTGTCAATGGCCACTATTAGGCGCGCCTGCGCAGCCATGGATAAGACCGGAAGGCGGCTAGGCAGGGGATGCTTGAGCTGAGTGACCTGCGCCTCCTCCGTGGCGAGGATCATTTTGGAGGCATCGGAGGATACAGTCTCG
>JBEKPA010000313.1:0-4222 GCA_049521195.1 Occallatibacter sp.
CACGAGCGCCTCACCCGCGACGCCGAGGAGGTTCTCGAAGCCCTCGGCCTGCCCTACCGTCGCGTCCTGCTCTGCACCGGCGACACCGGGTTCTCCTCGGCCAAGACCTACGACCTCGAAGTCTGGCTTCCCGGCCAGCAGCTCTACCGCGAAATCTCCTCCTGCTCCAATTTCGAAGCCTTCCAGGCCCGGCGCGCCAATATCCGCTACCGGCCCGCCAGCCAGCCTGGGCAAAGCGCCAAAGTCAAACCCGAGTTTGTCCACACCATCAACGGCAGCGGACTCGCCGTCGGCCGCACCTGGCTGGCGATCCTGGAGAACTACCAGCAGCCCGACGGCTCAGTTCTGATTCCGCGGGCCCTCCAGCCTTACATGGGCGGCCTGGACAGAATCCAAAAGGAATCCCGATGCAACCTTTGAACTCCGGCACGCCCGTTTCGCACCCCCGGCCCGGTATCCGGCAGATTCTGAAGAGCTATTTCTACTGGACCTACCCGCGCGGCTGCTTTCATTACGACGTGATGGTGACGCTGATTCTGCTCTTCATCTTCCTCACCCCGCAGATTCCCGGATGGAGCTACGGCGACAAGCCGTCCATCGGCGCAGGGCCTACGCATCCCATCCAGGTCATCGGCAACGACGGCCACGGGCTTATCATCACCGTGCTCGATTCAGATGCCAACGTGCCCGCCGGAGCCAAGGACGCGGTGGTCAAGCAGGCTCTCCGCAAGGCCATCGAGCCGGTCACCGGCGACGCCGTCTTCGTCACCCAGTGGGAGACTCTCACCGATACCCAGGGAAACCTCGCATGGAAGGTCTGGGCCCACCGCTAACTCATTTTTGTTGCTTCATTTTGCGCGCTGGCGCATCCAGAACAATAAGGAATCCTATGCATCTTAGAATCAAGCTGGTCTTCGCCGCGTTCATCGCGCTTGCCCTCGTTGCGGCCCGCGGCGCTTATGCCGCCCCGCAGGAAGACCTGAACAGCGTCCTCCGCCGCCTCGACGCCGCCGCGGCAGGCTTCCACTCCACCTCCGCCGACTTCGAGTTCGACGCCGTGCAGACCGATCCGGTATACAACAAGGACATCGACAAGGGAACCGTCTACTACAAGCGCAGCGGCAAGGCCTTCCAGATGGCCGCGCACATCCGCGAGGAGAACGGCAAGCCCGTGCCCAAGGTCCTCATCTTCTCCGATGGCAAATTCACCCTCTACGAGAAGCTCACCGACGAGGTGCATGTGAGAGACGCCGCAAAGTACGAGAGCTATCTTCTGCTCGGCTTCGGCGCCAGCGGCACGGAGCTGGCCGACAAGTGGGAGATCAAGTATCTGGGCAGTGAAACTCTAAAAGACGGCAAGACCGCCATCGCTACCGAGAAGCTGGAACTCCTTGCCAAAGACCCCGATGTGCGCAAGCTCTTTCCCAAGGTGACCATCTGGGTAGACCCGGCGCGCGCGGTAAGCCTCATGCAGGTCTTCGACGAGGGCCAGGGCCAGAGCCGGACTTGTTTGTACTTCAACATCAAGCTCAATCCGGCCATACCCGACAGCGACTTTACCTTCAAGCCCGACAGCCAGACCAAAACCGTCAAGTAGCGGCGGCCCTCCCGCTCCGACGAAGAAACCGCTTGCGCATCCCCGCGCCTGGGGTAGATGATTTACGCGCCTCCCCAACGAAGCTTCAAATGGTTCTGTAAGCGAAGGAGACGCTGTATGCACAAGGGTTTTCTCGCGGTTCTGTTGCTGGCATTCTGCTCCCCGCTCGTCGCCCAGCAGGCGCTGGACAACGACGCCATCATCAAGCTGGTCAAGGCCGGCCTCTCTGACGATTTGATTGTCACCACCATCAACGCCTCGCCGGGAAGCTACGACGCCTCTGCCAACGGCCTCATTGCCCTGAAGAAGGCCAACGTCAGCGACAAAGTGGTCTCTGCCATTGTGCTCAAGGCTTCCGGCGCCACGCCTGCTTCAACCCCCGCCTCAAATCCAGCCACGACCGCCGGCGTCCCCGCCGCCAATGCCAACGGCCTTCCCCCCGGCATCGATGACGTCGGCGTCTACTGGAAGGACCAGACCGGCGCGTGGGTTTCACAATTGCCTGAGATCGTGAATTTTGAGAGCTCCGGCAAGCTCAAGGACATCGCCTCGGCCGGCATCGTGAAGGGCGACCTCAACGGCCGCATAGCGGGCTCCAGATCCCGCCTGAACGCAACCTTTCCTGTCATCTTCGCCGTCTACCTGCCGGAAACCGTGGAAATCACCGAGTATCAGTTGCTGCGCCTTCACCCCACCGCCGACGCTCGCGAGTTTCTCTCCGCGGCGGGCGGAGTCCTGCACACTTCAGCGGGAGCAACTCGCGATGCTATCGACTTTCAGCCGGAAAAGATCGCTCCCCGCCTCTATCAGATCACCCTGCAATCCAGCGCCGGCAGAGGCGAATACGGCCTGCTCGCCCCCGGCGCCGCAAACAGCTCCAACAAGGAGAGCAGCGGAAAGATCTATACCGTCAGCGTCGCCGAATAACTCCGCTCGCCAACGGCTGTCCAGCAAACGGCCCGGCTCGCCAAGCTCCGTGCCCCATCCGTGCGACTCTTTTCTGTCGCAAGGGTGGGATGCCGCGAATTCCAACCGCTATCGGCTCTTCGAGCGCTCACGCCGCCCTCGGCGACACCCGCTTCAGCGCGGGACTGTCCGCCGCCCGCCCGCTCAAATGAAAACCGCTTGCGCATCGGGGCGCTCAGGGTAAATGATTGACGCGCCTCCCCAAGGTGGTCTTGAACGGTTCTGAACGCTGAGGAGAAGCTCTATGCGCAAGAGTATTATCGCCCTCGTATTTCTGGCATTTTGTCCCCTGCTCGTTGCCCAGCAGGCACTTAATAACGAAGCTGTCATCAAGCTGGTCAAGGCTGGGCTGTCTGACGATCTGATTGTTGCCACAATCAACGCCCAGCCGGGAACCTACGATACCTCTACAGATGGCCTGGTCGCGCTCAAGGCGTCAGGCGCCAGCGACAAGGTAGTCACCGCAATTGTGGTGAAGGCCTCGGCGCCAGCTCCCCCCACCGCCCCGGCAACCGCCTCCCCGGCGCCTGTTGCCATTGCGGACCCGGACGATCCAATGGCAAAGCACGACGTTGGCGTTTATCTCCTTACGACCGGTCCGGACGGAAAGCGGAAGATGGTCTTCATCGACCGGGCTGGAGAAGCGGGTGTGAAGACGGCTAATGTGGCGGGAATGGCGTTCTCTTACGGCATTTCCAAAGCCAAGCTGAAGGCTGAAATCCCGGGCCCACACGCGCCCACGCGGACGCCGGACGTGCGCCCGGTGTTTTATATGTACTTCCCAGAGATGAGCAGCTTGGGCAGTTTCGGCGGAACGGATATGATCTCCAGTCCAAATCAGTTCTCGCTGCTTGCTCTCGAAGAGAAGAAGGAGCGGCGCGAGACACAGATCGCCAAGATGGGATTTGCGAGTCAGAACGTAGGAGCCGATGAAAAGAAACAGTACCTGTTCAGTTCGGAGCGAATCCAGTCGGGAATGTACAAAGTGACACCGAAGGAGGACCTGAAGTCCGGCGAATACGCATTCATCATGGCTACGGAGGGGGCGGGCAGGGCGACCGGTACCACGGTTGTCATCTACGACTTCGGCGTCGATGCCAGATAGCCCGACGCCGATATCCCATCAATTCAGGCTGTTTCGGTGACAACGGTGGGATACCGGGCAACCGTTCTTGGAATTGCTTGCGAAGGGGGTTCGGTGTCGATGCTCGAACAAGGGGCGTGATATGGTCTAGGCCGGAGAGGGAAGAAGATGAAGAAGCTAATTGCAGTCTTTCTTTGCATGATTTTTCCATGCAGTGCGTTCGCTGGCGACAACGGCTATAGGATCGCCTACGACGGCGGATCTATACCCGACCTCAAGGCTGGGACGAATATCAAGCTTTATATAGAGGGAAGCAACATAAGGATCGCGAACGACAAGGCGGACATAGCAGTGATTCCAGCCTCAGCCGTGACCGAGATCAGCTACGGCCAGGATGTTCACAGAAGGGTGGGAGCAGCGATCGGCCTTGCAGTGTTCAGCTTGGGCCTTGGAGCCTTGCTGGCGTTGTCCAAATCGAAGAAGCATTTCGTCGGACTCACTTGGGATGATGGCGGCAAGAAGGGCGGCTTTGCGTTCCAGGCCGATAAAAGCGATTACAGGGGCCTATTGGCCGG
>JBEKPA010000314.1:0-4207 GCA_049521195.1 Occallatibacter sp.
GCCCGTCGATCCGGCCTTCCGCGGCATTCTTCACGGATGCCGCCTGAGCGCCAGCCTTGAAGCCGCACAGGCATTGTAGAGGCGAGTCCCTTGTATCCATCCGCAACGCTGCGCGTCAATGAGCTGACCTCGGAGGAGCGTGCTGTTTATGCGACGCTGAAGCCGGAGCGCCTGCCCCAGCACGTGGCCATCATCATGGACGGCAACGGCCGCTGGGCCGGCCACCGCTCGCTCAAGCGATTCCAGGGCCACCAGCAGGGCGCCAATTGCGTTCAACTGGTCACTGAAACCGCCTCCCGCATCGGTTTGCCGTGGCTTACGCTCTACGCCTTTTCCCTGGAGAACAGCCTGCGCCGCCCCCGCGCCGAGGTCAACTTCCTCATGCGCCTGCTGAAGACCTACCTGGAGAGCAACGTGCAGCGCATGATGGACAACAACGTGCGCATGAGGTACATCGGCCGCACCCGCGAACTGCCTGCCGAGGTCCAGGAGAAGATGCGCTGGGCCGAAGAGGCCACGACGCACAACACCGGCACCACGCTCACCCTGGCCCTGAACTACAGCGGCCGCTCGGAGCTGGTGGACGCCTTCCGCTCTCTGGCTGCCGAAATCGAGCTCAAGCACATCAGGCCCGAACGGATCGCCGAGGAGGATATTCGCCGCCATCTCTACACGGCGGAGATGCCCGATCCGGACCTGCTGATTCGCACCTCGGGCGAGATGCGGCTTTCAAACTATCTTCTGTGGCAGGTGGCCTACACCGAGATCTTCGTCACCGAACGGCTCTGGCCGGACTTTCGCGGCATCCATCTGCTGGAAGCGATCGCCGACTTCCAGCGCCGCGAGCGCCGTTACGGCGGCTTGAGCGAGGGGTCCGGGGAAGTGGACGAAGAGGCGGAACGGATCAAGATCGCCGCGGGCTGATTACCTTCGTTGTTCCCGAGCGGTTTTATTACATAGACAAGGTTGATAGTGCCGCCGCATTCTGACGAAGATCGAAAGTGGAGGCAAGATCTCATTGAAAAACGTGAAGACGGCGCTGAAGGCGGGAGATTCCGCGGCCAAGGCGAAGCAGTTAGCCGAGAAGTTGCGCTTCCGGCTGAAGGAAGCAATGGCGCAGCGCGGAGGCTCCGACGCATTCGTGCATTGGCTCCGATCGGAAGGCAAGAGAAGCGCCTGAAGTGGGCTTGCTGGCGCAAATTGCCGCTGAATATACGCGTGCCTTGCGCGTTTCTTCGCCGGCTTGCAAGTGAAGAATGAGGGAGAAGCCAGTGGAAAATGGAAAGACCGCGCCTGAGGAAGAAGACCCCGAATCCAAGGCGAAGAGGCTGACAGAGAAGATGCGCGGCTTGCTTAAGGACGAACTGGCGGAATACGGTGGGGGCGACGCCTTCCTGCGCTGGGTGCGATCGGATAACGACCAAGCGTCTTGAGTCGGATGCCCTCGCTGAGGAATCCGCGTTGTTCAATGCCATATGAGGAGTTCGCTCTCCTGGAACGGGCTCAAGTGTGCCCCGGCAGTGTATTCTCACCCTGGGAATGAAGCGCATCCTCACAGCTCTCGTATTGATTCCGTCGGTCCTCCTTCTGGTCTTTCTGTGGCCGAGTTGGCCGTGGCTGTTTACGCTGGCCGTTGCCGGGGTGGCCGCACTGGCCGGCTGGGAGTATCTGGGCCTGGCGGAGCGGCGCGGGGCCAAGCCGCCGCGCGTTGCGGTGCTCGTGGCCATTCTTGTGCTGTTTGCCGGCAGTTTTGAATACCCCGACCAGACCGCGCCCATCTTCGGCGGTCTAAGCCTGGGCCTGCTGGTTTATTGCACCTTCCGCTCATCCATCGAACAGATGATGGCGGATGCGGCAGCCTCCGTCTTCTGCCTTCTGTATGTGGGACTCACCCTGATTGCACTGCCCGCCCTGCGCGAGCAGACCAACGGCCCTTCGCTGGTGGCCTTTCTTTTGTGCGTGGTTTGGGCGGGAGACATCGCCGCTCTTTACGTCGGCCGCACCCTGGGCCGTCACAAGCTGGCGCCCAGGCTGAGCCCCAACAAGACCTGGGAGGGCACGGTGGGTTCTCTGGCGGGCAGCCTGCTGGCCGCCGGGGGCCTGCTGGGCCTGGAACATCTGCTTACGACGCAGTGGGACAAGTTCTGGCTTTCCTACCCGGAGAACCTCTGGTATTGGCTGGAGCTGGCCGTGCTGGTGAACGTGGCCGCTCAGGTGGGCGACCTAGCCGAGTCGGCGCTCAAGCGCTCGGCCGGGGTGAAGGATTCCGGGTGCCTGCTGCCTGGTCACGGCGGCGTCCTGGATCGCATCGACGCCTTGCTGTTTGCCGCTCCGGTGCTGTGGTACGCTCTGGTTATTCACCGGCCGATCTGAACCGGGAAAAGGGAATGGGAGGGAACGAATCTAGCGCATAATAGGTGAAGAGAGAGCGTCAACATTCGCGCTATGATTTCATTAGGAGTTGGCCCCAATGACAACCCGAATCGTTCGCGTGGGAAACACCCTTACCGTCGAGATTCCCGAGGAGTTGGTCGCTCAGGCCTCGCTGCCTGTCGGTGAGCCGGTGGAGTGGGTCTCGACCGGCAGCGGCGGCATTGCGCTGGTGAAGCAAGCGGATATCGCTTCCGTAAATCCCCGGAAGCGCAAGACCCTGGAAGAGATTCTGGAAGGCATTCCAGAGCGCGCTAGTATGGAGGAGATTGACTGGGGTCCTCCGCGCGGGGCTGAGGTTTGGTAAGCTCATACATCCCTGATTCTGGCGACTTGGTTTGGTTCGATTTCGATCCGCAGGCCGGTCATGAACAGGCTGGGCGCAGGCCGGCCCTGGTACTTTCTTCCCGGCAATTCAATCTGAGGGCGAACTTGGCTTTTGTTTGCCCAATCACTGGCAAAATCAAGGGATATGCATCCGAGGTTCCGCTGCCTCCGGGGTTGCCCGTATACGGCGTTGTTCTTTGTTCGCATATGCGAAGTCTGGATTGGCAAGCACGTAACGCAGTCTTGATTGGCAAAGCCCCGGACGACGTTCTTCTTGAGGTTCGCGAAATTGTCGGCTCCATCGCCGGTATCACGCCATGAGAGGTGTGGGAAGTCTTCTGCCGCCGCACTGACTCACGATCCCATGGAAATTCAAGCAATACTATGAAGCGACTCGCCATTCTCGGTTCCACCGGCTCCATCGGGCGAAGCACCCTCTCCATCGTCGAGCAGTTTCCCGACCGCTACCAGGTGGCGGCGCTGGCTGCCGGGCGCAACCTCGAGGAGGCGTTCGCGCAGGCGGTTCGCTGGCGGCCGCGCGTGGTCTCGCTGGCCACTGAAGAGCTGGCCGGGGAGCTTTCCGCGCGCCTCCAAAAGGCCGGCGTTACCGGGATCGAGGTGGTCCACGGGACCGAAGGGACGGTTGCCTGTTCGACGCTGTCCGAGGCCGACTTTGTGGTTTCGGCCATTGTGGGCGTGGCGGGCTTGGAAGCTACGCATGCGGCCATCCTGGCCGGCAAGCCGGTGGGGCTGGCCAACAAGGAGTGCATGGTGGCCGCCGGCGAGATTCTCACCCGTGCCGCCCGCCAGCGCAACGTCCCCATCCTGCCCATCGACAGCGAACACAATGCGGTGCATCAATGCTTGCGGGTCGGCGCTCATTCCGAGGTGAAGACCATCTGGCTGACGGCCTCCGGCGGCCCGTTCCGGCAGCTTCCGCTGGATCAGTTTGCAACCATTACGCCGGAGCGGGCGCTCAAGCACCCCACCTGGGTGATGGGCCGACGCATCACCATCGACTCGGCCACCATGCTGAACAAGGGCCTGGAGGTGATCGAAGCCTGCCGGCTCTTCGACGTGCTGCCCAGCCGGGTGCGGGTCACGGTGCATCCGCAATCCACGGTTCACTCGCTGGTGGAGTACGTGGATGGCTCGATTCTGGCGCAGATTTCGGTCACGGATATGCGGCTGCCCATCCTTTATGCGCTGGCCTGGCCGGAGCGGCCGGCCTCGACGCTCACCTTCGACCTGGCCGCGCTGCGCCGCCTGGACTTCGAATCGCCCGATTTCGAGCGCTTCCCCTGTCTGCAGCTGGCCTTTGAGGCGGCAGCGAAGGGCGGAGCGCACTGCATCGCCCTGAATGCGGCCGACGAGGTAGCCGTCGAGGCGTTCCTGGAGCGGCGAATCCCCTTCACTGGAATCCCGCGTACAATTGAAAGGGTGCTTGCAT
>JBEKPA010000315.1:0-4203 GCA_049521195.1 Occallatibacter sp.
TGTCTTCGACCGAGAACTCCAGCCGCTCGCCCGCCCTGCGGCTGCCGAGCGTGATGCGGCTGGCGGGCGGAGTGTATGTGGCGGCGTTTTCCAGCAGGTGGCGCAAGACACGCCCGAGCAGATGGGGATCGAACCAGGCGGGATCGTCCGGGCCCTCCACGTTGATTGTGACCCGGCGCGAGCCCAGAACCTTTCGCGACTCCTCGAGAGCCTGATCGAGCAGCGCGCGGGGATGCTGCGGAACCAAGTCAACCTTGACCACGTTGGCGTCGATTTGGGCCATCTCGACCGCCTCGCCGATCAGGAAATCCAGCCGCGAGGCCTCCTCATCGACGATGGCCGCCAAGTCCAGCCGACCGGCTTCGTCCAGGCCCTCAGCCTGAAGCAGCGTGGTGGCGGCGGCGCGAATCGAGGTCAGCGGCGTGCGCAGTTCGTGGGTCAGCGAGTCGATCAGCGCCGTGCGCAGCCGCTCCCCCTCGCGCGCCGCCTCCATGCGCGCCGAGGCCTCGATGGCGATGGCGCGGGCCAGCACGATGGCCACCTGAGCGCTGACCGCCGTGGCCACCTGGCGCGAAAGCCGCGCCGGCCGCCAGCCCAATGCTCCCACCGGCCGCATCCCCAGCATCAGCGCGGTGGTGAAGAAGCCGGCCTGCGGAATGATGGTGGGATTCGGACCCTGGGTCATCACCCGCAAAGTCTCCTTCACGCTCTCCGGCAGGTCCGCCGTCGAGGCATGGAACTCGTCCCGGTCGCAGACGTAGAGCGCCACGCCATCCAACGCGAAGATGCGATCTATAAGCCGGGGCAGATCGTGAATAAGCCCTACGGCATCCTCGTGCAGCATCACTTCCTGGCTCAGCGCGTAAAGCCGCTCCACGTCTTCGCGCCGCTGTTCGGCCTGCCGGGTCTGGCGCCGCGCATGCTCCGCCACCCGGCCCACCACCACGCAACAGGCCACGAACGCAAGCATCGCCACCCACTCCTGCGCGCCCGCCAGGCGAAGTGTGCGGTAGGGAAGCAGAAAGAAATAGTCGAACGACAGCGCGCAGAGGACCGCGATATAAAGCGCGAGCCAAAGCCCGGCCTGCGTCGACGACCAGACCACGAGCACCAGAAACACCATGCCCGCCGCGGTCGAATTGGCGCCCAGCCAAACCAGCAGCAGAGTGGCCAGCGCCGCCATCAGCGTTCCGACGATCCAGTGAATAACCCCTCGCGAATCGGAGAGCCCGCCCGTGATCTTCATCAGAGAAATCATAGCGGGCCAACCGGATGATGTAATCTTTCGTTGGAAGAAAAACAATATGCCGGGCAGAATTCTGGTTATCGACGACGAACCGCAGATCACGCGGGTGCTGCGCGCCGCACTCTCAGCGCAGGGCTATGACGTACGCACGGCCAACGATCCCGAGGAGGGCCTGCAGGTCTTCCGGGATTGGGCGCCCGACCTGGTTGTGACCGACCTCATGATGCCCGGCATCTCCGGTATTGAGGTATGCCGCGCCATCCGGAGCCGAGGCGCGACTCCGGTGCTCATCCTCTCTGTCCGCGAGCATGAGCGGTCAAAGGTCGAGGCCCTGGACGCCGGCGCCGACGACTATGTCACCAAGCCCTTCGGCATCCAGGAACTGCTGGCCCGCGTCCGCGCCCACCTGCGCCGTGCTCCGGAGCGCACCACGGCGGCCATCGAGGCCGGCGACTTTGTGATCGACTCCACCGCTCACACCATCGCCGTTCTTGGCAAGCCCGTCCATCTCACCCCCAAGGAATTCGATCTGCTGCTCCATCTGGCTCGCCACTCGGGAAAGGTGATGACCCATCGCGCCCTGCTCACCACCGTCTGGGGAGCGCAGTCGGCCCACCAGCCGGAGTATCTGCGCGTCTTTGTCGGCCAGTTGCGCAAGAAGCTCGAGGCCGAAACCGGCAAACAGTACATTCAGACCGAGCCCTGGGTCGGCTACCGCTTCATCCCCGAGGGCTGGAGCGGCAACGAGGAATGACGCCCAGGCACGAATCGCCTGGCCCCAGGCCATGCGGAATCCAGATCTTCATGGGTTTCGCCGATACTTCTTCATCTCCTTCAATGCCCTTACGCCTTTTTTAGGAAACCTTTTCGATACTCAAACGAGGCGGGAACCAGAATCGTTCTTGTGCGGCGATTCCGGTTTGATCGCAAACAGCCGCTCCGGGGTCCAAGCTGGACGGCATATCCCGCACTGACCCTGGCCGGCGTCAAGCTGGCCGGAACTGTGAGACCCGCAATGCAAGATTTGGTGATGTTGCTGTTCACGGCAGTCTTCTTCGCCCTGGCGTTTCTTTACGTCGTGGCCTGCGAAAAGTTGAGGTAGCCCCATGCAAATTGACATCTACACGGCCGTTGCCTTGGTTCTGTCCGTCCTGTTGCTGGGTTACCTGACCCTCACCCTGCTTTTCCCGGAGAAGTTCTGACATGACCGCCAACGGCTGGTTGCAGTTTGCCCTCTACTCCCTGATTTTGCTTGCGACTGTTCGCCCGGTGGGCATCTACCTTGCCCGCGTGCTGGAGGGGGAACGCACCTGGCTGGATCCGGTGCTTCGCCCCTTGGAGCGGCTCATCTACAAGCTTTCCGGCGTCAAGGCCGACACGGAGATGAACTGGCGCGAGTACGCTTTTGCGGTGCTGGGCTTCTCAGCGGTCAGCATGTTGATGACCTACGCTATCGAGCGCCTGCAGAACCACCTGCCGTGGAACCCGCAGGGGCTGGCCGCCGTCGGGCCCGACCTGGCCTGGAACACAGCCGCCAGCTTCACCACCAATACCAATTGGCAGTCGTATACGCCCGAGACCACCATGAGCTATCTGACGGAGATGCTCGGACTGGCGTATCACAACTTCGGCAGCGCGGCAGTGGGCATCGCGGTGGCCGTGGCCCTCATTCGCGGCATCAAACGGACGACCTCCGGCACCATCGGCAACTTCTGGGTGGACATGACCCGCACATACCTCTATGTGCTGGCGCCGGCGTCGCTCGTCTATGCGCTCCTGCTGGTCGGCCAAGGCGTCCCGCAGAACCTGAACGCCTATACCACTGCCCACCCCCTCGAACAGCCCGCTCAAGTCCAGACCATTGGCCAAGGGCCGGTAGCGTCGCAGGAAGCCATCAAGATGCTGGGCACCAACGGCGGCGGATTCTTCAACGCCAACAGCGCTCACCCCTTCGAGAACCCGACTCCCATCTCCAACCTGCTGCAGATTCTCTCCATCTTCATCATCCCTGCCGGCCTCACCTATACGCTGGGGCGCATGACCGGCTCGCCGGGCCACGGCTGGGCGGTGCTGGCGGCCATGTACGTGCTCTTTACCGCCGGATTTTCCACCGTCTACTGGGCCGAGTCGCAGCCCCACCTGCTGATTCGCGGCGCCGCGCAAACCGGCACAGCCACAGCACCGGCCGGCAACATGGAGGGCAAAGAGGTGCGCAACGGCATCGCCGCAAGCTCGCTCTTCGCCACCATCACCACCGACGCCAGTTGCGGCGCGGTCAACACCATGCACGACTCCCTCACACCGTTGGGCGGCATGGTAGTGCTCACCAACATCATGCTCGGCGAGGTCATCTTCGGCGGCGTCGGCTCGGGCCTATACGGCATCCTCATCTTCGTTGTGCAGGCTGTCTTCATCGCCGGCCTCATGGTGGGCCGCACGCCCGAGTACCTGGGCAAGAAGATCGAGTCCTACGACGTGAAGATGTCCATGCTTTACGTGCTCATCTTCCCGCTCATCATCCTCTCGCTCACCGCGGCCTTCATCCTGTCGCCCACCATAGGACTCTCCAGCCTGAACAACCAGGGGCCCCACGGACTCACTGAGATTCTCTATGCATACACCTCCGGGGCAGGCAACAACGGGTCGGCCTTTGCCGGACTCAACGCCAACACTTGGTGGTACAACGTGGCGCTGGGCTGGGACATGCTCTGTGGGCGGCTTCTCATGATGATTCCCGTGCTGGCTTTGGCCGGCAACCTGGCTAGCAAGAAAAGCGTTCCTCCTTCGCCCGGCACCTTCCCGGTGAATACGGCCCTGTTTACCGTGCTTCTGCTTGGCGTCATCGTGATCCTGGGTGCGCTTACATTCTTCCCGGCGCTGAGCCTGGGACCGATTCTGGAACACCTGTTGCTCAAGGCAGGACAGGTTTTTTAGCCTCTAGCTTCTAGCTTCCGGCT
>JBEKPA010000316.1:0-4194 GCA_049521195.1 Occallatibacter sp.
GTCGAGGTTGCGCCCGATACGGTGATCGAGCCCTTTGTGCAGTTGCTGGGCCGGACGCGCATCGGCGCCGACTGCTTGATCCGCTCCTACACAGTGATCGAGAACTGTGCGCTGGGCGACAATGTGCTGGTTCGCCAGAGCTCCGTGCTGGCCGAAAGCACGGTTGCGGATGGAGCCAAAATCGGCCCCTTCGCTCATTTGCGGCCGGGCAGTGAGATCGGCGAATGCGCCCACGTGGGCAACTTCGTCGAGACCAAAAAGGCGAAGCTGGGCAAGGGCGCGAAGGCCAACCACCTCACCTACCTCGGCGACACCGAGGTCGGCGAGGGCAGCAATATCGGCGCCGGAGTCATTACCTGCAACTACGACGGCGTTCACAAGCACGTCACGCGGATCGGCAAGGACGTCTTTGTGGGCAGCGACTCGACCCTGGTCGCCCCGGTCGCCATCGAGGATGGGGCTTACATCGGCGCCGGCTCCTGCATCACCAAGGACGTGCCGGCCGGAGCTTTGGCGGTGGCCAGAGCGCGTCAGATCTCGAAGGAGGGCTGGGTCGCCGCCAAGCGCGCTCGCCAAGAGGCGAAGAAATAGCCCGGGGCGGAGCGTGAAGCGCCGCGCTCAGGGCTTCGCCGCGCGCCTGGCTCGGGGAGTGTCTCGATAAAGCTCCATGTAGGCTTCGACCATGGCTTCGAGAGTAAAGCGCGCGCGGAACGCTGCTTCCGCGTTCTTCGAGAATTGCTCTCGTTCCGCATCGCTGCCCGCCAGCCGCAGAATTGCCGCGGCCATTTGGGCAGCATCCATCGCCGGCACCAAATATCCCGCGTTCGCCAGCCGCACCACCTCCGCCATTCCCCCCACGTCGGTCACGATCGCCGGCAGTCCCAGCGAGAAGGCCTGCAGAAGCGAGATAGGCAGCCCCTCCGACTTCGACGACATGATGAAGGCGTCGGCTGCGGAGAAGAACGGCGCTACATCGAGTTGCTGCCCCCAGAATGTCACCTGTGCGGCGATGCCCAACTCCGCGGCCAGGCTCTCCAGCGACTGGCGTTCACTGCCATCGCCCACCATCCAAAGCCGCAGCCCCGGCATGGACGAAAGCGCGGCGCGAAAGGCATTGAGCAGCAGGGCGTGGTTCTTCACCGGCGCGAGCCGGCCGACGTAGAGCAGAGTAAATCCAGGCTTCGGCGGCCACTGTTCCCTCGCCACTCGCTTCAGCGGGACCGCGCCGTTGTATACGCGCACAATCTTTCGCGCCGGAACGCTGTGCATGCTCTTCACATTGTTCGCTGTCGCGTCGCAGATGCCGACGATCCAATCGCAAAAGCGGGCCGCGATGGCGTACTTCGACTCCGCAATTACGTTGCGCGGCGGAGCCACCAGGCTGTGCCGGGTCGATACAACGCTCGGCACGCCCGTTATCCTGGCGGCCATGGCCGCGTAAATCGCCGGCGTGGGGTTATGAAGATGGACGATGCCGGCCCGCGACTCCTTGAATATCTTAAAGAAGCTCCGCGTGGCATCAATGAGTCCCCGCCCCACGTTCGGCTCCACGGCGAAGCCTTCCTCCCGCATCCGCTCGCCGAGCGCGCCCAGAGCCGCGACAGCATAGATGCACGGGTCGTGTCCCTGTTCCCGCTGCAGGCGGCACATCTGCGAGACAAGCGTCTCGGCGCCACCCACCTCCATGCTGTCTACCACATGCGCAATCTTCATAGGTTGCCTAAGCCTCCGCCAGCGAGATACCCTCCTGTCTTTCGTTCACAGTGTGCTTTCGGCTCCACCATTCGCTGCGGTAAGCCGCTCGACCGCTGGAATCAGCGCATCAGATTCAGAATTCGGAGCATGATGTACAACACGAGCACCAACGCGAACGCCAGGATTCCTGCATAAGGCGCCACGCGCGCCAGCCGCAAGCGAGGGGCGATCATCTCTCGCCGCAGAGCCATCTCGTAAACCACCTCCACTAAGCCGCCGAGCAGGAAAAACGTCATCACAAAGGCGCGAGACAAAAACCAACCCGCAACCAGAAAGCCTGTCAGCGACAAGACCAGCAAGCGCCCCAAGCGGTTGATCTCCGCTTTGTCGAGTGTCTCAATCTTCCTTGCCGCCTGCGGAAAAAGTTCTTCCTCCGGTTTGGCCGGCTGTCCCTCGCTCACCTTAGCCGGCGAAGCGATCGCCAGAGCGTCTCTCAGCGTGGGAAACAGGAACAGAGACCAGAAGTACAACCCAAACACGCCAAGCTCTGCCGCACACACTGCAACCGAGTTGTGCGCGGTATGATGGGAATCCGTATAATCTCCCAGGCCGCCGAGGCCCACGCCGAAAAGCGGATGAGACTTCAGGGCTTGCAGGCTTTCGCCCCAGAGAGCTGTGCGATCTTCGCCCGCACTGGCAGAAATATCCCGTCCGCCGGTGAAGTTCAGAGCCATTGCCGCTGCGAAGAGCCCCCCCGCAACCAGTCCCGCTGGCAGCGTTCCGATGCGCCGCCGCGCCGCCACCACCGCCACCGCTACCAAGGCCACCAGGGCGCCGCGCGAGTGCGTGAGATATGCGCCAAACAGCAACGCACTCACCGGCAGAATCACAGACACGAAATTCAGGAGCATCCTCTTCGGCCGCCAGAAAACAAACATCAGCGGAATCGCGCAGACGAGCAGTTGGCCAAAGTCGTTCGGGTCGTTGATCAATCCCAGGCCCTTCAAACGATTAGGCCCTTCCTGATCGTTAGGCTTTGCAAGAAGATATGGGTGTTCCATCTGCCATGCATTTGCATTGGCGGTATATGCGTCCGTTGGTAGATTATGAACGCTCTCCTGGCCTCCATGCAGCAATTCGATGCACCCGTTCGCAATCACGAACAGGCAGACGAACAGCAGCATCAGAACGAGAACCTGTAACTTCCTCTTCGAGTTGCAGTGCAGGCACACGAGAAAGTATGCAAAGGCGCTCGGAAGGAATGCCAGCAACGCATGCACGGCTCCCCCAGGCCAACGCATAGCGACAAGCACGGACAAAGAAGCCGCAAACACCAACCCGATCAAGGCCAGAGACTGTGGCGTCCTTAGAATCAACGATCCTAGCAGCTTGGGCAGAGATACAAAGAAAAGCAGAGCCGCGATAATCAACTCAATACGGGCAACCGCGAGCGGCCCGAACAGAACGGGTGGCGTGAGGTAGTTCGTAACGAAATAGAGAATGCTCAGAACAAAGCCCATAGTGAATCGCCGGAACGCACTTGGCGGCATGAAGCGGAAAGACCCGCGCCTCGGCGCCTGCCCCATTGAAAAACAAGGAACTGAAAGGACGAAGCCTGTCGACCAACGCGCGTAGTTCGATACCTGATTGTAGCAGAGACGCAAATGCCGCCGGGACTGGCATGAGACTGAAAGTGCGAGGCGCGTCCAGGCGGTTACGCAGGTGTTTTCAAAGATACCTGGCGGTAATGGGAAATGCTCTTCAAGAACCTGCTCTCGACCAGACGCCACATAACTAATGCAATCGCGGAGCCTTTCCTGAACCTAATCGGGGGTGAACTAGACACTCACCCGCAGAAGTAAAAGCCGCAGCAGGCTTCACTTAGTGCGCCGGCTTCCGACCTATGAAGTCCACCGTCGTTGCCGCGAGTTCATCTCTGGAGAAACAATCGAATTGAGGGGCAATACGCATGCTAGCCAGCGCCTCGAGTGTGCCGGGGCGAACGTGGGTTCTTTTGTTGATCACCTCGAAGCCTGCCGCAATTGCCAGTTCCACGAACTCAGGCGCACGCAAGCGGTTCTGGTACTGGATCGGATTGTTCCAAAGCCTCCATTCTCGCTCCCCATACTGAAGAAAATTGGCAAAGGAGATCGACTTGTCGAAGAACGCATAATGGTCGTTGCAGCCGACGTTATGCATGGCCAAGCCCCCAGGCTTGAGCACCCGGAAACCTTCTTTCATTAGGCCGCGGATCACTTCCGGTGGTACGTGCTCCAGTACGCTGTTGGAGTAGATGAGATCAATCGAGTCAGGTTCCAATCCGGTTGCGCACCCATCGGCTGGCGCGAAATATTCAATGCGGCTCTTGCTGAGCAGCTCACTGAGATTCTTGGACCGGCGGAGCTCCAGGAGTCTGGCATAAACTGTCGCCGAGTTCTCTCCCGCGAGGCCCGCGATCCTGGGGACATGCTTTTCGAGGTCTTCCAGGAGCCGGAAAGT
>JBEKPA010000317.1:0-4194 GCA_049521195.1 Occallatibacter sp.
CTTCGCGTCGTCGCCGAACCCAACCGCCTGCGCATTCTTCTGCTCCTGCGCGGCGAGGAGCTCTCCGTGGCCGAGATGCAGGAGATTCTGGCGATGGGCCAGAGCACCATCTCCACGCACCTTTCGCAGTTGAAGCAGGCCGGCCTGGTGGAAGACCGCCGCACCGGGAAGAGCAGCCTCTACCGCCTAACCACCTCCGGTGGGGGTGGCGTTTTGGACCAGATCCTTGCGGAGGCAAGGAATGAGATCCCCGAGGCCGCCAGCGACCAGGCAGCCATCCGCAGCGTCGTGAAGAAGCGCCAGGATAAGATGCGCAGCTTCTTTGACAGCGTGGCCGGCCGGCTGGGAAAGGACTACGTTCCTGGGCAATCGTGGAAGGGCGTGGCCGAAGCGCTGCTGCGCCTGATGCCGCCCATGGTCATTGCCGATCTGGGCGCCGGCGAGGGGGGCTTTGCCCTGCTGCTGGCCCAGAGCGCGAAGAAGGTCATTGCCGTCGATACCTCGGCGAAGATGATCGAAGTGGGCCGTGAGCAAGCCCTCCGCCGCGGCGTCAAGAACGTCGAATACCGCCTCGGCGACATGGAGGAGGTTCCCATCGAAGACGGGCAGGCCGATCTGGTCTTCTTCTCGCAATCCCTTCATCACGCCCTGCACCCCGAGCGGGCCATTCAGGAGGCGTGGCGCATCCTCCGGCCCGGAGGCCGCGTCGCGATCCTCGATCTGGTCAAGCACCGTTTTGAAGAGGCGCGCGAACTATACGCTGACGAATGGCTCGGCTTCAGTGGACCGGAACTGGAAGCCATGCTGGAGAACGCTGGCTTCACGCAGGTGCAGACTTCGATAGTCCACAAAGAAACTGAGACTCCACAATTCCAGACTTTACTTGCCATGGGGGACAAGCGAGGTTAGGATCGCGGACGAAAGCCCGCGGCCCAACAGGTTGAGCATGCTAGATTGGAGCACATGAAGCTGCCAGCACTCGTCAGATGGACCCACTCCAGGAAGATGAAATGGTGGAGGATCGTAGGTGCGCGATCGACCATCGAGTGGTACCTGATTCGTCTTGGTCAGAAACTGGGTCTCCGCGGTCCGGATCGTTGGCGTGTGCGTCCGCGTCAAGTCCGTCATGCATTGACGGCACGGCTGCGCGGCAGCAGTGACATGGATGTTTTTGAGCAGATATTCATTGGGCAGGAGTACTTGAGCCTGCGGAGCCTGAAAGATGTCTCGCTGGTGCTCGACCTGGGGGCGAATGTTGGCTACTCTTCAGCCTGGTTCTTGAATTGCTTTCCCAACTCGCGTGTCGTAGCATTGGAGCCCGACGACCGCAATGTAGCGATTTCGAGAGTCAACCTCAAGCCGTACGGCGAGCGAGCGATGCTTGTGCATGGCGCAGTCTGGAGCGAATCGACCTCCCTCAAGTTGTGGAAAGGCGCCTTCCGCGACGGGCGCGAATGGGCAACGCAGGTGGTGCAGCCGCTCGCCAGCAGCGGCGGCGATGTGCAGGCGTGGGATGTGGGAAGTTTGATCGACATGGCCGGCGTTGGAAAAGCCGACCTTCTCAAGGTCGATATTGAACGGGCGGAGCTGGCGGTCTTCGGTGAAACGGCAAGAACTTGGCTGCCCAGAATTCGCAACATCTGCATCGAACTTCACGGGCCGGATTGCGAGAAAGTTTTTTTTCAGGCCCTTGCCGGTTTCGACTATTCGCTGGAGTATTCGGGAGAACTGACAATTTGCAGGAATCTGCGCATCAAGACCGTGGCGCCCCGGTCCACGGATACAGCCGCGCGAAACTGAGTTCTTCTTGATTGATACGCTGTCCATGTCTTTCAGCAGAGCATTCGGATTGCGGCAAGGATCGCTTGAAGCACGGTCTGCGGCCGTCAGGAACGGTGCCCCTCCGCCTCCAGCAACTGGCGCTTCCGTTCCACGCCCCAGCGATAACCGGTCAACTCGCCGCTGGCGCCCACCACCCGATGGCACGGGACGACCAGGGCCACGCGGTTGGTGGCGCAAGCCCGGGCCACGGCGCGCACGGCTTTGGGCTCGCCCAGCTCCCGCGCCAACTGGCTGTAGCTGCGCGTCTCGCCCCGCGGAATGGCCCTCAGCACCTGCCACACCCGCAGTTGAAAGGCTGTCCCGCGCAGGTCCAAAACCGGGCTCTGCCCCGCATCCGGCCCGGACCCGCGCCCAGCTTCGCTCACCTGGACTACCTGCCCGACCGCCGCGTCCACCAGCCCCGCAAGCGACGGATCGCGCCGCAGTTCAGCCAGCGGAAACTCCGCCCGCAGGCTGGTCTCGGCCTCGGTCGCCGTGCTGCCCAGCGCCAGCCAGCACAATCCGCGCTCGGTGGCGCCCACCACCAGCCAGCCGAACGGGGACCGCGCCGTGGTGTAGGCGATCCGCTCGCCGCGGCCTCCCCGCGCAAAGCGTCCCGGCGTCATGCCCAGCGCCGCGCCCTCGTATGCCCGGCTCGACGAGCCGAATCCAGCTTCATAGATCGCGTCCGTCACATTGCCTCCGTGCTTGAGCGCGCCGCGCAATCGGGCAGCCCGCAGCGCGCGGTGGTATTCGAGCGGAGTCACGCCCATCGCCCGTTTGAAGAGCCGCTGCACGGTGAAGGGACTCAGTCCCGCCACGCGCCCCAACTCCTTGAGCGGCGCGGCGTGATCGAGGTTGGCCTCGATATGCGCACGAACCCTCTCCAAAGGGCTGCCCTGCGCGGCAGCGCTCGGGTGGCAGCGCTGGCAGGGGCGAAAGCCGGCAGCCCGCGCCTCACTTGCCGAGAGGAAGAACCGCACGTTGACCCGCAGAGGCCTGCGGCTCTTGCAACCGGGGCGGCAAAAGACGCCTGTCGTGGTGACCGCATAGAAGAACGCAGCCGCCGGATCGCGGGCGAGGAGTTGCCGCCAGGCGGCCTCGGGGTCGATCGCCGGAGTTGCCTCCAAACTGTGAGCCGCGGGCCGCTCGCGCCCGCCTGCCATTTGGGATTTGCCCTTCATGAGAACCATGGTCGCCGATCCCCGTCCCGCCGCGCTATCCGATTCTTGCGCGCAATTCCGAATTCCGGGCGGCTGCGGAATCCGCATGGTTCTCCTGGGTCAATGTCCCAGTTTCCGGTACGCGGGCCGCCCGGCCCCAACCTGCATTCGCGCCCATCGCAAGCGGCATTCTTTTCAGTGGATTACAGATTGATTTCCAGCAAGGTTTCGTTGAAGTCTTGCGGTTGCAAACGGTTACGGAACGGTCCCCGGCTGCTATATTGACTCTGCGGGGTTCCCCACCTCTTAAGTAAGGTTTACCCAAGATTCATTTTTGTACACAAACTGTGTGACCGCCGACACAGTGGGCGCATCCAAAACAAGTGACCGCTATCACCGCGGGCGCATCCAAGACGAGCGGCCGCCGCACAGCGGGAGCTTCCAACACGAAAATCACAGGGAAAGCATTCATGGCGCAGATATTCGAACGCAGCTCCAATGCTCTGGCTCGCGCGAGCCTGGTGCTGACGGGGCTGCTGGTTATCGCGCTGGGGGTGACGCTGGACCTGCTGCAGCGGTCGCCCTGGGTGACGCGCCAGGGCCAGCGCCCCGATCAGCCGGTGCCCTTCAGCCACAAGCACCATGTGCAGGGGCTGGGGCTGCAATGCCAGTACTGCCACGTGACGGTGGAGAAGTCGAGCTACGCCGGAATCCCGCCCACCAAGACCTGCATGAACTGCCACGCGCAGATCTGGACCAACGCGCAACTGCTGGAGCCGGTGCGCGCCAGTTGGGCGACGGGGCAGTCGCTGGTGTGGACCAAGGTTCACGATCTGCCCGATTTTGTTTATTTCAGCCATGAGATTCACGCCAGCAAGGGGGTGGGCTGCGCGAGTTGCCACGGGCGCGTGGACCAGATGCCTCTGATGTACGCGCAGAACACCTTGCAGATGGAGTGGTGCCTGGACTGCCACCGCAATCCGGCGAAATACCTCCGGCCGACCAGCGAGATTTACAACAACGCATGGGAGAAACCTTCGGAGGATCGGCCGGTGTGGTGCGCGGCGGAAGATGTGGAGAGTGGTACCCCGACGGCGGAGAGCGTGAGCTGCGTAACAAAAGAGCCGGGCAGCATCGAGTTAGCCTCGCTGAGCCTACCGGCTGCGCCTGGATACCAGAAGTTCACCAGCCAGGATGAACTGGGGCATTT
>JBEKPA010000318.1:0-4183 GCA_049521195.1 Occallatibacter sp.
TGAAAAGTGCCGCCCGGACAAGGAATTCTCAGAGGGCGTATCCCAGCCGAGCGCCCACGAACTGCCTTCGGGGCCCTGCCGCTGGGCAAAAACCCGGACCGTCGCCGGATCGAAGAGGCCTGGCTTGCCCGTTTGCAATTCGGATCCGGGTCGGGCATTGAGAATCTCCCTTGCAAAGCGCAGCAGATCCGGCACGTTGGAGAAGAGTCCGGCGTGGCCGCCGGCGCCCTTGAGCAGCCAGGCGTGCTCGTCCTGAACCTCGCCCTGGATGCGACGGTGGCGCAGGGTAGCGTCTTCTTCCGTGGGCGGAATCGACAGACGCGCGGCAGGCGCAGGGCAGAAGCACGTGGCAGCCAGCCCGAGCGGCTGAAAGATCTCACGGCGGACCCAGGTGGCCAGGTACTCGCGCGTGCAAACCTCCAGCGCCTTGCCGAGCAGAATGAAGCCAGGATCGGAGTACTCGGCGCGAGTGCCCGGCTCGGCTTCAAGAGGCAGCTCCAGGCAGGCACGAAACAGCGCGGCGGGCGTGGCGGCGGTGCGAAAGAACTCGACGTAGCCCGGCAGCCCCGAGTTGTGCGCCAGCAGGTGGCGCAGCTTCACATGGCGAGCGCGCCCGTCGGGAGCGCGGCCCACCACAAATCCCGGCAGCAGTTCGCCAAGCGGCGTATCGAGGTCGAGCAGGGCGCGCTGGCAGAGCAGCATGGCCGCGGCGGTGGTGGCCACCACCTTGGTGAGGCTGGCCACGTCGTAGACGGTGTCGGCGCAGACGGCGGACGCGGCTTGGTCATAGGTGAAGCGGCCCAATGCATCCTGGAGCACTATCTCACCGCCGGCCAATACCCCAAAGGCGCAGCCGGGGAAGGCGTGCGCGGCGATTGCATCGTTCAGAACGCGGTAGGCGGCGGCAAACCGGCCGCGAGGGCGGGCTGCGGAAGCGGCATGCGGGATGGTTTCGGTCTCCATCGCTCTCTTGCATCGTATCGCGAATTGCCTCCCGCCGCGGAGTCCGAAGGATTTTTCGTGGCTTGGCCGCCCGGTCAGGCTATCCTTGAATGCGGGCGATTCGTCTATTGCATTGAAGGTTTCAAGGGAGGGCTTCATGCGTCTGCTGCAAGGTAAGGTTGCGGCTGCAGTCGTGCTGGGTCTCGTGTCCCTGGCTTGCGGGTGCGCGTTTGCTCAGGCCCCCCAGGCCGCCCCAGCTTCAGGCGCTGCTGCCGGCGCAACTGGGCAAGCGCCTGCCGCTTCGCCGCAGGGCGTGGTTCTCGATCCGGCAGAGATCCGACGGGCGCTTGATGCCAAGGGCTGCCATCCCGACAACGAGCAGGACCCGATTTGGGACGAGAAGTTTCCGTGCCCCTCCGCGCCCGGCGACGCTGCGGCTGCCGCTCCGGCGAAGAAGATCTACACCGTCCCCGCCGGCACCAAGGTTCTGCTGCAACTGCGCAGCGGCATCGACACCCGGAGCGCCAAGCCCGGCGACGGCGTCTACCTGGCCTCGACCTTTCCGGTGGTGGTCGGCAACCGGGTTCTGATCCCGGCCGGCGTTTACGTGCAGGGGGTGGTGGACCGCGTCGCCCGCGCCGGGCGCGTGAAGGGCAGGGCGCAGCTCGACATGCACTTCACCGAGATGATCTTTCCCAATGGCTCGGTCATCGACATTCCGGGTATCGTAAACGCTTTGCCCGGCGCCAGAAAGCAGTCGGTCAAGGACGATGGCGAGGGAACCATCGAGCAGCAAGGCGACAAGGGACGCAATGCCGGAAAGGTGGCGGAGGTTGCCATTCCAACCGGGGGCACGGTCGGATCGATAGGCGGGGCGGTGGGCGGACATCCCGTTGCCGGAGGCTTTGCCGGCCTTGGGGCGGGACTTGCCGCTGTTGGCCTGGCAACGCTCTTTACCCGCGGAGCCGACGTCAATATCGAAAGCGGAACGCAGGTGGAGATGCTCCTGCAGAGGCCGCTCCTTCTGGAGGAGGAGAATCTCGCCGGCGCTCCGCCCGGCTCGGCTCCGGCATTCGTTCCAGTAGCCAACCAACCCAAGCCTATGGAGAAGCCCAGCCGCGCCCGCATCCTGTGCCCGCCCGGAGGCCTCGGCTGCGAGTAATCTAAAGGAGAGATGCAAACGGTTTCCGACGACTCCCCAACACAAGCTCCCAACCAGCCCGCCGCTTCTGACGCGGACCCTGGCCAGCCGCAACTTAACCCCGCGCCTCCCCGCAAATATGGAGGCCTCGGCCTTTGGCTGCGCGATCTGCTGGTCGCCGCGACTGCCTCGGTGCTGATCATTACCTTCCTCTACCAGCCGGTGCGCGTGGAAGGCACCAGTATGTTGCCTCAGCTCGTGGATTCCGATCGCCTGTTCGTCAACAAGTTTGTCTACCGCATCTCATCCATCGAGCGCGGCGACGTGGTCGTCTTCCACTACCCGCGCAACCCAGAGCAAAGTTACATCAAGCGCGTCATCGCCCTGCCCGGCGACCGGTTGCGCATCGACCACGGTGTGGTCTGGCTCAACGGCAAGCCGCAGGCCGAGCCGTACGTTCCCGAGGAGTACCAGGACAGCGACTCCATGGCGGAGATCGTGGTCCCCGAGGACAGCTACTTCGTGATGGGCGACCACCGGTGCATCTCTTGGGATAGCCGCAAGTTCGGCCCCGTCGAGCGCTCGCTCATTTACGGCAAGGCGGTCTTCGTCTACTGGCCGACCAGAGACGCGGGCGTGGTGCGGTAGGCGCAGGCGAAGGGCGGGAGCAACCCAAGCCCGTGCGAGCGAAAAGCGAGCGTCTGCCCTACCGCAGGTGGTAGAATCGGTTGAATCCACTCCTCGGAGAGGCGATGCAGGCGATCTTAGCGCTCGAAGACGGGCGCATCTTCCGTGGCCACGGCTATGGGCACCCCGGTGAGTGCCGGGGCGAAGTCGTTTTCAATACTTCCCTCACCGGTTACCAGGAAATCGCAACCGATCCCTCCTATGCCGGACAGATCGTCGTTCTCACCAACCCCCAGATAGGCAACTACGGCACCAACCGGGCGGACAACGAGTCGGCCAAGCCCTATATCGAGGGACTGATCGTCCGCGAGTTCTCGCCCATCAGCTCCAACTGGCGCTCCGAACAGGTCACCGACGAGTACATGGAGCGATATTCCGTGCCGGTGCTGGCCGAGATCGATACCCGCGCGCTGGTTCGCCACCTGCGCACCCACGGCGTGATGCGGGGGGTGATTTCGACCTCCGAGACCGATTCAGGCGTGTTGGTCGAAAAGGCGAGAAGTATCCGCAAGATGGACGGGACCGACCTGGCGCGCGTGGTCTCGACCAAGTCTGCCTATCCGTTCGATGCCTCCGACAGCCGCAACCAGTCAGGCGAACCTTTGTTGGCGAATGCTCTTGTGCAAGACGCAAAACAGCGCAAGCTGCATGTCGTCGCGTACGACTTCGGAATCAAGCTCAATATCTTGAGGATGCTCACCCGCGAGGGCTGCCGGGTGACGGTGGTTCCCGCCGAGACTAGCGCCGAAGATGTCTTCGACCTGAAGCCCGACGGCGTCTTTCTGTCGAACGGTCCCGGCGATCCCGAGCCGGTGGACTATGCGGTGCGCGCCATTCGCAAGTTCCTGGGCCGCGTGCCGGTCTTCGGAATCTGCCTCGGCCACCAGCTCACTGGCCTGGCCCTGGGCGGGCGCACCTACAAGCTCAAGTTCGGCCACCACGGCGGCAACCATCCGGTGCGCAACAATGTGACCGGCAAGGTGGAGATCACGGCCCACAACCACAACTTCGCCGTCGATCCGGACTCGATCGACTTGAGCGAGGTCGAACTGACCCACTTCGACCTGAACGACCAGACGCTGGAGGGCCTGCGCCATCGGACGCTGCCGCTTTTCAGCGTGCAGTACCACCCCGAGGCTGCGCCAGGGCCGCACGACTCCCACTACTTGTTCCACGACTTCCGGCGGATGATGGAGGAGTGGAAGGGATGAAGCCGCCAGCAACAGAGAAGTCAGTTTTCGCAACCGCAGCGGGGCCCCGGCTCCGCTGTTTTTTAGGCGGAATTCTATGTTTGATGGTCGCTGTCGTGCAGTTTTTATTTGCTGCTCCAGCAGTCGCCCAAGCTGATTGCTTTGGGTATAAAACACTGTTCGTTTCAAGGGTACAGGGTCGGGTTTTTGACCAGATGGCCGA
>JBEKPA010000319.1:0-4177 GCA_049521195.1 Occallatibacter sp.
CCATGTGGAACGTCGCCGACCGCCAGCAGAACCGGCCCAGGGGTATCGAGCACCGGCTTCCAGAACAGATATACCGGGGTCTCCGTATGAAGCCAGAACCATCCACAAACTCCGGCAACCAGAATCACTGCAAACAATAGATAGGCCACACGCCAATTCCTTCGCCGATGCGCCTTGCGATTTGACTCAATGATTAATTCATTGTTGGGATCCGCGGCTGTTTCCAAGGCAAAATGCTGAGTCTGGCCCGGAATGGGGTGGGGATTAGGGAACACCCCGTCTTCGGCAGCCTCATGGGTTGCCTGATGTGCGTGCATGAATCTGGGTATGTATGAGCCTGGCAAAAGGCTGATTCTCAATTCGGAGCGATGCTTTTCGTCTCCGTAATAGATTGCCAGCCTCTTGCGAAGTTCTGTCGCGGCGGTGCGGACCACGTGGTCCAGATTCGTGTCGTAGGACGATGATCTGCCAAACACCTCCATCCCGATCGTGCGTTCCTTGATCCGATCCTCAGAGCCCTTCAATGTCTGCTCAACGACAAACCGCAGGAACGAGATGGACCTCTTGCTGGCACGGAAGACCTCATCCCGAGTGAGCAACTGGAGTTGCGCCAGAATCATCTCGGGGGTCAAATCTGCGGGAATGCCAGTTTGGGGGTCAGTTTCTATCATCTGATTCCGATGCGAGCGATTCTAGCACCTTGAACGGCAGGTGACCATGTCGCCGCATCGGCCAAGTCCGGAAGAAGGAAGTTCCGATCGCTCCGGGAGAACAGGAGGGTGAATTCGTAGCGCGTGCCTCTAGATCAGTCGAGAAGATGAACTCACGCCCGTCCTTGAAATCTCGTGCGTGGAATAGGTGTGTGGAAACCGCGCCTTCTGAGTTTTGATAGTATTGAGCGTTTATTATTATTCAATAACTTGTTTAGAATCAATATGTAGCTTCGATTCGAATCCCTCTCCCTTTACGCGCTCATCCACTTGCGCAGTTGGCGCTGCGCCGGCTTCTCCACCGCATGCAGCGCAAGGAGCGCCAGCGCAATCAACAGCGCGTAGCTGATCCACGGGTCGTAACGCATCAGCCCCAGGCGCTCCAGCACATGCGAGTCGTGAATCAGGTTCCACAGGTTGAAGTGCAGCAGGTAGAGGCAGTAGCTGGCCTCTCCCACAAACACCAGCGGGTGCCAGCTCAGCGCGCGCGCCAGCGAGTTTTCCCCGGCCAGCCCCAGAATGATGCAGCCGAAGAGGGGCATCAGCAGGCCGTCGTGCATGATGGCGTAAGGCACTCGCGGACCCAGCCACAGAAGCCAAAAGGCGCCCGCAAAACCAACGAAGCCAAGCAGCAGGCGCAAACGCCCGGCCCGGTCCACCATCTCATCCAGCTCGGCCAGCAAGATGCCGAAGACAAAGCTGGCCAGATGCGGCAGCGGCGTGAACTTGAGCACCTGCAGCCACGGACCTCCGCTCCAGCGGTCCGGATGCGCAATGCCGTCCGGGTTGATCGCGATGTAAAGAGCGCCGGGAATCAGCCCCAGCCCCCACACTGCGGCTAGTTGAATCACGCAGCGCCAGGCCTCTGCGGGCTTCTTCCACCGGGCCAGCCAGGGAAAAAGCACGTAATAGAAGCTCTCGGCCGACATCGTCCAGGCCGGTGTATTCAAAAATGTGGCGACCGGCGGAACCCAACCTTGCAGCAGCAGCGGCGTCAGCGCCATCCCCGTCCAGAACATCCCGTGCGAGTGAGCATGGTACTCCACCGTCACCATCCGCCAGGCCAGCAGCAGGCTCAGCAGGTAGATGGGGTAGAGGCGCGTGAACCGCGCCTTCCAAAAGCGCACCCGGTCCAGCGTTCCGGCCCGCGCCCGCCCCGCGTAGTTGTACGCCAGCACGAAGCCCGACAGCAGAATGAAGAAGCTGACCGAAGCGAAGCCGGCGTTGACCACCGGCGCCAGCCAGCCAAACCAATTTGGATCGGAGAAATGGAAGAAGACGATATTGACGGCCGCGAAAGAACGCAGGCCCGTCAGGGCATTCAGCCGTTCTGGCTTGCTTATCTCCACTGGCTGTTAGACGCCTCCGATCGGCTTCCCGGTTCAGCCAGTCTCACCAAAGCCCCGCACCGCCCCTGACCCCTGATCTCTGACCCCTGCCCCCTACCCCTACGTCGTCACCAGCGATCCGACCTTTTCCCCCAGCACCACCCGGCGGATGTTTCCCGGCTGGTTCATGTTGAAGACGATCATGGGCAGGTTGTTGTCCTTGCACAGGCTCACCGCGGTCAGGTCCATCACCTTCAATCCCTGGCGCAGGATCTCCATGTAGGTGATCTCGTCGTACTTCACCGCATCCTTCATCAGCACCGGATCGGCGTTGTAGACCCCATCGACCTTGGTGCCCTTCAGCAGCACGTCGGCCTTGATCTCCATGGCCCGCAGGCTGGCCGTCGTGTCGGTGGAAAAGAAGGGGTTGCCGATGCCAGCGGCGAAGATCACCACGCGGCCCTTTTCCAGGTGGCGCACGGCCCGGCGGCGAATATACGGCTCCGCGATCTGGTTCATGAAGACGGCGCTCATCACCCGGCACTGCACGCCGCGCTGTTCCAGGGCGTCCTGCAGGGCGATGGCGTTGATGACCGTCGAAAGCATGCCCATGTTGTCGGCGCTCACCCGGTCCATCTGCTTGGCCTGCTCGCTCACGCCGCGGAAGAAGTTGCCTCCGCCCACCACCACGCCGACTTCAACGCCCAGGGCGTTCAGGTCGGCCAGCTCGCTGGTAATCTCCGCCACCTTGGCGGCGTCCAGGCCAAAGCCGCGCTCACCCGCCAATGCCTCGCCCGACAGCTTCAAAACAATGCGTTTATACATGCTTTTTCGAGTATCGCACACCGCCGGGACCGCCGGTCTCGCCCTTTGAAAGCGGTACGACCGCTCAATGTTCGATAGCGTCGCGCCATCAAACAATCCAACCCCCGCCGACAACTTCGTCGCCGTCGTAGAAGACGGCGGACTGCCCAGGCGTGACGGCGCGCTGGGGTTCGTCGAAGGCGGCCAGGACGTCGTCCGGTCCGGCGGGTTCGATGCTGGCCCAGGCGGGTTCGTGGCGATGGCGAATCTTCGCGCGCACGCGCATGGGGCCGGTCAACTCGGGGATTGAAATCCAGTTGAGGCGGCGCGCGCGCAGCGTGCGGGTGGCCAGCTCGGCATCGGCGCCCACGGTGACGCGGCGGTTGGCCGGATCGATGCTGAGCACGTAGAGCGGCGTGGGCGAGCTGACGCCGAGCCCCTTGCGCTGGCCCACGGTGAAGTTGAAGATGCCTTCGTGGCGGCCCAGAACCTCGCCGCTGGAGGAGACCAGCTCGCCGGCGGTCTCCGGAACCCGCTCGCCCTGCTCTTCGAGATACGCGGTGAGAAACTGC
This sequence comes from Occallatibacter sp., assembly GCA_049521195.1. Classification (GTDB taxonomy): domain Bacteria; phylum Acidobacteriota; class Terriglobia; order Terriglobales; family Acidobacteriaceae; genus Telmatobacter. The sequence goes on from JBEKPA010000319.1 coordinate 3,415, forward strand.
TTGTAGTCGCCGCCGGGGATGAAGCAGATCTCCTGTGAGTCGGGCTTCTCGGCCAGCGCCAGGCCGTGCCGGCGGGCCGCTTCGCGGACTTGCGTTTTGGTCAGGTTCCCGAGGGGGAAGAGAGTGCGCGACAACTGCTCCTGGGTGAGGCCGAAGAGGAAGTACGTCTGGTCCTTGGCCAGGTCGGCGGGGCGCTTCAAGATCCAGCGGGCACGCGCGGGGTCGAACTCGTTGACCGCGTAATGGCCGGTGGCGATGCGGCCCGCGCCGATGGAGCGCGCGGTCTGGAGCAACTGATCGAACTTGAGGTGGTTGTTGCAGAGCGAGCAGGGGACGGGCGTGCGCCCGGCCATGTACTCCTCCACGAAGGGCCGCACCACATCGCGCTCGAAGCGCTCCTGCTGGTTAACCACGTAATACGGTATTCCCAGGTGCTCGGCAACGCGGCGTGCGTCGTATACGTCGTCCAGCGAACAGCAGCGGCCGGCCTTGGGCGCGTCTGGGATCCCGTGCCGCCCGGCCAGCCGCGTCTGGTCCCATAGCTGGAGAGTCAGCCCGACGACCGCATCGCCGGAGTGGGCGAGCATGGCCGCAACCGTCGAGGAGTCGACCCCTCCGGACATGGCTACGGCAATGGTGGTGCGATCCGTCATGGTGTTCTCATCCCAGCGTCCCGGCCGCTACCGGCGAAAGCGCGCGCAGGTGTTCGACGGCCTCGGGAACAACCTGTAAAACGTAGCCCACATCGGCCTCGGTCGCGGTC
>JBEKPA010000320.1:0-4122 GCA_049521195.1 Occallatibacter sp.
CCACCACCGAGAGATCGGCGATGTTGACGTTGGGGCAGTTGTCGAACTCGATCACCGCCTCCAGGCTGCCGCCGACAATCATCGTGCCCTGGCCGGCGCCGATCATCTTGACCGCCTGGCCGGAGAACGCGATCTTGCTATCAACCTGGAATTCGCCCGGCTGGAAGCAGATGCACAGCGCCGTGGCGCCGCTGGCAATGGCCGCGTTGAGCTGGCTCCGCCATTCTTCCGCGGCGCTCAGCACCAGGCAGCAACAGGCGCACTGCTCGTTGTCGGTAAGCGGCTGAAAGTGCTTGCGGCAATCGGCGACGATCGTCCAGCCCAACCTGTCCTGGGGTTCTACGATGGCCAGATCGCAGAGCCATTGACGCGGCCCGTCGGGAGGTTGCGGCGCTTCGTAATAGCGAAGAGGGTAGACCTTCTGCGGGGTGTTGGGACGCACGGCAAAACGCCAGAAGGGCCGAGCCTGGAGCGGCCACGTGGGCAGGGCGCTGATCCGCACGGTGACGGCCAGGCCCGAGGCATCGTCCAGATTCACGCTCTTTCCGGATGTGAAAGGCACTTCCGCCTGCCATAGGCGCACGAAGAGGGTGTACTTGTCGGTTGGCAGCGTGGTGCCCGGCGGCAGGGTCAACTCCTGGGTGACGGGATCGTAGACCGTTCCGCTTCCCAGCGTGACGACCAGGCCCAGCGGCGCGGCAACATAGTTGCTGTCGTCCGGATCGCCCAGCACCGCCTCGGTTTGCAATACCTCGATGGCCTGGCCCGGCTGCGGAGTATGGGCGGCATCGACGGGCGCCTGGTTGAGCCGCAGAACCTGCGGACTGACCACCGTGGCCCGATAGAGAAACGAGGCGTTGTTCCAGCCCCAGAGCAGGGTGCCGGAAGGCGCGGAGAAACTGGAGACTGTCACCCGCACCAGCTGATTGTCAGCGCCCAGATAACCGCCCTGCGCCGGCGGGCAGCAAGGGTTGTCGAGTTGCGTGGGAGGATAGAAGCCGACCTTGAGATCGGCGTCGAAACCGAGCGCCAGCGTCGCCGGATTCAGGGTGAGGCCCATCTTGGCGAGCGTGGCCGCAATATCCTTCCCGGCGGCGTCGCATAGCGACGCAGTGGTGGGGATGCGCACAAAATGCTGCATCAGCCGGGTGCGGGCGGAGGTGTCTGGACCGCCCAGGGCAACCTCGCGCAACGCCTGGTCCTCGGTGGCCGAGATGCTCTGCTCGCTCACCAGCAGCGCCACCATCGATTGACTGCGAAGATCCGCATCCGCCGCAATCTCAGGCTGATAGATTGCGGAAAGCATATCTAGCCAATCGGGCTGATCGTTGAGCGGCACGGCCTTGTCCAGAGTCAGCCGCCAGCCGCCGGCGTACATGGTTCCCGGCGCCACGACAAGGCCCAACTTGGCGTCGTATGAGACCTGGTAGCCGGTCTGTTCGGGCGTTCCCGCGGGGCCGACGACATCGATCGTCTCCAGCCGCAGCGCCTCGCCGGCGATGGCGGCCTCTTCGTTGATGTCCGCTTCCAGCGTGACCCGGCCCTGTTGTGCAACTACCGCGCGGTAGTCGCGCGATGGATCGAAACTGATGCGTGCGCGATCGCTTCCCACGATAAGACTCCTTCAAACCCTTGCTCAGGCGTTCTAGCTCAGGCGTTCTAGTTCACGTCGATCCAGACCGGCAACTGCCCGATCGGGGAATACTCTTCATACTTCAATGCCAGGCCGCGCCGTTTGAGCGCAATGCCTTCCAGGCAATAGACGCCCATCTCCGAGCCATTCTGCGCGCCCGCCAGAATAGTGCTGCCATCGGTTGCGCCAGGCAGCGAACAGCCGCAACCCGAGCCGCCCGCGCCGGGAGCCAGGATTGCCGAGTCCGCGTCCTCGCGCAGCTTGGCGTACTCCGGCTGGCCAAAGCTGCGCGACTCAAAGAGCGATGCGCCCGGCGCAACCTCCACCGAGCGGTAGGGTTGGTGCAGGTTGCTTCCTTTGGCATAAGCGGTGAACCGCACACAGCCGGCTTGCGCGTCCTCCACCAAGGCCAGATTGTCGAGAATGCACTCAGAAGCCTGGAGCCGGTGCGTATAGGCCGGACCCAGGACCGTGCATCGGCAGAGCGTGACCGTTCCCTCCGAGAAGCCGAGCGCCAGATCGGCCAAAGCCAGCGGCCAGGCTGCCTCGGCCTGCGCCGGGGTAAACTGCTGGATGGCCGCGGTCATCTCCGCAATCAGCGTGCTGGAAGGCGCCGTGCCTGCCGTGTAGCCGGCGAGGCTGGCCTGAAGCGTGGACGAACTTGCCACCGCGCTCTGGGCCAGCGCATTGGTCCCGTACTTGAGTGAAGCGGCCAGGCTGACGGGGTCAAAGACGGTTGCATTGCCGAGCGTCCCGGTGGTCGCGACTACGTGCGTCGGAATCGCCTGCACAATGCTGTCGCTGGCCTTCAGGCTTTCAATCGCGCCGCCGTTCCGGGTGCGAATCGGTCCGGTGATCGAGCGCTCGACAATCAGATTCGTAACCGCGCCCTCAATGTAGAGCGTGCTCGGCCGCAGCGGCATATTGTCGATGGCCGAGCCGTACATCGGCAGCGGCATGGGCAGCAATCCGTGCGGCGGTACCGGCGGCGCATAGGCGGTGCCGGGATCCAGCGTCATCATGCGCAGATAGACGGTATCGAATGCGCCTTGCAGCACAATGTCCGCGCCCTGCATCAGAATGCCTTCAAGAACCAGGACGGTGGGCGCGACCGCACTGACGGCGTTGCCGACGATCGTCCAGCTTTGCGGCGCGGCGCCGGCCCAGCGAAGGACGGGCCGCTCCCCGCTCTGAGCGCTGACGGCAACCGTTGCGCCATCGGGCACGGTCAGGGTCTGCGTGGGGCCGGCGTAGGTAAGCGAATCGGCAAATTCCAGGTTGGCGCTGGAGGCGACCGCCTGCAGCGCGTTGTTGAGCTTGGCGGCATCGCCGCCGGCGATGGAGACCGCCGCTTCAGGCAGCGCCAGCGCGCTGAGAATCGCGCTGTCGTAGCCGCCCGAGCCAATCTCGGAGAGCAAGCCGAAGTTGTAGCAGACGGCGAGATTGTCGCTGGGAGCATAGCCGGAATAGCTGAAGCGGCCCTGCTGTGGATAGATGGATAGCTGGGCCAGCGGCACGGCCGCGCCCGTTCCTCCAGCCAGCAGACCGACAGAAAACGCCTGGGGTTCGAAGGCCGTCGAATAGAGCTTTTTGGGAACCGTATTCCAAAGCGTTTCGCGGATGGCGACCGGCAGCTCCCACTCGCTGGGCGAAACCCAGTGCTCGCCCCATGCGCCGGCCTCGTCAACCCGCTGCGAAGGGGCAAAGAGCGGAATCTCGCGGCCGGTGGGATCGAAGGTGAAGCACGGCGGCGTGGCGCCATTGCTCACCGGAGTGGCCGCCGAGATGGGAAAGGCCTGCAGCCACCACAGAAAGACGCCCAGGTTGCGGATGTTGAAGTGGCCCAGCGTCTGGCCGCCCGCGCGCAGATCGGCGGTATAGGCGTACTCATCGAAGGCGGTGCCAGCATTGCCCGCGGCATAGGCGTTGCGCAGGTCCGCGAAGCCCCCCATGGGCGTCTTGCTGTAGGCGCCGATCAGCCCTTCGGCGATCTCCAGCTTCCTGCCGGTAAATCCGATCGGCCCATCGATCGCGCTTTCGATGCTGTAGCTGAGAGGCGGATCGAACGAGTGGCGCGTCCTGCCCATGCGGCGAAAGAACTCGACCACGCGCGCATCGCGCGAGGCGATGTCGGCGGCCAGCTCCTCCAGCAAGCCCACGGTGCCCGCGCGGCGGCGATAGTAGATGGTTTTGGCCACGTCGATGCGCTGCGCGGCCGCGTCAAGACAACTGACCAGCCGCGTCGCCACCAGGTCGCCGATGTAGGGAATGACCCAGTCGTCGCAGGTTTCGATGGACTGGTTTTCGCTCAGCCGGTCAATGCTGCGGCGGACCACCGCAGCCTGGGCTCCGATGCGGTTCACCAGCTCCTGAAGCGGCCCCGGCGCGCCGGGCGCGGGACCAGCGTCCATGGTGCGATAGACCGCCGGAATCAGTTGCCACAGCCGGTCGGCGTACCACTGTGCGTATCCGTCGCTAATCATTGCCGG
>JBEKPA010000321.1:0-4088 GCA_049521195.1 Occallatibacter sp.
CGGTGAATGCCTCCGCGGCCAGTGTGCGCGAGGACGACTTTGCCCGTACCGTGCGCGGCATCATGGAGGAGATTCCCATCGCGCCTACGGAATTGGAACTGGAGATGACCGAATCGCTGGCATTCGAAGACGAAGAACTGTTCGGGACGCGGATTCGGCAGTTGAAATCTATCGGCGTGCGCGTCGCCATCGACGATTTTGGCACTCGCTACACGGGATTCAACGTGCTCAAGAAGTTGCGCCTGGACACCATCAAGATCGACCAATGCTTCATCCGCGGCGTCGACCGCTCCCCGGACATGCTGTCGCTGTGCCGGACCATCGTCGCCATGGGCCGGCAATTGAAGCTGCGCACCGTGGCGGAGGGTATCGAGGAACCCGGCGAGCTTGAGGCTCTTCGCCAGATCGGCTGCGAAGCTGGGCAGGGATATCTCTTTCAGAGGCCGATTCCGGGAGACGAATTGACGGGCTTCCTGCGCAGTTGGCCGGATCGGATGCATGACTTCGGCTTCGCGGACGACGCCTACCGGTTCGAGACCCATCGGCTCTACGCAGTCGGATAAGAGCGGCCCCCGGACATTGCCGGCAGAGGCTTGTTTATAATCCAGATGAGCGCGAAGCGGACCGCCCGCCCGCTCTTTGGAGCCATAGAATGACGTTTGACATCCAGGAGATCCTGGACTTCCTTCCCCACCGCTACCCGTTTCTGTTGATCGACAGGGTGGTCGAGTTCGAGCGCGCCAAGCGCCTGGTAGCCATCAAGAACGTAACCATCAACGAGCCCTTTTTTCAGGGCCACTTCCCCGGTTACCCCATCATGCCCGGCGTGCTGGTCATCGAGGCTATGGCCCAGGCCGGCGCCATCATCATGCTTTCCGAAATCCCCGACCGCGAGAAGAAGCTGGCGGTCTTTACCGGCATCGAGCGGGCCAAGTTCCGCCGCCCGGTAACGCCCGGCGACCAGTTGCGCATCGAGGTGGACGTGCTGGCCTTCAAAAGCCGCATGGGCCGCATGGAAGCCAAGGCCCTGGTGGACGGCAAGCTGGCCTGCCAGGCCACGCTGACCTGCCAGATCGTCCCCAAGGCGCGAGAGGCCGCGCCGGCCTCTGCGGAGCCAGAGCCCCCAGCCGCGGACTCGGCGCCGGAAGCGGTGACCGGGGAGTGAGCGTCCATCCCAGCGCCGTCGTTGCCGCAGGAGCCGTGGTTCCGGCTTCCTGCACCGTCGGCCCCTTTTGCACTATCGGTCCCCAGGTCGCGCTGGGCGAGAATTGCAACCTCATCTCCCACGTTGTGCTCGATGGCCGCACCCGCATCGGAGCGCGCAACACGTTTTATCCCTTCTGCGCGGTCGGCGTGACGCCGCAGGACCTTAAGTATCGCGGCGAAGCCACGGAAACCGTTCTCGGCGACGACAACACCATCCGCGAAGGCGTAACCGTGAGCCGCGGCACGGCGGGCGGCGGCGGCGTCACGCGCATCGGCTCCAACTGCCTGCTCATGGCCAGCGTGCATATCGGCCACGACAGCCTGGTGGGCAATCACTGCATCCTGGCTAACGCGGCCACGCTCGCCGGCCACGTGGTCATCGAGGACTACGCCACCGTGGGCGCCTTCAGCCCGGTCCATCAGCACTGCACGGTGGGCACATACGCCTTCATTGGCGGAGGCACCATCGTCACCCAGGACGTGCTGCCCTTCTCGCTCACCTCGTCGCGGCGCGAGAACAAGGCCTTCGGCATCAACAAGATCGGACTGGCGCGGCGCGGCTTCTCGCCGGAGCGGCTGCAACGGCTCCAGAAGGCCTTCCGCCTGCTGCTGTCCTCCAAGATGAACACCACGCAAGCGCTGGAAAAGATCAAGCAGCTTGAAGGCGAGGACGTGGCGCTGCTGGCCGCTTTTCTGGAGCGTAGCGAGCGCGGGGTGATCAAGTAAGAACTATGGCAGAGGCGCAGAGGGTCAACCCATTCAAAATCGGAGATCGGGTACGTTTTGCGCCGAATGCGCACGCCTACGGGTGGGCTTGGTCATCGTTTGACAGGATGAGACTACAGCCTGGGGACATTGGCATCGTCACGCGCATCGAGAATGATGCGTATCTGTATCTCGACGATGGGCGTGGAGGATTCCACTGGGAGTGTTTTGAATTAGCGGTGTGAGCACGGAATAGGGACGAAGGAAGGTCGAATGCAAACGGGATCGATGCTGCCACGATCTCTCCCGGAGGGAGAGGACGAGAATAGCCCAGGGTGGAGTCCGCCGCAGCGGACGGAACCCTGGGAAAGCGCACCCGATGTGCCCGCCCCGTCCCGTAGGGACGGACGAAGCTCAACCCCAGACATAGCGCGGGTCGTATTCAATGCCGTGCTTTTTGAGGAAGGCGATGTACTCGGCCTGGAAGTCGCGCTTTTGGTGATGCTCCTTCTGGCGCGCTATATACGCAAGCGTCGCGGCCACCTGGGTCCATCCGATAGAGAAGGCGCCATAGCCCTCCTGCCATTCAAAGCCATTCATCGCGCAGGTCTCGTGCATCCAATGCGAGGATGCGCTCTTGATCTCCCGCATGGCCGCGGCGATCGGCATGGACGAAGACAGAGAAAGCAGAAGATGAACGTGGTCCTCGGTTCCTCCGATGCCGAGCGCGGTCATCTGATGCTCGCGCGCGATGCCACCCATGTAGGCCCACAGACGCGGCTGGATTTCAGCGGTGATGGTCTTGCATCGCTCCTTGGTGGAGAAGACGCAATGAAAGAGCGAGCAGCAATAGGTGTGTGACATGGCAGAATCGTATCGTACTGCAACAGGCATGGAAGGGTTCGGCCGCCCCTCCGGGGCTTTCGGTGCCTTGCGGCTGCCAACCCAGGGTTCCGTCCGCCAGGGCGGACTCCACCCTGGGCTATTTTCGATGCTCCCTCCGGGAGCAAACGTTCGGTCTTGCGCTCAAAGGCGCCGTTGCCCTCAGATGCAGCGCTGTTCTCGGATCGGGCGTTACGTCCAGAATGGAATGATGTGCAACGTACGGATGTGGCTCGTAATCGGCGCGGAGTGGGCTCTGAATATACCTTGCGTTCAGCCCATTCAAGGAAAGCGGGACACATGAAACTCGGCCTCATTGCCGGCAACGGCCGCTTTCCCTTCCTGCTGCTCGACGCGGCGCGGGCGCAGGGGCTGGCCGTGGTGGTTGCGGCCATTCGCGAGGAGACCGACCCGGAGATCGACCGGCGCGCGGCCGAGGACGAGCGCATCACCGTCGAGTGGCTCTCGCTGGGCGAGCTGTCACGGCTGATCGAGGTCTTCCGCAAGGAGGGCGTGCGGAAGGCCGTGATGGCCGGCCAGGTGAAGCACAAGCAGATATTCTCCAGCATCCACCCCGACTGGCGGCTGGCCAAGCTGCTGCTGAATCTGCGCTCGCGCAATACCGATATGCTGCTGGGCGCGGTGGCCAAGGTGCTGGGCGACGAGGGCATCGAGCTGATCGGTTCCACCGCGTTTCTTGAACCGCTGCTGGCCCGGGAGGGCGTGCTCACCGCGCGCGCGCCGGACGACGAGGAGCGCAAGAACATCGAGTACGGCCTGGGAGTGGCGCGGGCCGTCGCCGCCTTCGATATTGGCCAGACAGTGGTGGTGGCCGCGCAGGCCTGTGTGGCCGTCGAAGCCATGGAAGGCACGGACGCGGCCATCGAGCGCGCCGCCCAACTGATGCGCTCGTTGGAAGAGGAAACGCCGAATTCCTCTTCGACGCTTGAGCGCCGGCTGACCGTCGTCAAGGTAGCCAAGCCCCAGCAGGATTTGCGCTTCGACGTGCCCGTCGTCGGCGTCGTCACAGTCGAGACCATGATCCGCGCCGGCGCAAGCTGCCTCTCGGTCGAGGCCGGCCGCACGCTGCTATTCGACCGCGAAGCTCTCGTCAAGCTCGCCGATGAAGCGGGAATCGCCATCGTTGCCACTGGGCGCGGAGACTGACTGCTGAATAGCGGCGCGGCGCGCCACGCCAGTCCCTTACGCCAGCGGAAACCTCTCCATCACCAGCCTCAGCGCCTCATCCGGAGTCCCAATCGTCCCTTCCAACTGCGCATCTTCAACCGCCCGCA
>JBEKPA010000322.1:0-4074 GCA_049521195.1 Occallatibacter sp.
GGCGGAGATGTTCCTGATGGCCTTGATCCAGACCCGGCCACGCACTTCGCTGCTCTCGCAGTTGGGGTCGCAACTGTGGTTGATGAACCTGGCTGGGCCCTCGCCGTCGATGACGATGGAGCCGTCGCCGAGTCCAAAGAGATAAGTGACGATCGAGTTCTTGTAGAGGGCGTCGGCCTCCTCCTTGCTTATGCGGGGGCCGGCGTATTCGGCCACGCGCGCGCCTTTGCGGATGGGGGTGGTGGTGAAGCACCCGGTGGCGTGGATGGCGGAGGAGCGGATGATAAGTCCCATGCGAGTGTGCGATGCTTTCCTTTAGCGGCGAATGGACTGTATGGACCGCATCCTATCATTGATGGGGCCATGGAAAAAGCGAGGGGGAAGGAAGTGAGACTGGGCTTCACACTTGCGGTGGTTTTGGGTTGCTCCTTGGCATGGTGCTTGGCGCCTGAGCCGTGGGCTCTTGCGCAGACTCCGGCGGGCGGGGATGCGGCTGCAGCAGGCTCCGCGCCGGGCCAAAGCAAGCCGGCCGGCGATGGGCAGAAGCCAGCCGGAGCGCCTCAGCCGGGAGCCAGTCCACAGTCCGGGGCCAATCCGTTTCCCGAGGATACAAGTACCGTTCCGGTGCTGCCCTCCAAGGGAACGCCGGTCTTGCCTGAAGGGACTTACAACGGGGAAGATGCCGCGCGCGTTGCGCTGCCGGGCGACGACCTGGACCCTGTAAGGAGCCCGGACGACCCAGCGCCGGCCAGCAGCAGCACGCAGGACCAAAACTCGAGTTCCAGCCTTGCGGGCCTGGACAAACTGCTGCCCAAGCCGGACGACGATCAGCCGGATGGGAGAAGAAACCTTACCGTCAAGGAGCCGACGCACAGGGAGTCCGCCGCCAACGATATCGACGTAGGGAAGTATTACCTTCAGACCAGGAATTGGAGGGCGGCGCAGTCGCGTTTCGAGTCGGCGCTGGTTCTGGATCCGGAAAATCCGGAGGTCTATTGGGGACTGGCCGAGTCCGAACGCCATCTGGGCAGCTTCGCCCAGGCGCGCGCAAACTATTTGAAGCTGCTGGACTACGATCCGGAAGGACCGCACGGCAAAGAAGCGCGCAAGGCGCTGACGGACCCCCAGGTTGCGAATGCGAAGATCCCTTCGCCCGGACAGCCGGCGGCAGAGGCGGCGAAGTGAGCCGTCAAGCATTCCGCGGGGAGACCAATTGTTTTGAAAGGGCGCGGATTCAGCCGCTCGTTTTCAGAACTGCCCAGTCCTGGAAGACGTAGCTAGGCCGCGTGCCTGAGGATTCTCCCTCACTCTTCCCGCAGCCGGTACTGGCGCAGCCGGCCCAGCAGCGAGGCCGGTCCGCTCACCGTCAGCCGCACCAGATTGCCCTCATACTCTCGTTTATGAATCACCATCCCCGCCTCGATCGCCGCCAGCACCCCGCCCTCCTGCTGCGGAACCCTGAGTTCCGCCTCGATGGTCGGGTCGGAGTGCAAAGCCCGGTCGATGGCCTTGAGCAGCGCTCCCATGCCCTCGCCCGTGCGCGCTGAAACCGCAACCTCGCCGCCCGCCTGCGAGCGCGCCAGCAGGCCGTCCCGCTCATGCTCTCCCAGCAGGTCGATCTTGTTCAGCACCTCGATGCGCGGCTTGCCCAGAGAGTCCAGCTCGCCCAAAACCTTCTCCACCTGAGTCTTCTGCTCTTCTCCATAAGTGGATGCGGCGTCGCGGACGTGGAGCAGCACCTCGGCCTGCGCCACCTCTTCCAGCGTGGCGCGGAAGCTGGTCACGAGGGTGTGCGGCAGGTTGCGAATGAAGCCGACTGTATCCGATAGCAGCACCTTGCGCCGGCTCGGCAGCTCAATGGCGCGCAGTTTGGGGTCCAGAGTAGCGAACATCCGCGGCGATTGCAGTACCGCGGCGCCGGTCAGGCAGTTGAAGAGCGTGCTTTTGCCGGCGTTGGTATAGCCCACCAGGGCCACCGTGGGCACCGGAACCGACTCGCGCCGCTGCCGCTGCTGCTTGCGAACCCGGCGCACCGAGTCCAGTTCGCCCTTGAGGTGGTCGATGCGGTTCTGAATTTGCCGCCGGTCCGTCTCCAGTCTGGTTTCGCCGGGGCCGCGGGTGCCGATGCCGCCGCCCAACTGGGACATCGCTTTGCCCCGGCCGGTGAGCCTGGGCAGCAGGTACTGAAGCTGCGCCAGCTCCACCTGCAACTGGCCTTCGCTGGTACGGGCGTGACGGGCAAAGATGTCCAGAATCAGCTGCGTTCGGTCCAGCACCCGGCACGGCAGCGCGGCTTCCAGGTTGCGCAATTGCGTGGGAGTCAGGTCGTGATCGAAGAGCACCAGAGCGGCATCAGTAGAAGCGGCAACTCCGGCGATCTCCTCCACCTTGCCCGCGCCGATCAGCGTGGCCGGATCGGGCCGCGGACGGCGCTGCATCAGCTCGGCAACCACCACAGCGCCGGCGCTTGAAACCAGCTCACGAAATTCGGCCAGGGATTCTTCGGCGTCCAGGCCCGAGACCGAGCGCCCCTGCGCCGACGAAGAGCCGGCATTCGATCGAAGCAGCAGTTCGGATGCGGCAGATTCCAGCCTGGTCCCGCCCGCTGCAGCCGTTTCCAACAAAGCGGAGTTCGCATCCATGGGCTCCGCACACACCACCGCCAGCCGCGCGCCAACCACTCCCGCGCGGTTGCTGCGCGCGCGGCCCCCCGGCTCTGCCCGCGCCAGGTCCACACCCACCAGAACCGCCCGCTCGGGATTGCCACCCCAGCGACCAAGACCTGTCGCCGGGGACCCCGGACTTCCACCAGAGCCGCCAGTCCTGCCGTCCTGCGCTGCCAATCGAGGCCGCTCCCCGCGCGCTATCGCATCTCCGCGACCGCTGGCGGGGCGAAGGTCGCGGTCACCGCGGATGGCCCAATGCCCGTCTGCACGCCAATCGGACGATGCTCCGCATGCATCACAGTCCGGTTGCTCACCACAGTTGAAATGGCGTGCTTGAAGATCAATTGCTCCTGGCTGTTGTTCTCCAACAGCACTGAATACTTGTCGAAGGACCGGATCTTTCCGGTGAGCTTGACGCCGCTGACCAGATAGATCGTAATGGGGGTCTTGTCCTTGCGAACCGTGTTCAGGAATGTGTCCTGAATGTTTTGTGCCGGCTTGTTCTCCATGTGCCGATCTCCTGCTCTTCTCATGAGGGTTTGGATGGGAGTCCACGTGCGTGAAAAAGCAAAACCGCGAGCACGGCTGCGGAAACCCCGAAGCCGTCAAATCCCGCAATCTGATAACTTTACAGCGATTTACAAATGTTTTCAACTCTGATGGCTTCGCAGAGAAGCATTTGAGCAGGATTCCTCCACTCCAAGCAGTTCCCAGCGGCAGCTTCCGGCCGTCGGGAATACAGCGGGCGCGGCCTCCGCATGATCGTTAAGGTGGCGCCCTCCTTGGGGGATACCGTAAGCGACGGCAAAACTCATTTTCCAGAGACAGTCTGTAACAGCAGACGTGAGACGCAGATCCCTTCAGGGCTGGCAAGGAAGCCCTGAGCGGCTGGTAAGATGGTCAGGTGAAAGACGCTGCCGCCACTTCCGGCGATCCGGCTCGGACCCCTGCCCCAGCCGCCCAGCCCGTCCCCATGCTGGACCTGAAGCGCCAACACCGCCCGCTTCACCGGGAGCTGATGGATGCGCTCGAAGCTGTCCTTGAGAAGCAGCAGTTCATCCTGGGCGAGCCGGTAGCCGCCTTTGAGCGCGCCGCCGCCGGGCATCTGGGCGTCGCCCACGCGCTGGGCTGCTCGTCGGGGACCGATGCCCTGTGGCTGGCGCTGGCCGCGAATGGAATCGGGCCAGGCGATGCCGTCGTCACCACCCCTTTCAGCTTCTTCGCGTCGGTCAGCGCCATTCTCCGCGCCGGCGCGGTTCCCGTGCTGGCCGACATTGAGCCCACCACCTTCAATCTGGACCCCAAGGCTGTTGAGATTGTTGTCAATGGTCCGCGCGGCGCGGCCGTACACGCCATTCTGCCCGTGCATCTCTTCGGCCAGTGCGCCGACTGGCAGGCCTTTTCGCAG
>JBEKPA010000323.1:0-4042 GCA_049521195.1 Occallatibacter sp.
CTGACCCCGCAGCGGCAGCGCCAGCGCAGCCAAAACCAAAGCCAGCCAGGCCGCCTTCATCGCCCCACCCCCTGCAACCCAAGCGTCTCCGCGGTATGAATGTGGCAGATCGCAATCGCCAGCGCATCCGCGGCATCGGCCGGCTGCGGAAGTTCGGCCAGTTCCAGCAGCCGCGCCACCATGAACTGCACCTGCTCCTTCTTCGCCAACCCGTAACCCACCACGCTCGATTTGATCTTGAGCGGCGCGTACTCGGCCACCGGCAGCCCGCGGATGGCCGAGGCCAGCAGCGCCACGCCCCGCACCTGGCCCAGCTTCAGCGCCGACTTGGCGTTCACCGAGTAGAAGACCTCCTCGATGGCCACCGCATCCGGCTTCCAGCGCTCCAACTCGGCGGTCAGCTCGCGAAAGACCTGCTCCAGGCGCGCCGGCGTGGTCAGCGCCTTCTTCAGCCGGATCGCTCCCATCGCCTTGCAGACCAGCCGAGGCTGCCGCCCGGCGTCGCAAGACTCCACAACGCCGAACCCCGTAACCTCAGTCCCGCAATCGATCCCAAAGACTCGCATTGGCTGCAAGTTTACCGCAGACTCCGGCTAAACCCTATCCATTCGATCAGGATTGCCAGGTATTGAGGCGGTTCCAGGAGTACTACCCCCCTCGAATTCGCTCAGGGTCGCCGCTCGCCGACGCTCGCGTAGATTTCCACCCCAGCGACAAGCCGTGCGCCCTAAGAGCGCGCCGGGCGCTCTTCGCTCACTGGAGTGGCTGCTCCCTGTTTCTCCATCTTAGCCAGCAACCCCTTGGGGACCGGCCTGCACGCGCAGTTTCTTGCGTGCTCACGATGCCATTCGATCCGCTCTTCTTCGGTCGCCCCGTCCGGCATCTTGTGCTGCTTGTGCCACTCACGGTTCATCGTTCCTCCGCTCCCGCTCGCCTGTCAGTAGCAGCGCCAGCGCCCAGGCTGCGGTTCAGGGCTTCACGCGCACCTTCGGCTCGACCGACAGCCCCGGCCTGAGCTCATGCTTGGGGTCTTCGTCCTTCAGATCGGTGAAGTCGATGCGCACCGGGACGCGCTGGACTACTTTGACGTAGTTTCCGGTAGCGTTCTCCGGCGGGAAAAGCGAAAGCACCGAGCCGGTGGCGCCGCCGATCTGGGTCACTTTGCCGTGATAGGTCTTGCCGGTGGAATCCACTTCGATTTCGACCGGCTGCCCGGCAAGCATGTGGCGCAACTGCGTTTCCTTGAAGTTTGCGGTTACCCAGAGATCCTCAAGCGAGACCAGCGTGAGCAGGTTCTGGCCGGCGGCGACGTTCTGGTCGATCTCCACGCTCTTGCGAGTAACGATGCCCGCCGCCGGAGCCACAATCTTCGTGTAGCTCAGGTTGAGCTTGGCCATATCCAGTTGCGCCTGGGCCTGCTGAACCTGGGCCTGCGCCTGCCGGGCGCGGGCGCTCTGCGCGGCCACCTGCTCGGGGCCGGTCTCGGCAAAGTTCAACTGCGCCTGGGCCTGCGCCAAGCGTTCTTTGGCCACCTTCACAGCGTCGTCGGCCGCGCGCTCCATGGCGCGGGCGTCGGAGAGCGCGGCCTTGGCGGCGTCGGCGGCGGCCACGGCGCCGTCGAACTGCTGCTTGCTGATCACGTCCTTTTCCACCAGCGGCTTGTAGCGCTCCAGGTCGGCCTGCGCCTTGACGTTGTTGGCCTTGGCCTGGGCCACGCGGTCGTGCGCGGCCTGCAACTGGTTCTGGACCTGCTCCACCCCGGCCTTTGTTCCGCTCACATCGGCGCCGGCCGAGCGCAGGTTGCTGCCGGCATTGACGGTCGCGATGGGCACGGCCACGTTGGCCGCTGCGGCGTTGGCCTGCGCGCTGGCCAGCAAGGCTTCGGCATTCTCCACCGCAACCTGGTAGTCCGCGGGATCGAGTTCGGCGATGACGTCGCCCTGCCTGACCACCTGGTTCTCTTCCACTTCAACCTTCAGAACCTGGCCGTTGATGCGCGAACTGACCTGAATCAGGTGGCCGTTGACCTGCGCGTCGTCGGTGTTCTCGGTGAAGGTTCCGTGCCACCAGATTGCCACCGCGACCGCCGCGAGAACCACAACCACGACCGCGACGATGGCCCTGCGGCGGAACTGCGGCTGCGCGATCTCGTTGTCTTCACCCGGCTCCGATGGGGTTGGTACTGGAGTGTAATCCGCCACGTCTACTTTCCTCCCAGATAGTCCTTGTAGTTCCCGGCCGCGCCCAGGGCGCGGGCCAGGCTGAGCTTGGCCACATTGTGCCGGTAAAGGCTGGCCACGTATTGGTTGGCGGCCTGGGCCACGGATTGCTCGGCCTGGCTGACGGCCAGATTGTCGCTGACGCCGTTGGCATAGCGCTGCTGGGCCTCGCTGAGAGCCTCATTGGCCAGCTCGACCGAGGAACGGGCGACCTCAACCAGCTTTTGCGCCGAGGCAATGTCCAGCAAGGCGTCGCGAATATCCGCGTCCACCTGCGCGTTCTTGTCGCTCAGCCGGGCCTGCGCCACGTCCAGTTGCGCCTGGGCGATCTCGGCCTCGCCGCGCAAGCCATACTCCTTGAAGAGCGGCGCGCTCAGCGTGCCCGTGGCGTCGCCGGTGCCGTGCGAGTGAGAGAGCGTGGTGCCGATATCGCCGTAGTCGCCGTTGAATCTCAGCGTGGGCAGCCGATCGGCGGTAGCCGCCTTGCGCTGCTCCTCGGCCGCCTTGGTCTGCTCCACCATGGCCGCCAGATCCTTGCGGTTCGCGCGCCCCTGGCGAATGGCCGCATCCACGTCAAGCTGATCGAAGGCCGCAAAGGGCGCCTTGTCAGTGAGCGTAAAGCTCTGCGCCAGGGGCAAGCCGATGGCCCGCGCCAGGGCCAGTTTGTCTTTTTCGAGGGCGTTGCGGGCCACGATCGACTGCTGATCGAGGGACTGCGAATCCACGCGGGCACGCAGTTCATCCAGAAGCGGCGCCGTGCCTGCCTGGTGATTGGCGATTGCCTGGTTGAGCGAGATCTTTGCCGTGGCTGCCTGCGCTTGCACGCTGGCGACCTGCGTCTCATCGGCCAGCGCCAGCAGATAGGCATTGCCCACGGTGAGCACCACCAGGTCGCGAGCGTCCTGCGCGGAGAGCTGGGCGGCGGCGAAGTTGTGCCGCGCGGCCAGATAGTTGCGCAGCGAGGCCACGTCCACCAGCGACCAACTGAGCGAAGCGCGCAGATCGGTGAAGCCGAAGGGCCCGATGATGGCCGGAAAGCCGGGAATGCGCAACCCCTCGGCGGGCAGATCGACCTGCATCACAGTTTCTTTGGCGCTCGCATCCACCGAGGGCAGCAGCGATTGCAGTTGGCTGAGCCGTTCTCCGTGCGCCCCCGCCGCCTGTGTGCCGCTGAGGATGATTCCCAGGTTTGTCTTCAGCCCCCGCTGGATCGCTTCGTCGAGGGAGAGATCGATGGGCTGCGGCGAGGCTTCCCCCGTGGCCACACTGCCCTGGAAGCTGGACGCATCCGCCGCGGACGACTGGCTGGCGGGTAGACTGGGCAGCGACTGCGCTGCCATTCCGCCGGAAGCCGAAAGCGCAAGGCCAAGAAGGGCGCAGAAGCAGCGGCGGATCGTGTCCTTTCCGGAATTTTCGGACGGAATCAAGGTTCTTCCACTCACGGCGAAACGGTAAAGCCCGAAGCCGATCGCTCCTGATGGATGCGCGGCAAGGGCGGCAGGGCTCTCAATACAAGTGTATCGGAGAACGGGGTGGGCCCGCTCCGCGCAGGTAGATTCCGAGCCCGGAATCCTGGCGCCATCCCGCGCGGAAAGGAGGTCGCGGAGAGTTGCCGGATGGATTGCGCGCGATCTGCCCATGCCATTTACGAATACGGAGAGGAAAGAAGGTCGCGGAGAATCGCCAGATGGATTGCGTCCTCAATGAACAGTGCCCGCGAGAGTCATGGTTTCCCACCCTTTCGCCAGAAAAGAGGCGAAAGGATGGGGCACGGAGCATCTTTTGGATCGGCCAGACGGGCTGGGCTGGCGCACAGCCGACTC
>JBEKPA010000324.1:0-4032 GCA_049521195.1 Occallatibacter sp.
GTCCCTGAACTCCACAACGGGGCTATCGGCGTAGAAGGATGGTGTGTCCACCCACCTATGGTTTGGGTTGGCAGGGCAGATTAACCCCCCATCTGCGGCTGAAATCTGATTCGCCCTCCCTGTCTCACGCTTGCACTTCGGGCAACTGTATTCTGTCTTGAATACGGGCATTCTGCTCCTCCTCGTTACTGCAAAACTTGGTATTCCTTACCTAAAATTGGCAGATACGATCCACTCTTCTCTGACTGCATTGTCATAAGGCTCCTTAAGTCTCCCTTGTGGTAACGCCATGAATCCCGCGTACATTTCGAAACAGTGGCTAGGGGTTCATGCTGATTTCTCGTTCAGAGGGTTCTTGATTTCTTCCGTTGATCTTTCGTAGACAGAACGCTCGACGCAGTATGAATAGCTTTGAAACATAAACTGCACGACGGGCTTTCCGTTGACGGTCTGATCGGGCGGATGGAACCCGTCGATCAGCGGTGCGTACCCCTTGGAGAAGAGTGACTCCCCCGAATCCAGGTCGCAACCTTCGAGCGAGTTGCACGACTCTTCTTCGTCACGGGGTAGCTGGATTGCATAAAAACTTCGAATCACTTCTCGCTGGGCCATCAACCTCTCCCCCTCTCAAAGACAGCGCTTCCCACCATTTCACCAATCCTTCTCATCTCCTCATAAAGAACATGGATAAGTTGAGCGCCATGCATGATACTCGCGCGGACAACGAGGCTCTGATCATCCAAAGCGAGTTTGAACCAGCCCTCCGATATTTCAAGTCCTTTTCGGGCGATCTCGTCATCCGATATCGTCTTATCCCCCATAAAAGAACTGATCGAGTTCGTGAGTCCCATCTGTTTTCTGAATTGCTCGACCAACCAGGAAATCTCTTTGGGCTGGAATGGCGAGAAGGTCAAACGCTCGAATTCATCGAGAATTTCCTTTGCCCTAATCCGAGCCGACGGGTCCCGCCCCAAGATTCGCAACCACTGAATGATGATTGCGGCCTTTGTAAATTTGTAATTCGCGTTTACGGAGGGGCGGCACTTGTAGCCACTCTCAGGGAGAATCTCTTCCTCCATGTCGACGCGAGAATAGGCGAAAAGCTCCCCTGCCGCAATTTCGGGAGTAACTGTCGCCGAGTTTCTACGCAATCGATCAAGTAGTCTCATCTAGGATCCCTAGCTTGATTAACAACAGCTTTTGCCCACTCGCTGTTCTTTACGTTGTTGCGCCTTCGGAGGCGCTGGTTACGCGATCGACATATTTGCGGAAGACACCCCTGGGCCAGCGCAATGCGGGCGGCGCAAAGCCCTTGAGCCGCGCCGCGATTTCCTCGTCGCTAACTTCAAGCGTCAGTTTGCGGTTGGGAATATCGAAGTGGACGATGTCGCCCTCGCGGACGGCGGCGATGGGTCCGCCGGAGAAGGCTTCAGGGGCGACGTGGCCGGCGGTGAAGCCGCGGGTTGCGCCACTGAAGCGGCCGTCGGTGAGCAGAGCCACAGCGGCTGAGAGTTCGGCGTTCGAGCTGACGGCGGCGGTCACTTGCAGCATCTCTCTCATGCCCGGACCGCCCTTGGGGCCTTCATAACGGATGACCAGCACGTCGCCGGGCTTGATCTGGCCGGTCTGCACGGCGGCAAAACAATCCTCCTCGCAGTCGAAGACGCGCGCCGGGCCGCGATGCTCGACGCGGTTGGCGGCGGCGACCTTCATCACGCAGCCTTCCGGCGCCAGGTTGCCTTTGAGGATGACCAGCCCGCCGGTGGGCTTGATGGGATTGTCGAAGGTGTGGATCACGACCTGGCCGGGCGTCTCCACGGCGAGCGCGGCTTCCTCGGCGAGAGTCCGGCCGCTGATGGCGAGCGTGGAGCCGTCGGCGAAACCGGCGTCGATGAGGCGCTTGGCCAGCAGGCGCGAGCCGCCGGCGGCCTGGTAGTCCGAGGCGACGAACTTGCCGGCCGGAGTGAGGTCGCAGATGAAGGGCGTGCGCTTGCTGATCTCGTCGAAGTCGTCCACTGTGAGCGGAATGTTGAGTTCGCGCGCGATGGCGATGAGATGCAGCACGGCGTTGGTGGAACCGCCGCTGGCGGCCACGCTGGCGATGGTGTTCTCGATCGATTTGCGGGTGATGATCTGCGAAGGGCGGCGGTTGGCGCGGACGGCATCCATCAGGATGCGTCCGGCTTCACGCGTTGCGGCTCGCTTCTCAGGGTTCATGGCGGGAACGCCGGAGAGCTGGATGGGCGAGATGCCGAGGATTTCGCCGCTCATGGCCATGGTGTTGGCGGTGAACTGGCCGCCGCAAGCGCCCGCGCCGGGACAGGCGTTGGCCTCAAGAGCCTCGAGGCCCGCGTCGTCGATGCGGCCGGCGGCATGCGAGCCGATGCCCTCGAAGACGTTCTGGATAGTGATGTCCTTGCCGTTGAGCTTGCCGGGGGCGATGGAGCCGCCGTAAAGCATCATGCCGGGAATATCGAGGCGGCAGAGAGCCATGATGATGCCGGGCATATTCTTGTCGCAGCCGCCGATGCCAACCAGGCCGTCGAAGAGGTTGCCGCGCGCCACCAATTCGATCGAGTCGGCGATCACTTCGCGCGAGACCAGCGAGGCCTTCATGCCCTGCGTGCCCATGGTGATGCCGTCGTGGATGGTGATGGTGTTGAACTCCATCGGAGTCCCGCCGGCCTCGCGAATGCCTTCTTTGAGGGCTTCCGCAATCTCGCGCAGATGCACGTTGCAGGTGCCGATCTCGGTCCAGGTGTTGGCGATGCCGATGATGGGCTTGTGCAGATCTTCTTTGCTGTAGCCGACTCCGCGCAGATAGGAGCGCGCGGCGGCGCGGCTTGGTCCTTCGGTCAGCGGTATGCTTTGGCGCTTGCCTTCGATGGTCATTTGCTCTCTCTTCGTTCCCCAAGCTGCTAGCTGTTAGCTCTTAGCTTGTTCTTGTTGCGGTTAATTGTTTCGCCTTGAACCGGCCATTTCCTTCCTGCTGTTTGCCAATACTGTCCGTCGTTACGAGAAAGGCCAGAAGCTAAAAGCTAATAGCTAACAGCTATTACTTGTCACTTCGCCTTCAGCCAAGTTGCTTCATTGTGCTTTGCTTCAAATGCGTCGAGCGCCGCAGCGTGGCGCAGCGTGAGACCGATGTCGTCGAGGCCTTCGAGGAGGCAGAATTTGCGAAACGGGTCCACCTCGAAGGTTGCGCTAAAGCCCCGATTGTCGGTGACTGTCTGCGCCTCGAGCGAAACAGTGAGTTGATAGTTTGGAATGGTCTTCGCGTTGTGAAGCAGTTCGGCGACCTGCTCTTCAGTGAGCCGGGCCAGCACGATGCCGTTCTTGCCCGCGTTGGAGAAGAAGATGTCGGCGAAGGTGGGCGCGATGACGGCGCGGAAGCCGAAGTCCGAGAGCGCCCAGGCGGCGTGCTCGCGGCTCGATCCACAGGCGAAGTTCTTGCCGGCAATGAGGATCTGCGCGCCCCTGTAACGCGGGTCGTTCAAGACGAACGCCGGGTCGGGATCGCCAGCCGCCGTGCGCCGCCAGTCGAAGAAAAGAAAATCGCCGTAGCCGGTGCGCTCGATGCGCTTCAAAAACTGTTTCGGAATGATCTGGTCGGTATCGACGTTGGCGCGATCCAGAGGCGCGGCCAGCGCGGTGATTGTGCGAAAGGGTTGCATCAGGCCTTCCCTCCTTGCAGCGCGGGCTCCCGTACTGCCCAGTTGCGGATGTCTACGAAGTGCCCGGCAATGGCGGCTGCTGCGGCCATCTCCGGCGAGACCAGGTGAGTGCGCCCGCCGCGGCCCTGGCGTCCCTCGAAGTTGCGGTTGCTGGTGGAGGCGCAGCGCTCGCCGGGAGAAAGAATGTCGGGGTTCATGCCCAGGCACATGGAGCAGCCGGGCTCGCGCCATTCGAAGCCGGCATCGCGAAAGATGTTATCCAGACCTTCGGCCTCGGCTTGCGCCTTCACCGCCTGCGAGCCGGGAACGACCATCGCGTTCACGTGCGTGGAGACTTTGTAACCTGCCGCGATGCGAG
>JBEKPA010000325.1:0-4024 GCA_049521195.1 Occallatibacter sp.
GACTTGCTCAATACCGCTTTGCGGATTTGGGGCGACGAAGCCGCATTGGCGGTGCTAACCTCATTATGCGGGATAGCAGCACATTTGATCGGAGTAAGGGATTCGTTCGCTATGCAAGCCGGCAAATCACAGATTCTCGATACTCAACTGAGCTCGCAAGTGGTCAACTACATTCGGGCAAAGATGGAAGACGGCTCTCTCAAACCCGGCGACAGGATTCCGCCGGAGCGCGAGTTCGCCAAGGCACTGAAGATCAGCCGCGCCAGCCTGCGCATGGGGATCGGGTATCTGGCCGCCATGGGCGTGATGAAGGTGCGCCATGGGGTAGGCACTTTTGTGGCGGATGGACCGGCGGAGTTTGGCAAGTCGTCGCTGGGACTGCTGGGCGCGCTGCACGGCTTCAAGCCGTGGCAGATGTTCGAGGTGCGCAGCCTGCTGGAGACGAGTCTGGCGGCGCTGGCGGCCGAGCGGGGAAGCGAAGCGCACTTCACCGCGCTGGCCGAGGAAGTGGCCGAGATGTACGCCACCATCGACGATCCGGCCGAATACCTGATCCACGATGTGCGCTTTCACCGCACCATCGCCCAGGCCTCGGGCAACCCCATCTTGGCGGCGCTGATGGAGACGCTTTCAACGGCGCTCTACGAAGAACGGCGCAAGACCGCGGAGCGGGCGAAGGACCGCAAGATCTCCCTGGAGGCGCACCGCGAGATCTATCGGGCGATTCGCACCGGCAACTCCGCGGAAGCGCGCATGGCAATGGAACGCCACCTCCGCTCCGCCGAGAGCGAGCAGGCGGCGGAGCAGTCCCTGCGCGGGCGCGGAAGAAAGCGCGAGCGAAAGACGGAACTTGCAAGCGCGTGAACGCGCCCGGTTCGCCTAGAAAGCTCCAGAGCGCCCGGCTCCCGTTGCAGCCGCTAACTAAGAGTCGATGAGCGTAGTTCCGGCGCCGCTGTTCGACCCGCGAACGGCTGCCAGCCCGCCCATAATTAGAAGATAGGGAAGAATCATTGCTCCATTGAGCAGGTTGTCGATGGCCACCATGAGAATGAGCGCGGCCATCGCCAGGCGGAGATTCGGCTGCCTGGGAGCGTCGCCTTCCCCAGGCGGCCAGACGGCGCGCACGACCGGCAGGATCAGGATCGTGCCGAACGCAACCAGGCCGACCAATCCGTACATGCCAAATACCAGCAGCCAAAGGCTCCATGGCCGGAACTCGCCGTTTTGCCACCAATTCCATTGCCCAGACCCTAGCAAGGGCTTCTGCAGCGCCACTCGGATGTGGCTCTCTTCGCGGGCGAACCGCCAAACGAGCGAGTGGCGGCCAATGCTCGTCAGGGCGGACGAAAGGGAATTGACCACTCCATTCTGGTGCGCCAGCGCGCGCAGGGATACGAGGTTGGTCATCCGGAACAGAGCGAATGCGAGAATGCCCAGGATGAGAGCGGCAACAAACGCCCGCAGGATTGAGAGCCGCTTCAAGAGCGTCAAAGGAAGCAGGAACAGAAGCAAAAGAACACTGCCGACCGACTGGCAGAGCAGCGTGACGCCGGCCAACCCGGCTGCGGCCCACCCCATGGGCAAGCCAAGAACGCGGTCCGCCGGCCGATTGAGAGAGAGGAAGACGGCCAGCAGGGTAGCCGCTGCCATCCAAATGCCCAGTTGATTCCCGTCCTCCATAAGGCCGATGGGACGAAAGCCAATATAGCGCTCCGCGCCAACCAAGCGGTAAGGCTGATAACCATAGAGGAACGCATAGAGTTGAGGGCCCGCGCAAATCTCAAGCAGACAGATTGGCACGTAACAGACGCCCGCCATGACGCAGGCTCGGGCGGCCAGGAGCAGCGAGTCGTCATCGGAAAAGTAGATGCGGCCCAGGAGCCAGGGCATGCCCCAGGAGATGGTCTGGTAGATGGCGCCCAGGAGGCCCTCACGAAGCGTGTTCCAATGCGCGGCAGCCGACAGAAGAGGCACGCAGCACCATACAGCCATGGGGAGATCGCAGACGCCCGGCCGGAATCTCTTCAAATCGGCGGAATGAAGAAGAAGAAACCCAGCCAGAGCGGCCAGCCCGGTGGCTGTAGCCTTGGTGAGAAAATAGTCCGTCGGGAGACAGACGCCGAGAATCCAATAAGGAAAGCGATCTGGAGTCGCCCGGTAACTGGCGCCGGGAAGAATCGCCCAGCCGCCGAGGAAGTTGGCCAGGATTGCAATGCGGACCGGGTAGCGGCGGAAGAGATAGGCGCCGGCAGGTATCCAGGCTAGAAGGATGACGAGCGGGGAGATATGCATAACCTTCTGGAAGCGCCTCCTGGGCGGAAGTTGCTGGGTCGTATTTCGCCTTGCCGGAACCGATGACTTCAGCAAGCGGGGTTGTGAGGTTGAATGGACGGGAGCGCCGTGAATTCCGGCCGTCGATGACACCGCTCGGAGGAACCATGGGCAGGATGGGCGAGGTAAGGCAAGCACAGCCCGCGGTGACGGTTGCAGTTGCCGCTCAACGGATTCTTCTCCCGCAAAAGGAACTCCATGAACGAGGGCTTTCCACTTCGTAAACTGCCTCCCGCCGCGGTCATCGACGTCTGGACGATCGATCTGGACAGGCCGTTGAGTCCAGGAGCGAATCTCGACGATATCTTGTCGATCGAAGAGCGGAACCGCGCGGATCGCTATCTTTTTCCGAGGGACGCATCTCGCTTCAGGCTTTGCCGGGCCATGCTCCGGCTTGGGCTGGCCGGGTACCTGGAGAAGGCTCCCGAGAAGATTGCACTGACGGCCAATAGCAACGGCAAGCCATCTGTCGCCGAACGCTCCGCGCTGAATTTCAATGTATCTCATTCCGGCGGGCTGGGAGTGATTGCATTTACAACCGCTGGAGAAGTCGGCATCGACGTGGAGGCAATTCGATGCCATGTCGAGGCCCTGGAGATCGCCTCCGCGCATTTCACCAGGAGGGAAGCGGCAATGATTGCGGCGTCGCCTACGGCTCAGGAACAGGCCAGCGTGTTTTTGCGTCTCTGGACGCGCAAAGAGGCGGTATTGAAGGCAGTCGGCTGTGGATTGCTGGGCGGATTGGATGGAGTGGACGTGTCGCAAGGGCCTTTGAACCCGGTAACTCTCCGTGGCGCGGCGGATGAGAGTGCCGAATCGTGCTGGCGCGTACAAGATCTGGAGCTGATCGAGGGCTTTGCCGGAGCCGTTGCCGCGCCGGCCGGGAATTGGTCGGTCGTGCAGCGCCCGGTTCGATGGGAAGACGCGGTCCGCGGCTCCGTCGGCGGGATTTGCGCGGTGTCGTGAGTTCCCAGCGCATTCATCGTTTACGGTTCAAGAAAAATGCATCGATGCCCAATGCGGCTGCATCTCAAAACGCGAGGTTGTATGCAGGTGGCGGGTATCGGAGCGCGGCGCCAATCATAGGCCAGGGATCAATAAATTGCCAGAATTTCGGGTCCATAGTGAGGCTGTTTTCGTCTGAGTCATAAAGTCTGTATAAGATCGCACACTTTCGCATTTCTTTCATAGGTTGCCGGTAAGGATCTGTAAGATATGTAGAATCAGCGTATTACGAGCAGAATGACGGCGCGGTAACCAGTGGAGAGTTACCATAGAGACAGGGGTTGGGTACTAAGAATGAGTGGCAATTTCTTTCAGTTTTGCATACACTTCGTTATAGAAAGTATGGGGCGGCTTTGAAACGATGTCTGTGATAGCCGTCACTATACTGAACGTAAGCGCCTTGAAGAGACAGCCGCTCTACGGAGTGGCGCAATTCAAGGAAGATCGCTCTTCCCCTGGGCAGAAAAGGAGCGCTGTATCTACCCCAATCTCAAGCTGCGAATGTACACGACCGGTATGCGCCAGAATAGGCTGGCCAAGCTGGTGGGCATCGATGAGGCTTACCTGAGCCGAATCGTCAACGGAATTCGTGTACCCAAGCGGCAAATGCGACAGGAGATCGCGAGGGTATTGGGGTGCGATGCGGAGTGGCTATTTGAACGGACCATGAAGGAAGCCGGCAATTTTG
>JBEKPA010000326.1:0-4007 GCA_049521195.1 Occallatibacter sp.
AGTCCCCGTCGCCTATCCGGCGACAAGCGCTTCCTTCAACCTGTCCAGCCGTCCGCGCACCGAGCCGTCGTAGACCGTCGATCCGATGCGCACCACCGTGCCGCCGAGGATCGCCGCATCCAACTTGAAGCTGGCCTCGACGCGCGCCCCGGCCAGTTTGCCGATCTCCGCCACCAGCGCACTGCGCTCCGCCGCCCCCAGCTCCCGCGCCGTCACAATCTCCGCCTGGCGAATTCCCAACTGCTCCTGCAGCAGCCGGCGATAGACCGCCGCCACTTCGCCCACCGATCCGATGCGATCGTTTGAGATCAGCACCGCCAGCAGGTTGCGCAGCTCCTTCCGCAGTCCCAGCTTGCGGTTCAACGTATCCAGAAACCCCACCTTCTGCGCCGCCGGAATGGCCGGATTCACGAAGAACTCGCGCAATTCGGCGCTGCCGTTCCAGGTGGCCAGAAAATCGCCCAGTTGCCGGTCGATGGCGGCCGTGTCCAGCCGGGCGGCGGTAACCACTTCAAGAAAGGCGGTGGCGTAACGGGCTGCGAAGGCGGCCATTTAATTCTGCCCTCCCCGGTTCACGTCGCCCACAAACTCGGCGATCAGCGCTTGATCGGTCGCCGGCGTAAGAACGATTTGCCTGGCGGCCTGCTCGACGGCCAGATCGGCGGCGAAGCCGCGCAATCCACGCCGGGCCTGCGCGGCTGCCATGCCAATCTCCTGCTGGGCGGCGGCGACGATGCGGGCGCTCTCCTCTTCCAGGCTGGCCTTGATCCGCGTCTCGTCGCGGTCCATCTCTTCGTCCACCTCGGCGCGAAACTTCTGGATCTCCTCATCGATCCTGGAGAGCTTGGCCTCGACCGCGCTCAGCCGGGAGTTGGCGTCCTCGGTCACCTTCCGCGCCGATTCGATATCCGTGCGCACCTTCTCGGCGCGCTGGCGAAGGAACCTGGGCAGGAGGCGGAAGAGCGGGATGCCGATGGCCAGCACGACGATGGAGAAGTTGATGAATTCAAAGATGCGCGCCGTGGTCTCGACGCTGAGATTGAGCGCCTTGGCGGAGGCCTTCACCAGCGGGCCTTCCAGCCGGAAGGCATTGCTCTGCTGTTCTTCTTCGGATTGAGCCGGCTGGGGATTGGCTGTCCCGCCCGCGGCCGCGGCGGGCTGAGACTTGGCCGCCGGCGCTGAATCCTGCGCCGCAATGCGCAAGGGAGCGATCGCCACCCCGGCAGCCAGAACGGCGAAAAACAGAAACTGGAAAGTGCGAAACCCAAGAACGCGGGCGGAAAACCGCCATTGCGAAGTCGAATATTTCAACGCGAACCCCCGGCAGCCAGCGGCAGAACCGCGCGAACCACCCGATCGGCCAGATCCCCGGCGCTGGCTTGGATGGCGAGTCTGGCCTGGGCGGCCTCGGCCTCCAGCTCGGCCCGGGCCTGGGTCACCTTGAGCGCCGCTGCCTTGCGCGCGGCCTCCAGGGCGGCGTCGCGCTCGGCGTTGCCCTGCTTCACGCGCTGTTCGCGAACCTTGTAGACCTCGGCGCGCGCAAGGCGCAGCTTGGCGGCGTACTCGGCCGCCCGGGCCTCCGCCTGGGCGATGGCCTTGTGCGCGTCTTCAATAGCTCCCTCGGTGCGCGCGCGGCGCTGTTTCAGCGTCGCCGTCAGCGGACCCTGCACCAGGAACTGGTAGGCCAGAACCAGCACGATGAAAAGCACCACCGTGGGCACGGCGCCGATCAGAAACGTCCCGATTTGTTGAAGGATTTCTTCCATGGTTAAACTGGCGGCTCAGGCAGCCAACGCGGTCCCTTTATCGAAGGGGAACACTTTTTTGTATCAGGGGCGGACCCTCAAGTCAACGAAAGTGCGGTCCATCGGACAGGGTCCTGTGACTGCGGTCACGAAACGGGAATTTTGTGCAAAAAAGGGCTTGCATTCACCCAAAACAAGCCTACACTGAGAATACCACCCAGACCCGATCCAGGGTCCAGCGGGCCACCGGCTGCGGGAAGTCCCTCCACTCCTGCGGTCAGTGGTCCGCCTCTTAGTTTCTGGAGCCACTTGCAAAATTGCCTTCAGGCTATAGATTGTGTCAGGGCACGACTTCAGTCGTGCCGCAAATGGCCAATTTAGATTCCGGCTTTAGCCGCTGCGGAATTGCAAATTACAGAAAACAAAACCGCAGGGGCTAAAGCCCAACATGATTTTGTTACTCTTCCGGCACGACTGAAGTCGTGCCCTGACACTTGCCGCGGCGAGCAGTCTCAACCGAATTTTACAAGAGGCTCTCTGGACCACCTTTGCGTTCCTTATCCTCCGGCGATTCCTGTGCCTTACGGCTTGCTCCCGACGGACTTGTCCACGGTCAGCAGACCCTGGCCGCGAAGCCATGTCTCCAGCAGGTTCGGCCACTGATCGAGGGCCGCATCGCCCTTGCCAAGGCCGGTGCCGTGAGGCCCGCTGGCAAAGATATGCGCCTCGGCGGGCACTCCTGCCTTGACCAGCGCCGAATAGAAGCGCAGCCCCTGCTCTACCGGAACCGTCTGGTCGTTGAACGTGTGATACCAGAAGGTCGGCGGCGTGTCTTTGGTGACAAACAAGTCCGGCGAGTAAGCGGCCCGCAGCGCCTCGCATTGCTCCATTAAATTGAATAGCTTGCAGTAGCTCAGGTGTGACGTATCGGACGAAATGGCCCCGACCCACGGGTAGCCAAGCACCAGGTAGTCCGGGCGGCTGGAGGCGCGCTCGATGGGATCCTCCGCCTCCGGGTTGCCGGGGACAAACTGGGTTCCCGCCAGCGCGGCCAGATGCCCGCCGGCCGAGAAGCCGATGACGACGATTCTGCCGGGATCGATCTGATAGTCGCGCGCCCGCGCCCGCACTGTCTGAATGGCGCGCCGCGCGTCGAGCAGCGGAACGGGCAGTAGGTAGCCGTTCGAAGGGAGCCGGTAGCTCAGGACGAAGGCGCGAAAACCCCGCGCCGTGAACCAGTCGGCGAACTGTCTGCCCTCCAGGTTGGCGGTCAGGTGGGTATAGGCGCCGCCGGGAAAGATCACCACCGCGGAGCCGTTGTCCATGCCGCGCTGCGGCTCGAAGATGGTCAGAGTGGGTATGTCTTCGCAGGCCTTCCCTTTGGCCTGAGGCGCGTCTCCCGGCCACAGCCGGACGGTCTGAATGCCCAGGAAGTCGTTGTTGTTACCAACCGTCGCGCAGGGCTCCTTCTGCGCCCGCGCCGCCGAACAGGCCAGCAATCCAATCGCCAGCATCGCCGCAATCCGTCTCACGTTTAGCCTCCCCTGCCTTCGCGAGGATTATAGCCAAACCGCCGCATGCCCTGGGCAGGTCGCCGCGGCGGGCCCGGCCAGCGCGCTCAACTCCTCGGCAAGTTCAAAGCCGTAGCGCGCAAAGTAATAGGCCGCGCCGTGCACCCGCTCCTGGAGCGCGCCGCCCGGATAAAGCGATTGGCAAATCGCCTCGGCGTGGCGGCCCAGCGAGGCCTCGCGCTGCAACTCGAAGTTCGCCGCCAGGGTGCGCAGGCGATTCATCTGGTAGCGAATCTTGCCCGCCGCGGTCTCCGCCGACTTGCCCAATCCCGTATCCAGCCGGCCCATCCACTCCAGCAGCGCCGCAAGCTCGGCCTCCAGCGCCGCCCCCGCCGCCTCCAGCTTGCGTTTCCCTTCGCTGGGCATGGACCGCTCAGCCAGCACCTGCGCCAGCGCCGCCGGGCCTTCCGCCCCGCTCACCTGGAAGACCCGCTCCAGCGTCAGCTCATGCTTGCGCAGCAGTTCGCCCACAGCCGGCTCGATCAGCGTTGCGGAGAAGCGCGGAGCAGCCGGCGTCATCCGGCCCAGAATGCGTTCAAACAGCACGGCGGATTGGGCAAAGTAAGCGATCTCCGCCGGCCCGCCGATGGTGAGCGAGGTAGAGAGCAGAGAATCCTGAAAGACGGGCCTGAGCAGCGCCGAGGGCGAGATGCGCTCCGGCTCGGCCTCCAGAATTCCTACCAGGTCAGCG
>JBEKPA010000327.1:0-4000 GCA_049521195.1 Occallatibacter sp.
CACTGGCGGCTGGGCTGCCCCGGTTGCCGGGACGCAAACTACGATCGTTTCAGGCATGGCGGGAGCGCCGATTTCGGTTACTGAAGACCCGTCTGGCAACATCTATTTCGTCGAGGCCGGTGCAGGCGCCCTGGCGGGCGCTTACGAGATACCCGCCGGAAAAACCGGTCTGACGACGGATTCCGGACTTGCCCGCATCAGTCCTTCAACACTGCCTCAAGTAACGGGAGTGGCCGCTGATGCACTGGGCAACATCTACATCAGCGACAACACCCTGGGCGTTTTTGTGTATCCCAAGGGGGCAAGTTCTTCCAGCTCGGCCTTCCTGCTCACAACTGTGACTGCGCAGGGCGGAGTCGCATTCTTGGGCAACACTGGCCTGGTTGTTCCAACCACCCAAACGCAATCGAACAGTTACGGGGACGTTGCTGAAGTCTCATTCAGCGCGGCCCAATTCGGCGCGCTAGCGGTAGGGGCAAACCCGGCCTCGGAACAGGTGACCTTCACCTTCAACGCCAGCACAACCCCAACGAAGATTGAAGTGGTCGAGGCCGGCAAGAGCACTCCCGACTTCACTGTCGACGCCAGCGCCAAAAGTGCCTGCTTGTCGACCCAAGCGCCGCCTCCGTACGCAGCCCAGACCAGTTGCCCGGTTACTTTAAACTTCGCCCCGCTGGCGGCGGGTAATGTCTCCGCCACGCTGGTCATGCTGGGCGCGAATAACGCGGTCCTGGCATCCATCCCTGTGGACGGAAGCGGGACAGGCGCGGCGGTGCAGGTTCTGCCCGCTGCGCAGTCGACCATCGGCGGCAGTCTCAGGACTCCCAGCCAGATGGCCGTGGACGCCGCCGGCAACCTGTATGTCGCCGACTCCGGCTTGGGGAAAGTGGAGATGTACCCGGCCAATTCAACCTCGGGAACCGCGGGCACGCCTGTGGGTACGGGCCTGAAAGCTCCCACCGGCGTGGCAGTCGACGGAGCGGGCGATGTTTTCATTGCCGATAGTGGCAGCGTCTACGAAGTGCCGGAATCGGATACTGGCGCCGGGCTGAACGCCAAGGGTCAGATCACGCTCGAGACCAAACTCGGCGCCCAAGTCCAGTTGGCCGCCGACGGCCTTGGCGACCTCTATATATCGGACGCGAGCAACCAGATAGTGTATGAGCTGGAGAATTTTAGCACAGGCTTGAATACCAGCCTGCCCGGCGTCCTGGCCACTCAAACCGTCACGCTCTCGGGCGCCGCGGTCAGCGCGCCCTCTGCCATCGCGGTGGATCCCTACAACGACCTGTATGTGGTCGATGGCGGAAGTAGTGTGTACGAGATCACGCCGGCCGGAACCCAGACGCAAGTGCTTAGCGGTCTGAGTGGCGTCACCGGCTTGGCCGTCGATCCATCGGGTTCCGTCCTGGTCGCCGCAACCGGCGGCGTGGTTCGTATTCCTTTGACCTGCGCCGCCTCTGCTCCCACGATCGAGGCCTGCGTCCAGCAGGCGAGCGGCACCCTGAACCCCGCGAATGAGACACCAGAGGCCGCCGGCGTTACCAGCCCCACCGCCGTGACCCTGGATTCTCTGGGCAACATCTACGTGGCGGACGGAACCGCGCTCGACGTGAACTTCAACAGCGCAAGTACGAGTTTCAATTTCGGAACATTAACTGCAGATCCGCCAGCCGCGGGATCGTCAACGGCGCAAACCTTTACCCTGCTGAACTTTGGCAACGCGGCGTTGAAGGTGACCGGCTTCAACAGCGTGCTCGGCTATTTCCTGCCCACCGACGCAGCAATCGCCGCAGCCGCGGGAGTACCTACCTATAATGAGGCCGATTTCACCGATACAGGGGATACTTGCTCCGGAAGCACGGTTGCCGAGGACTCGACCTGCACAGTAACCATGACCTTCAGCCCTGCTCCCGGCGACGGAGGCAATCTGGCAGAGCAAGTTTTGGTTCAGGGCAATGAGTCCAATGCTCCTGTGGGAATAGACGCTACCGGCGTGGCTCCAACGTTGGCCAGTGTCACGGTGACGGCGCCGACGGACACTACCGGCACCGTCGAGAATGTTCCAGTTTCGGTGACCGTAACACCCAAGGTTTCCGGCAGTCCCACGCCCACGGGAACCGTCACCCTGACGGTGGTATACGGCAGTAATGTGCCGATCACCTACCCATCCCTGCCAACCAAGTACCAGCTAACGGTGCCGCTCGTAAAGGGCGTGGCGACGTTCAATGCGGCTATAGCGACAGCACAAGGGATGCCCTTTGGAGGGTTGCCCATCGCAAGCTACACGTTCACGGCCCGCTACAACGGAGATCCGACCTACCTGTACGCGAACTCCAGCAACACGGCCGCGGTGGCTGTCACCAATTCGGTGCCCACCGTGCTCACCGAGCCCAATATACCCCTTTGCACGTCGGCCTCCGAAACCGGCTGCGCCACCGCGCTCAATACGCCTCCCGGCAACCCGAAACAATGGGAGCTTTACACGCTCCCCTGCACGTCGGGCCCTCCGGGCAACTGCACCACCAGCTATAGCTTGGGCCAGCCTGCAAGCAACCCCCCGGGTTACCTTGTTGTTGGGGGCAATTGCTCCGGCTGCACCAACGAATGGGGAAGTACCGGGGGGGGGGCGGGCTCGTTCAGCGGTTGGGATAACCCCTATCAGTTGACTGTGGCGTCGGCCAGCGGCAATCTCATGGTTGGAACGGCCGCTTACGAAGGCCAATCGAGTCCTGTTGGTGCGAATTTAGGCTCAGTAATCTATGCCGGGACGAACGGGGGCATCTGCGGCAACGGAGCAGACAGTTCATCCACTATCGACGTGTACCAAACGATCAGCACAGGCCTGCCCGCGGTTACCATCGACACGGCGCCGTTTGATGTTCAATGCGCCCCCATCATCCAGCTCAACACAGCGGTGACCCCGGTACTCATGGCCTTTTACCAATTCACCCCGCAGTATTCCGGGGAATTTAGCGATTTGACCGAAAACAATCCGAACTACACGAGCTCAACGGCAGCGCCCGTGAACATCTGGGCGGTGGCGCATCCCGTAGTGCAGATCAGTTCCAGCCCGGCAGCGCTCATTGTGGCCCCCGGATCATCGGTATCGGCCACGCTCACCCTCACTTCGGTCCTGGGATATGGAACTATTAACCGCGTTAACGTACCAGGCCAGAGTACAAATTACGCCCTGCCGCTCTCCCTGCAGTGCCAGGGCCTGCCCGCGTACGCCTCGTGTTCGTTCACCTATCCGGCCCCCAATCCGGCGGACCCGCAAGCCGCCGCCTATGCGGTGGGGTATTTTCAAGCACCCTACAATGCTCAGCCCTATTATCCCTTTCAGGGTTTGTTATGCCAAGACAGCATTCCGCCACAAAGCGCGTGGCCCGCTGCTGGCATAGTGCCGGGGCCTGTACCAGCACCGTCATATTGCGCCGTCGATGTCGGCCCTCCCTCTGGATCTCTGGGCAGTGCCACCCCTTGCACTGCGAGTCAAGGTTGCCTGGGTCCCGGTACCGTCATAATGACCATTAACACCACTGTGCCGCTGGGTACCGTCTCGAGCCTCAAGACACGCCAGGGCGGCATCGCTTTCGCAAGCATCTTCGGGCTGGGCTTGCTTGGCTTGACTTTCCGTAGAAAGGCCACTCGGTTTCGGAACCTATTGATGATCGCTTGCGCACTGCTCTGGGGCGGCGCTCTTCTTGGAATAACTGCCTGCAGCACCACGACCCTCGGCTTGCCAACAGCAACGAGCGGGGTTACGCCGACCGGGAACTACTGGGTTACGGTCACCGCGAGTGAGTCGGGGGCTATAGTGATCCCGAAGAACGCCTTTCACCCGGCGACCGCGTTTGTCTACCCTGGGAACGGAAACCAGATGTCTCTGCCGTATACGATCAACGTGACGATTACCAATTAGTCAAAGTGCGTCGGCGGGAGCGCCGTCGAATGTTTGTCAGGAGAAGATGATCATGCGATTTCGTGGGGTGTGGTG
>JBEKPA010000328.1:0-3980 GCA_049521195.1 Occallatibacter sp.
GGAAGGTGACTGTACCCTGAATGGAAACGGTGTTGGCCGCAGTGAGCTGTTTGCCCGGGAAGCTGGCCAGGTTCTGGGCGGTGATGGGGTAGATACGGTTGAGGGCGGCGATGTCGTCGTAGTGGAGAATGGAGGGCTCGGGGATGCACTGGCCGCCGCTCTGGGTGCAGACGCCGCTGAGGGGCTGCATGACCGGCCAGCCGTCGGTCCCGCCGGGGATCTCGTCCACGAGGGCGGTGGGGTTGACCTGAGCGTAGTCCAGGCCGAGGATGCGCCCGAATGCCCGCTCCAGTTCGTAACTCATCATCTCAGTCAGGTTGGAGTTGGTGGCGCAAAGGCCGTTGAGCAGGATGATGCCGTGGGCGATGGTGGTATCCGGGTTGACGTTGTCCATCCACACCCAGACGCCGTTGTTCTGGCAACTGGTGGGATCGCTCGCGCCCACGCCGAAGATGGCGTCGATGACCGATCCGTCGGCGTCGTAGATGACCCCGAGCGGGTAATTCGTGGCCGCTGGCGTCACGTCGGCGGGCTGGGTGATCACGCCGTTGCTCGCCGCGATGTTAGCCCCGTTCACGTCTTCGTTCAGAGGGCCGTGGTCCGTGAGCGTAACTCCGGCCGTGGGAACCGCGCTCCATAGAGCCGCCGCCGCATCCACCATGGCAGTGGCCTGCTGGTTGGTGATTCCACTGTTCAGCGGCCCCTGATCGACGTAGTAATTGACCTGGCCGCCCGCCCAGTGAATGGGCTGGCCGAGGACTCCGGGGTTGAAGAAGCTGACCCCGGCGACGTACTTCGGTCCGCCGGCCTGGACCACCGCGGGCGCAAGAAGGAGCAGCGAAGCGAACAAGGCCAGGGCTGCGCGGCGAGTTAGAGCGAATGAAGGGCGGAACACAGGGCGCTCCAAGCTGAAAAACTCCTGGCTCGAACTGAACGGCTGCCCAACAGGGGCGAGCAAGCCGGGTTCAGTGCGGCCATGAAGGAGTTATCGGCCCGCGCCATGGGCTGGAAGTTTCAAAAAGTAATCAGGAAAAAGAAACGGACGGGTGAGATCTCTCATGGGAGAGTTATGAATTTGTATCTTGGAGCGGCAATGTGCAGCGGAACGCTACATATAGGAATCGGAAAGTGGCCCAGGATGCGAAAAGCTCATTGGAAACGCGGAGCGAGGCGGCAATGGCCGGTGTTCCAGCCTGTGCAAAAAATGGCCGATTTTTACACGGCGGCGATTCGGCGCTGTCGCGAATCGAGACAGACGGAGGGACAGCCGGAGTTTGCAGCGGGCCGGGTAGAAGGCGAGAAGGGTCGCCCGGCAGCGCGGCCTCAGAGTTCGGGGTAGAAGTCGAAGAAGGCGTCGAGTGAGCGCTTGAGTTGCGCTTCGATCTCCTCGCGCGAGCCCTCGATGAGGTGCATGGTGACGTGAGCCTCGTGGCCGGTGGCCAGTTTGAGCGTGGCATCGCGGATTTCGGTGACTTCGCCTTCGGGCAGGAGCCGCAGTCCATAGACAAGAGTCAGATTAGCCATGAAGATCATCTTAAAGAACGCGGCCGGGAACGAACAGGGAGGCCGGCCAAGATGAACAAGGCTGAACAAAACTGAGCAAGGCGTCTAAAATCAAGACAGGAAAGCTTATGACAGAGATTCGCGATACGGTTATTTTGGGCT
The DNA here is from genome assembly GCA_049521195.1 of Occallatibacter sp. Lineage (GTDB taxonomy): Bacteria > Acidobacteriota > Terriglobia > Terriglobales > Acidobacteriaceae > Telmatobacter. The sequence continues at coordinate 1,666 of JBEKPA010000328.1, forward strand.
CCGGCTGCGCCGGGCTTACGGCGGCCGTCTACGCCGCGCGCGCTGGACTCAAACCCCTGGTTCTGGAAGGTCATGAGCCGGGAGGCCAGCTTTCGATGACCACGCTGGTGGAGAACTTTCCCGGCTGGCCGGAGGGCATCCAGGGGCCGGAGCTGATCGAGAACATGAAGAAACAGGCCGCGCGGTTTGGGGCCAGCTTCCAGACGGCGCATCTGAACGCCGCCGAACTAGGCGCCAGGCCGATCCGATTGACGACCTCGGCGGGGGAGATTCTGACCCGGACGCTGATTGTGGCCTCGGGCGCCAGCGCGCGCTGGCTGGGATTGCCGAGCGAACAGGCGCTGATTGGGCACGGCGTTTCGAGTTGCGCCACCTGCGATGGCTTCTTCTTCCGCGGGCGCGAGATTGCGGTGGTGGGCGGCGGCGATTCAGCGATGGAAGAGGCGCTCTTCCTGACCCGCTTTGCCTCCAAGGTGACGCTGCTGCACCGGCGCGAGGGCTTCCGCGCCTCCAAGATCATGCTGGAGCGCGCCATCGCCCATCCCAAGATCGCGCTGCGCGCCAACACCATCGTCGAAGAGGTGCTGGGCGTGGAAGAGCGCGAGGTGAAGGGTCTGCGGCTGAAGGATGTGAAGACGGGCGAGCTGTGCGAACTGGCCGTCAGCGGGCTGTTTCTGGGCATCGGCCACGAGCCCAACGCCAAGATGTTTGCCGGGCAGATGGACCTGGACGCGGAGGGTTACATCAAGACCACGGGCAACGTGCTGACCACTTTGAATGGAGTGGTGGTGCCCGGCGTGTTTGCCTGCGGAGATGTGCAGGACCGGCGTTACCGCCAGGCGATCACGGCGGCCGGGTCGGGGTGCATGGCGGCGCTTGAGGCGGAGAAGTTTCTCGAGGCGCAGGGGCATTGAGCCGGCTGACGGCATTTTCACTGTTTCTGTAATCCGTGCTTTGAGCTAACCCACCCTAGCCGCAACAACAAAGACGCGGTGCCCAGAGGGCACCCAGGTTGGGCACCCAGGACATTGCACCGTCCGAGAAAATGCCATAGTGCGAGCGGGAATGCAATGACGGCGCTCAGCGAAAATCTCGAACAGCTGGAAGCGGCGATTGCGGCGGCGTGCAGGCAGGCCGGGCGGCAGCGCGGCGAGGTCGAGCTGATGGCCGTCTCGAAGACCTGTCCGGCGGCTACGGTGGCGGAGGCGGCGGCGCTGGGGCTCATGCTGTTTGGCGAGAACCGGGTGCAGGAGTTTGCGGCCAAGGCGCAGGCGCTGGAAGGGCTGCGGCGGGGTGGCGCCGCGGGGACTTCGGCGAGTCCCATTCGGGTGAATCTGATCGGGCACTTGCAGTCCAACAAGGCGGCGCGGGCGGAGGAGTTGTTTGACGGGATCGACTCATTGGATTCGCTGCGGCTAGCTGAGCGGCTGAACGAGGCGGCGGCGAGGCTGGGCAAGCTGCTGCCGATTCTGATCGAGGTGAAGCTGAGTCCCGAGGCGGCCAAGACGGGACTGGAGCCGGAGTCGGCCGAGGCGGCCGCACTGCTGGTGCGGCTGCCGGATCTGGGGCACTTGCAGGCGCGGGGACTGATGACGATCGCTCCCTTTGGCGCGGCGGACAATGCGACGCGGGCCTGCTTCCGCAGCTTGCGGGAGTGGCGCGACCGGTGGGCGGCGGCGCATCCGAGACTGGCGCTGGAGGTGCTTTCGATGGGGATGAGCGGGGACTTCGCCCTGGCCATCGCCGAGGGCGCCACGCGAATACGGGTGGGAACGGCACTCTTTGGCGAGCGCCCGCCCGATGCGGGGCGGAAGTGATGCTGCGGGTTGCTTCAGCAGGCGTAACGCTGGCCGTCCGCGCGCAGCCGGGCGCGAAGAAGACGGCGATTGCGGGCGTCTACGGCGAAGGGCCGGCGGCGCAGTTGAAGATCGCCGTGCAGGCGCCGCCGCTTGAGGGCCGGGCCAATGCGGCGCTGGTCGCCTTTCTGGCCGAGACCTTTGGGTTGCCGAAGAATGCCGTCGAGTTGATGACTGGCGAGTCATCCCGGAGCAAGGTGTTTCTGCTGCGTGGAATCGGACGCCAAGAGGCTGAGGCGAAACTGACGCAGTGGACGCGAAAGAGCTGAATCGCGATCCGGCATGCACGGATGGAACCGGACCAAGGCGGGCGCTGAACACCGCCGGTTCCCGGCAGCACAACCCCGCAAATCCTCCATTGAGCGCGGAGAACAGCGCGAAAAATCCAAGTTCCCCGTACAATCCATAGCAAGGAGACTGCCGCCGTGCCCCATCCTTGCGTCCGCCGCGGCGGATTCT
>JBEKPA010000329.1:0-3976 GCA_049521195.1 Occallatibacter sp.
ATGTTGACGATGGTGAGGATGAGCAGCACGGCCAGGCACAGTTGCAAAGTGTGGGGCTGCAAGCCGGGAACGGCGGAGATGAGCGCGCCCACGCCGGCCGAGATGCCCACCGCGGCGGTCAAGACGTAGTCGATCATCAGGGCCGAGGCGGCCAGCAGACCGGCGCCCTCACCCAGATTCTGCGAGGCCACGGTGTAGGAGCCGCCGCCATGGGGATAGGCGTCGATGGTCTGCCGGTAGCTGAAGTAGACGACGATCAGCAGGGCAATGATCGCGGCGCTCACCGGCACGATGTAGCGGACGCCCAGCAGGCCGAGCGGGATGAGCAGCGTAAGCGCGGCCTCGGGGCCGTACGCGGCGGAGCTGAGGGCGTCGAGGCCGAAGACGGGAATGCCGGCGACGGGACCGATGTGCTCGGCGCGCTCCTCGCTGGTGGCCAGCGGGCGGCCGAAGAGCAGGTTCAATAAGGTTGAGGATGAGGCCATCTGCGATTTCGTCCGGCAGCCGGGAAGTTGGAGAAGGAAAGAATAGCTGCCGAGGGCATTGTCTCATGGGGCGGCGCGATCCGGTGGCACGAGGTTGCCGCCTGACGCTCGCGGATTGCGTTATCCGCAATTTATCGGCAAGATAACGGCATTTCATCGGCATGCCGGATTGTCGAATCGACTTGTTGGCGGTGAGCAGCCTTCAGCGCTGCACGCATAGGACCTTCACCGCGGCAGTACTCTTGCATCGATACAATATCTCCACGATTGACTTTGAATATCTCTTGCTGTACGCTTTGAATGTGTCACTGAGGGGAGTCGCGCTATGCCCAGAGTCGCGGTTGAAGACAACAACCGGATGTCGCTGCGGATTCGTGCCGAGGAAAAGGCGCTGCTGCTGCGGGCGGTGGCGCTGAAGCACACCGACTTGACGGATTTCGTCGTTCGGCACGCGCTGCGCGCCGCCAAGGGCGTCATCGCGGAGGCCGAGCAAGTTCAACTCTCCGAGAGGGACAGTCTGCGGGTTCTGGAGATGCTGGAGAATCCGCCCGCGCCGAATGCCAGACTGATTGCCGCCGCCCAGGCGCTGCCGCGGCTGGGATGAGCGTTTCGGCTTGGCACGAAGAGCCGATCGGCAGGCAGCACGACCGGGAGGCCTTCGACTGCGGCGAAGCAGCTTTGAATGAATTCCTGCGCCGCTACGCCCGCAAGAGCCACGAGCTGGGCGGCGCAAAGACCTTCGTTGCCATCGACGACGGCGACCACAAGACCATACTCGGCTTCTACAGCCTGAGTCCCGCTTCCGTTGTGTATGCCCGAACGCCGGAGGTTGTGAAGCGCGGGCTGGCGCGCCATGACGTACCGGCATTCCGGTTGGCGCGCCTAGCCGTGGATCGCCGGATGCAAGGGCAGGGTCTTGGCGGCCAGCTTCTGCTCGCGGCGGGAAGACGCTGCCTGCTGGCCTCGGAGGAGGTCGGCGGAGTCGCACTGCTGATTGACGCCAAGAATGAACGGGCGGCGCGATGGTATGCCGGCTACGGAGCGGTTCCAATGCTCGACGCGCCTTTTTCTCTAATGCTGCCGCTGAAGACCATCGAGACGGCGCTGCGAACTTCCGCCAGGTACTGATCCCCTTGGACGTTATGGAGTTGTGCATCGATTGCGCCCGGCATGGCATCCTTAACAGGAGCCCAATCACCCCTGAGCCCTGGCGGATACGGTTTCCCCTGAGCGCGGAGAGCCGGGAGCAAATGGCTGGAAGGGAATGAGTTGCTGAGCGCGGATTGTCTTCCCATCACCGTTGCGCCGGGGCTGCACCGGCTGTTTCTGGACTACTGCGCCGGCGACGCGGCGGCGCGGGCGTTTTACGCCTCCGGCGGTTTGGACGAGAGCTGGCAGGCGCGTCCGGCGGTTCCGGCGCACTGGCCGGAGCTGGTGAGGCTGCTCGCAGAGCAGAATCCGGAACCGTCGCCGGCAGCCGCGGCGGCGCTTGAAGCGCTTGGCAAGGGCGCTGGAGCAGTGGTTACCGGCCAGCAGGTGGGACTGTTTGGAGGGCCGCTGTTTACGCCCTTCAAGGCGGCAACGGCGGTAGCGCGGGCGCGGCAAGCGACGGCGGAAGGCCATCCCCACGCGGCCATCTTCTGGCTGGCCAGCGAAGACCACGACTTTGCGGAGATTAGCCACGTCAGCTTTCCGGCGGGGCGGGAGCTGCGCAAGCTGGTCTATTCCCCGATTTCGGCAGCGCAAGCGTCCACGGCGCGGCCGGTGGGCGGCATGGTGCTGGACGAGCGGATTCTGCCTTTGGTCGAGCAGGCGTGGGAGCTGCTGGGCGAGTCGGATGCGACGCAGGCGCTGGCGGAGGCCTACCAGCCGGGCCGCACCTTCGCACAGGCTTTTGCGGCCTTCTACGCGAAGGCGTTTGCCGCGCAGGGACTGCTGGTGCTGGACGCAAGCGGGCGCGAGTTCCACCGCATGGGCGCGCCGGTGCTGCGGGCCGCCTTGGAGCGCGCCGATGAGTTGCACGCGGCCCTGATCGAGAGGAACGGCGAACTCGCTGCCGCGGGCTACCATGCGCAGGTGGCCGTGGGCGAACAATCCAGCCTGCTCTTCCTGATTGACGAAGGTACGGGGGCACGGCTGGCGCTCAAGCGGATAGCGCCCAGCGCGGCCGAACCCGGTGGCTTGTGGCAAACATCTGGATTGGGCGGGCGGCGGAGCTTTTCCACCGCCGACCTCGTGGGGATCTTGGACACCGAGCCGGAGCGCATCTCGCCCTCTGCGCTGCTGAGGCCGGTCTTTCAGGACTTCCTGCTCTCTACCTCGCTCACCATCGGCGGGCCGGCGGAGATTGCCTACTTTGCCCAATCCGCAGTGCTCTTTGAGCGCATTCTGGGCCGGGTAACGCCGGCTGCTCCGCGCTTCTCGGCAACGCTGATTGAGCCGGCCACCGGTGAACTGCTGCGCAAGCATGAGCTGACGCTGGAGCGGGTCTTAAAGGTGAGCGGGGCGGAAGGCGCGGCGGCGCTGGCTCGGTTGCTGGCTGAGCGGGCGATGCCGGCCGAAGGCCGGAACAGGCTAGCGGCGGCGGGGACGGCGCTGGAGGCCGAGCTTGCGCCGCTGGTGGAGTGGATGGGCGCCCTCGATGCCGGACTGGGCCGGTCGGCGGAGACAGCGGCCAGCAAGATGCGCTATCAGATGAGCCGCCTGCGCACCCTGGCGGCGAACTTCCAGTTGCAGCGCGAGGCCTCGCTGGGCCGCCACGCCGAGGCCATCTGCCAGGCGCTCTATCCGGGCGGCGTTCTCCAGGAGCGGGTCCATGGCGCGGCCTTCTACTTTGCCCGCTACGGATTTGAGCTGACGCGCGAGTTGAGTGCACTGGCTGAGAACTCTTGCCCAGGACGTGCGGCGGTTTGGCTATAATCCTCGCGAAGGACGGGAGGCTTATCGTGAAACGAATTGCGGCAATGCTGGCGATTGGATTGCTGGCCTGTTCAACGGCGCGGGCGCAAAAGGAGCCCTGCGCGACGGTGGGGAACAACAACGACTTTCTGGGCATTCAGACCGTCCGCCTGTGGCCGGGAGACGCGCCGCAGGCCAAAGGCAAGGCCTGCGAAGACATACCCACTCTGACCATCTTCGAGCCGCAACACGGTATGGGCAACGGCTCCGCGGTGGTGATCTTTCCGGGCGGCGCGTATGCCCACCTGGCCGCCAACTTGGAGGGCAGGCAGTTCGCCGACTGGTTCACGGCGCGCGGCTTTCGCGCCTTCGTCCTGAGCTACCGGCTCTCCTCGAACGGCTACCTTCTGCCCGTTCCGTTGCTCGACGCGCGGCGCGCCGTGCAACTGGTGCGGGCCCGGGCGCTGGACTACCAGATCAACCCAAACCGCATTGTTATCATTGGCTTCTCCGCCGGCGGACACTTGGCGGCGCTGGCCTCGACGCAGCCCGTCCCCGGCAATCCGGAGGCGGACGATCCCATCGAGCGCGTC
>JBEKPA010000330.1:0-3969 GCA_049521195.1 Occallatibacter sp.
CGTGCTTACTAATGGAATCGATACCGCCGAGTTTGCACCAAGCGCGGAGCGGCGCGATCGCATGAGAACTGAAATGGACGCGGGTGCCGGGTTCATTTGGCTAACGGCAGGGCGCATCGCCCCCGCCAAGGACTACCCAAACCTCCTGCGAGCCTTTGCGCTGGTGAGGGTGGCGCGCCCGGATGCCCGGTTGTGGATTGCCGGCGAGGGGTCCGGTAAGAGTTTTTCTATGGTTCGCAGTTTGGCGGCGGAACTGGGTGTGGACGATTCGGTGCGCTGGCTGGGGCTGCGCCGCGATCTGCCTGCGCTGCTCGACGCAGCCGACGGCTTTGTGCTGGCCTCGGCCTGGGAGGGTATGCCCCTGGCTTTGGGCGAGGCCATGGCCATGGAGAAGCCGGTCGCAGCCACCGATGTGGGCGGCGTGCGCGAACTCGTGGGCGATGTGGGCGCACTCGTTCCGCCCAAGGATCCAGAAGCGCTGGCCCGCGCCATGCTGGAGCAGATGCAAAGCACGCCCGAAGACCGGCGCGCGCTGGGCCAGGCCGCGCGCGCCCGCATCCAAGCCAGCTTCAGCATGGATGCCAAAGCCGGCGAGTGGGAGGCGCTCTACGGAGCGATCCTGGAGGCGCAACCGTGACCCGCCCGGCGTCTTGCTCAAGGCCATCGTGATAACCTTATCGGCGGATTGAAAGAGCCAGCCTTCGCAAGTCACGGAGAGGATTCGGCGGAGCGCTTTGGAGGAATGGAATGCGGGGATTGGTGGTTTGGGGAGTGGTCTGTGGCGTCCTGGTTGGAGAGGCTTTGGACATGGGAAACGAGTTGGCGAGGGCGCAGTCCAATATTGCGCAGAATGCGGCTCTGGTTCTCGATCGCGGCTGGCAGTTCCGGCAGGTCACAGCGGGAGCGCAGGAGGCGGAGAGCGGCTGGCTGCCGGCCACCGTTCCCGGCGACGTTCACCTGGATTTGCTGGTCAACAAGAAGATTCCCGACCCCTTCTTCCGCGATAACGAAGCCAAGCTTCAATGGATTGAGAACGAGAGCTGGGAGTACCGGGTGAACTTCGACGCGACCCCGGAGTTGCTGGCGCGCTCCAATGTGGACCTGGTCTTCGACGGCCTGGACGCGGCCGCGCAAGTCTACCTGAATGGCGCCGAGGTGCTGGCCGCGGACAACATGTTCCGCGTGTGGCGCGTGCCGGTAAAGGGCCACCTGAAGGCGGGCAGGAACCTGCTGCGGGTGGTCTTTCCATCACCCATCAAGGCCGCCGCGGAGGTGGCTGCCGGGGATGCATTCCGGCTGAGGTCGAAGACCGAGGACAAGACCTATATCCGCAAGGCGGCCTACGAATACGGCTGGGACTGGGGGCCGCGCTTCGTCACCAGCGGCATCTGGCGGCCGGTGCGGCTGGAGGCCTGGGACAAGGTTCGCATCGCAGACTTCGTCGTTCGCCAGCGCGACGTGAGCAAGGAAGTGGCGCACGCGGACGCGGAGGTGGAGATTGAATCGGCTGGAGTCACACAGTCCACGCTCGCAGTAAGCTGTAGGGAATCGGGCGTGATGTATCGTGTTTTCCCTCCGCCTACTACGCGTGTCGTCACACTCCATCCCGGGCGCAACGTGATCGATATTCCCATGGAGATTCGCCAGCCTAAGCTGTGGTACCCGGCCGGTTATGGCGAGCAGCCGCTTTACGAATTCACCGCGCAGGCGGGTACAAAAGGCCAGGTCGCCGACGAGCGCAAGGCGAAGGCCGGATTGCGCACCATCGTGCTGCATCGCGAGCTGGATAAGTGGGGCCGATCCTTTGAGCTGGTGGTGAACGGCATTCCCGTCTTCGCCAAGGGCGCTGACGTGATTCCCTTCGACAGCTTTCCGAATCGCGTGACCACAGCCGACTATCGCCGCATTCTGGAGTCGGCGCGCGACGCCAACATGAACACGATTCGCCACTGGGGCGGCGGCTACTACGAGACCGAAGAGTTCTACTCGATCTGCGACGAATTGGGGATCATGATCTGGCAGGACTTCATGTTCGGCAACGACTGGCAGCCGGGAACCTATGCCTTCAAGCTCAATATCGAAGCCGAAGCCGAAGACCAGGTGCGGCGGCTGCGCAATCACCCCAGCATCGTCGTTTGGTGCGGCAACAACGAGACCGAAAGTGCCTTTAACTGGGGTCCGCGGCCCACGCTGCCGGCGGATGTGAGGCTGCTGATCTGGCAGGACTATCTCACCGAATTCAGCGGCATCCTGCCCCGCGTGGTGGCCCGGCTTGACCCGGAGACTCCCTACTGGCCCAGCTCGCCAAGCGCCGACTATGAGGCCCTGAGCGACCACTATCAGAGTGGGGACGCTCACATATGGGACGTTTGGCATGGGCGAGTGCCGTTCGCAACTTACGAAACGCACCATGCCCGATTCGTAACGGAGTATGGGTTTCAATCGTTTCCGGAGATGAAGACGGTCGGAGCATTCACACAAGCCGAAGATCGCACCGGCATCTTCACGCCGGTGATGCTGGCCCACCAGAAGAACAAGGAAGGTAACTCGATCATTCACGACTATCTGCTCAGGGATTATTCTGAGCCAAAGGATTTTGCCAGCTTCCTCTACGTGAGCCAGGTGCTGCAGGCCGAGGGGATCAAGCTCGGAGCCGAGCACTTCCGCCGCAGCCGCCCGGAGACCATGGGTTCCATCTTTTGGCAGTTGAACGACTGCTGGCCGGTCGCCTCGTGGTCCTCGATCGACTACTACGGCCGCTGGAAGGCGCTGCAATACTACGCGCGGCGATTCTATGCGCCCATCCTGGTCTCGCCGCACGTCGAAGACGGTTCCCTGAAGGTTTACATTATCTCCGACAAGACCGAAGACGCGCCGGCCACGCTGCGGATGCGGCTGATGGACTTCGACGGCAAGGTGCTGCTGGAGGAGTCGCACGCCATGGACGTTGCGCCGCTCACGAGCAAGGTCTATCTCGACTGGCCGCTCAAGAAGCTGGCCGATGCCGGCGCTGCGGATACTTCGCGGGTCTTCGTCGTCGCCGATCTCCAAACCGGCGGGGCGACCGGCGTCGCAGGGAACGGAACGGAGGTCTCGCGGAATCTGACTTATCTGGCGCCCGTCAAGGAGATACATCTCAAGCCGGCGGCGCTCAAGGTCGAGACTACTGGCGCAGGCGGAAGTTATAAGGTACGAATAACTTCTCCGGTGCTGGCGCGTAGCGTCTATCTCTCCTTTGGCGATCTCGACGTGAAGCTGTCCGACAACTACTTCGATCTTCTGCCGGGCGAGACAGTCGAGATCGCCGCGACAAGCGCCGCTTCACTCGATGTTTTGAAGGCGCAATTGAAGGTCGTCTCGCTCACCGATGCCTTTGCGGCCGGCGATCAGTCTGCTGTGATCACGGCGGCCAAATAGAATCGGCATAGGAAAGAGAGTCGCCTCTCCTCCCTATGCCGATCCGGATTGCCGCCGGAGTTACTCCCCTGCCGCTGCCACGGGCTTGGTCGAGGCCACCGTCCAGTCGGGCGCGCCCACCTTGAAGCGCGCAAAACGCCGCACCGTGATATTCTCGCCAAGCTTGCCTACCTTCTGCCCGATCAGCTCTTTGATGCTCACCGCCTGATCCTTGATGAAGGGCTGCTCCAGCAGGCAAACCTCCTCGTAGAACTTGGCCATCTTGCCTTCCACGATCTTCTCGATCACCGGTGCCGGCTTGCCTGTGGCGGCGGCCTGGGCGCGAAAGATATCCTTCTCCCGTTCCAGGTCTTCCGCGGTCACGTCCTCGGGCTTCACATAGCGCGGATCGCTGGCCGCGATGTGCATGGCGATGTCCTTCAGCAACTCCTGGAAGTCCTCTGTCCGGGCCACAAAATCGCTCTCGCAGTTCAACTCGATCAGCACGCCGATCTTGCCGCCGGCATGGATATACGTCCCCACCGCGCCCTCGTTGGTGGTGCGCGAGGCCTT
>JBEKPA010000331.1:0-3966 GCA_049521195.1 Occallatibacter sp.
GAACGCAGCCAAACAAGCGGTCTTTCGCGCGGTCAGGAAGCTGCGCAGCCGGTTGGCGCCATTGAGGGCGACGAGATGAAGCACCTGACTGAAGAAGAATTGATCGAGCAGTATTACAGCAAGGGAGCGGCCGGCTTCGGGCGGCACCTCGAGGCTTGCACGGAGTGCGCGGAGGCCTACGCCGCACTCCAGAGGGACTTGGAGGAGATGAAGTTCGCGGCGCCGCCGGTTCGCATCCCCGGCTATGGCGCAAAGGTCTGGCAAGCGATAGCGCCCTCGCTGCCGGCCTATGAAACGCGAAAGCGAAGCTGGCTGGGCATCGGCCTGTGGAGAGGCTTGAGTTATGCCGCCTGCGCCCTGCTCGTTGTGGGAGCCTTCTTCGCGGGCCGACTGTGGGAGCAGAGAGAGCCGAGGACAACCGCAAACAGCAGTCCGCCACCGGCTCAGGAACACGCGGCCCCGCCCCAGCAGCGGATTGTCGTGGTGGTCTTGAGTGATCATCTGGACCGTTCGGAGCGCCTGCTGGTGGAGTTGAAGCACGCCGACGCCGGCAGCGAGGAGATGGTTTCTCCCCTGCGCGACGAGGCGCGGAGTCTTCTGGTTGCGAATCGCATCTGCCAGCAGAACGCCGCCAAGATCGACGATCCGGCGCTGGTTACGGCGCTCAATCACCTGGATCATTTATTGGATGGGTTGGCCAACCAGCCGGGGGGGGTGAACAGCGCCACGATCGCCCGGCTGCAAGAGGAAATGAACGCGGACGGACTGCTCTTTCAGGTGCGCGTACTGCGTTCCAGAATTCCAGAGCAAGAAGCGGGCGCCCGGTCGAAAGAAGGCAAAATATGAAAGCCGGAAGCATTTCTCGTGCCGCTCTCCTGGGTGCACTGCTCTTCGCACCGGTGGCCGGCGGCGCCCAGTTTTCACCGGAACAAGGCTTTGCGGGAAGAGTTCAGCCGGTTGGCATTGACGGCGCCCCGGCTGCATCCAGCGCGCCGGACAGCAGTCTCTACGCCGACGGGAAGCGAGCCATCGACGAAGGGCGCTGGTCCGATGCGGAAGCAATCTTTACCAGGCTAGCCGGTCAGCATGGCGAGCATTCCGACGGGGCCTTCTACTGGAAGGCGTATGCCGAGAACAAGCAGGATCAAGTCAGCCGTGCGCTCGACACATGCGCCCAGTTGCGCCATGACGTTCCCGCCAGCAGTTGGGTTCATGAATGCGGCGCCCTGGAGATCGAAATTCACGCCCGGAGCGGAAAGCCCCTGGAGCCCAACGCAGGCCAGGACGACGATCTGAAACTGCTGGCGCTCAATTCGCTGTTGAAGACCAATGAACCGCGCGCCATGGCGGAGATCCAAGAGATTCTGAATGGTGATTCCAGCGAGAAGCTCAAGAAGGAAGCGCAGTTTATCCTCGGCAACCACTATTCGGATGCAACCTACGCGCAGATTGTTCGCCTCAGTTATGTCGAGGGAGATGTCCGCATCGCCCGCGGTGAGCGGAACGAGAAGGTAACCGGCGCAACCTGGGAGAAGGCCGTATCCGATCTCCCTCTGGAAACCGGCTTCAGCCTGGCGACAGGCGCCGGGCGGGCGGAGATCGAGCTGGAAGACGCTTCGACGCTGTATCTCGGAGACAACTCGGTTCTCAGCTTCAACGATCTGCACACCACGGGCGGCGTACCCTACAGCCAGGTTGCGCTGCTTACCGGCACTGCGACCCTTCATATCCGCCCGTACATGGCCGGCGAACAGTTCGTCCTGAAGACCCCCGCCAATTCTCTCACCTTGATCTATCCGCGCAAGTCTTACGTTCGGATCAACAGCTATATCGATGCTACCGCAGTCACCTCGCTGAATGACGAAGGCCTTCACCTTCCCGAAGCGCCACAGGAGACGTTCCCCAAAGGCCAGACGATGATCTTGCGCGAAGGGCGCGGCGGCTTCGAATCAGCGGGCACTAGCGATCAAGGCGCATTTGCCGAATGGGACAAGTGGGTCGCGGACCGCATTGCCCATCGAAGGGCGGCAATGGCCGAAGTGATGAAAGCGTCGGGACTGACCGAGCCTATCCCCGGCCTGGCGGAGATGAATGGACAAGGGACGTTCTTTGAGTGTGCGCCCTACGGAACCTGCTGGGAGCCGGCAAACACCGGTGACCGGGAGCAAGCGGGCGACAGGCCTTCCGAATCTCAGCCGTCTTCCGTGGCGGCCTCCCAACAACCTGCACGGGCCATGCAGGCCGGTTCTTCCGTTCTCCCTCAGGTTCGAGATCGAGAAGACGATTTCCCGTGCGTTCCGGCAGCCATTCGTTACCGGATCGAGAGGGATCTGATTACCGGCAATGAGCATGTTATCGATTCAAGAATAGTGCCGAGCGAATTCCCGTATGGCTGGGCCGTGTGTCACGCGGGAAGCTGGATTCACCAGCGGAATCGTTATGTGTGGGTCGTAGGTCACAAGAGGCACCATATCGAGCCGGTGCGCTGGGTCAAGAGCGGCCATACCGCGGCCTTTGTCCCCATCCATCCCTACGATGTAAAAGGGCGGCCTCCGATCAACCGAAAGAATGAAGTCTTCGCTGTTAGCAACAAGAGCGGACTATCGATCGAACGGGTCAAGTTCGATGCGGACAGCCCGATCGAGTTTCTCCAGTTACCGCCGAGAGAATATCGCAATGCGCATTTGCCTCCGCTCTCGAGGGCGGACGATCCGCATCTTGAAGCCCGCCAGATCGAGGATCCATCCGGGAACAAGGGCGCCCTCGTCAAGACGCCGGGCGTGCCACTTAGCTTCGATCGCAAGTCGCAGAGCTTCATGATGGCCAGGCAGGTCATTCGCGGAGACAAGAGTGTGACAGTCGCTACGCCGATCACCAACCGCGGCGGCAATCTTCAGTCGCGGGCCGGCAGCTTCAGCGGTGGAGGCGATTCTCGGGGTGGCGGCGGCTCCAGCGGCGGTGGTTCGCACGGTGGTGGAGGCGGTGGCACTTCCAGCACCACCAGTTCTAGTTCCAGCAGCTCAAGCGCCAGCAGCTCCAGCGCAGCCAGCTCCAGTGCCGGTAGCTCCAGTGGCGGCGGCCATCGCTAAGGCCAGCCCTCACGCCAATGAAAAGGGCCGTTCCGCGGAAGCGAAGCGGCCCTCTTTTCTCGATGCCTGAAGCCGAGTTACTTGGCGGCGACCAGCGGCTGGGTGGCGAGCGAGCCGTCGGCGTAGCCCTTGGCGATCTCGGCGATGGAGATGGGCGCGTAGTCCCCGGCGTGGCCGGCCTGGCCGAACTGCGTCATGCGCGTGGCAACTACCTTCTGCATGGCCTCGCGGGCCGGCTTCAGGTAGTCGCGAGGATCGAATCTCTCCGGCTGGGTCCACAGCACCTTGCGGATGGCCCCGGTCATCGCCAGGCGATTGTCGGTATCCACGTTGATCTTGCGCACCCCGTTGCGGATGCCGAGCTGAATCTCTTCGACCGGCACGCCCCAGGTCTCCTTGAGCTTGCCGCCGTACTCGTTGATCACGTCCTGCAGATCTTTGGGTACCGAGGAACTGCCGTGCATCACCAGATGGGTGTTGGGCAGGCGCTTGTGAATGGCGATCAGCACGTCCATCTTGAGCACCGAGCCGTCGGGCTTCTTGGTGAACTTGTAAGCGCCGTGGCTGGTGCCGATCGCGATGGCCAGGGCGTCGACGCCAGTCTTCTCGGCGAACTCAACTGCCTGGTCGGGGTCGGTGATGTGGTCCAGGCCTGATCCGCCCGCGCCGTGTCCGTCTTCCACGCCGCCCAGCACGCCGATCTCGCCTTCCACCGTGACTCCACGCTCGTGGGCGTAGTCAACCACGCGCCGCGTAACTTCCACGTTCTCTTCAAAACTGCTCGGGGTCTTGCCGTCTTCCTTGAGCGAGCCATCCATCATCACTGAGGTGTATCCAAGCTGGATGGCGCTCTTGCAGGTCTCAAAGCTGTTGCCAT
>JBEKPA010000332.1:0-3959 GCA_049521195.1 Occallatibacter sp.
CACCGCAGCGTGATGATGGTCGAGGAGATTGCGGCCGAACTCAAGCGCGCCGGCTATCAGGTGAAGGCGCTGCACCGCGATATGCCGCGGTAGGGCAACAAGTCGGAGGGGTCAGCGAGTCAGCGGCCGGACCCATTACAAAGCCCCGGAGAATGTTTTATATTGCCATTGCCATGAACTTCAGAATTCGTTGCATCCTGCCGTCTATGCTGGCGCTTGCCGGCCTGCTTTCGTGCGCTTCGACGACCCCGGCGCAAACCGCCCCCGCCGCCAAGCCCACCGTCGCCGAGGCCCTCGCCTTCATTGACAGCGCGGAGAAGGAACTGAACGCCATCAGCATCGATGTGGGGCGCGCCTCCTGGGTCGAGGAAACCTACATCACCGACGACACGGTCACCCTGGTGGCCGAGGCCAGCGACCGTATGATTGCGCGGCAGACGGAGCTGATCGGCGAGGCGCGGCGGTTCGACGGGCTTCCGCTGCCGCCCGATGCGGCGCGCAAGCTGCTGCTGCTCAAGCTGAGCATTGGCTTGCCCGCGCCGCAAGACCCCGCACTGCGTGCCGAGACCACCCAGAAGGCCGCGGAACTCGACGCCGCTTATGGCCGCGGCAAGTACTGTCCTGACGCCGACCCCGGCCACTGCATGGGCATCGACGAACTCGATGTCAAGATGGCCCAGAGCCGCGATCCAAAGGAGTTGGCGGCATTGTGGGCCGGATGGCACGCGGTGGGCGCGCCCATGCGCCCCAACTACGCGCGGCTGGCCGAGTTGAGCAACCAGGGCGCGCGCGAGCTGGGCTTTGCCGACACCGGCGCCCTGTGGCGCTCGCAGTACGACATGACCCCCGGCGAGTTCCAGGCCGAGATCGAGCGGCTGTGGACGCAGGTCGAGCCGCTCTACCGCGAGCTGCACACCTACGTCCGCCGCAAGCTGATTGAGAAATATGGCGACCAGGCGCGCCGCCCCGACGGCATGATTCCCGCGCATCTGCTCGGGAATATGTGGGCGCAGGAGTGGGGCAACATCTACGACGTGGTCGCGCCGCCCTCCGGTCCGCTGCCCTACGACCTGGGGGCCATTTTGAAGGCGCGCTCGACCGACGCGCCGCAACTGGTGCGTTACGGTGAGGGCTTCTACAAGTCGCTGGGCTTTGATGCTTTGCCCCCGACCTTCTGGCAGCGGTCGATGCTCTCGCATCCGCGCGACCGCGACGTGGTCTGCCATGCCAGCGCATGGGACGTGGACAACATGCGCGACGTGCGCATCAAGGCCTGCTTGCAGCCCACCGCCGACGACTTCGTCACCGTGCACCACGAGCTGGGCCATAACTACTACCAGATGGCCTATCGAAATCAGCCCTTCTTCTTCCGCGACGGCGCCAACGACGGCTTCCACGAGGCCATCGGCGACTCCATCGCGCTGAACGTAACCCCGGATTACCTCCAGAAGCTGGGCCTGATCGACCATGTTCCTCCGCCCAGCGCGGATATTCCATTGTTGCTGCACACGGCGCTGGACAAGATCGCCTTCCTGCCCTTCGGACTGCTCATCGACAAGTGGCGCTGGCAGGTCTACTCCGGCCAGGTGACGCCGGAGCACTACAACAGCGCGTGGTGGGCGCTGCGCGAGAAGTATCAGGGCGTCGCACCGCCGGTGGCGCGCTCGGAGGCCGATTTCGACCCCGGCGCCAAGTACCACATTCCCGGCAACGTGCCCTACATGCGCTACTTCCTGGCCCGCGTCTACCAGTTTCAGTTCTATCGCGCCATGTGCCAGGCCGCCGGCTACAACGGGCCGCTGAACCGCTGCTCGGTTTACGGCTCCAAGGAGGCCGGCGCGCGCCTGAACGCGATGCTCGAGCTGGGCCGGTCGAAGCCCTGGCCCGAGGCCCTGAAGGCCATGACCGGAACCGACAAGGCCGACGCCTCGGCCATCGTCGAATACTTCCAGCCCCTGATGGACTGGCTCAAGGAGCAGAACAAGGGCGAGAAAGAGGGTTGGACGTTGCCGGCCGACCCGCTGAAGTAGCGGATTCGATCTCAGGTCCTGGAAGAGGAACCTGGGGCCGGGTGCCCCAAGTCCGGATTCTCGGACCTGCGAGGCAAACTGACCAGCAATTAGTACTTCACAATGGCGGTGAAGGACTCGGGCTTGAGACTGGCGCCACCGACGAGCGCGCCGTCGATCTCTTCCTCGCCGATCAGCGAGGTGGCGTTGTCCGGCTTGACGCTGCCGCCGTAGAGAATGCGCATGGCCGCCGCAACCCGAGCCCCCAGCAGCTTGGCCACTTCGGCGCGGATGATCTTGTGCGCGTCGACGGCGATCTCGGGCGTGGCCGTCCTGCCGGTGCCGATGGCCCACACCGGCTCATAGGCGATCACAATCGGCGCAGCGGCCTCGGCCGTGATGCCCGCAAAGGCGCCGGTCACCTGGGTCTTGAGCACCTCGGCGGTCTTGCCAGCCTCGCGCTCCGCGAGTACCTCGCCGATGCAGACCACGGGCACAACGCCGTGCTTGAGCGCGGTGTGCAGCTTCTTGTTGACGATCTCGTCGGTCTCGGCAAAATACTGGCGGCGCTCGGAGTGGCCGATCAGGGTGTGCGTTCCGCCCACGGCGAGAAGCTGGCCCACCGAAGTCTCGCCGGTGTAGGCGCCCTCTTCGGCAAAGTGAATGTTCTGCGCGCCGACGGCCACATTCGAGGCATTGCATGCAGCGGTGACCGTTGGCAGCAATACCGGGGAAGGGAACAGGGCGATCTCGTCGCGGTCGTGACCGGCTACGAGCGGCAAAAAGGCAGCGACGAAGGCCTTGGCTTCGGCAGGCGTCTTGTACATCTTCCAGTTGGCGGCGATCAGGGCTTTACGGGGCATCTTGTCGGAACTCCTCAGGCTGATTCTAGTGGACGGAATTGGCGCGCCGGGGTGACGGCGGGCACAGTGCGGCAGAGATCAGGGAGCAGCGCCACATTTCCACGACTCCCGCGGGACGCCGGTCCGGAACTCGTTGCTGCCTGCCTAAGCCTTGCCGCATCCAGCCAATCAAACAAGGATGGAACCTAAAAGGCAGTGGGTCTTCCCAGCGTCTACAATCGGGATTGCGCAATGCGGCTTGAACCGCGCCCTCCAAGGAAATTGCCAATGGCATCCACAAGACAGGCTGCCAGTGAGGCTGGAGGGTGTGGCGTCAATCGCGCCGCTGATGCATCAAACTGAATGCGGGCTTTGGTCCCCGAGGGGATGAGCTTGCGGCCCTCGAAGAAGATGGAAGGATTCCAATCGCGGTTGGGGGCGCTTGAGCGCCTGGAGGAGAGTCGCGGATGACGACGATAGAAGCGAGCGTTCGGCCGGAGGATCTGTCGCAGGTTCCGGCCGGCAGCGAGAGGATTCCCGAAGCGGGGATTCTGGTGATCTTTGGGGCTTCGGGCGACCTGACCAAGCGCAAGCTGCTGCCGGCGCTCTTCCATTTGCGGCAGGTGGACCTGCTGCCCAAACAGTTTGCCATTGTGGGCGTGGCGCGGCGGCTGCTGGGCGATGAGTTTGCGGCGGACATGCGCGAGGGCATCGTGCAGTTCGGCGGCGCGGAGGCGGGCGACCCCCGGCTGGATGAGTTTGTGGGGCGCATCAGTTACTTCCCGCTGAACTTCGACGATCCGGCGAGTTATGCGGGCCTGGATGCGGAGCTGGATCGCATCGCCAGGGAGCGGGGCATCGGCGGCAAGCGGCTGTTCTACCTGGCCACGGCGCCGGAGTTCTTTGCCGGGATCATCGAGAACCTGGGTGCTCGGGGCATGGCGCAGCGGGAGCAGGGCAAGGTGTCGGTGGTGATTGAAAAGCCCTTCGGCCACGACCTGGAATCGGCGCGCGAACTGAACCGCCAGGTGAACGCCGTCTTCCGTGAGAGCCAGGTCTTCCGCATCGACCACTACCTGGGCAAGGAGACGGTGCAGAACATTTTGGT
>JBEKPA010000333.1:0-3954 GCA_049521195.1 Occallatibacter sp.
GCATCGATCCATGGGCTGGGTAACGTCTGGATATCTGGCTGCAAAAAGCCGCGCCGCTGGAGGTTCCCGGCGCGGAATACCCTTCCCGGCTGCGGGGGAATCTCAGCAGCGAGTCTGGTTTGTGGTTCCGTCCGCCGTTCCGCCGCCCTATGCGGACCAGGCTACCCGATTGCCGCGCCCGGCGGACGCGTATCCCATATCCGTTGAGATGCCGCGCACGCATTGCAGCAGTTGGTTGGCGATCAAGGGCAGCTTCTGCGCGGTTACGCGGAACGATGGCCCGGAGATGCTGACCGCCGCAACCGGAAGCCGCTGCGCATCCAGCAGCGGAACGGCGATGCAGCGCAACCCCTCCTCGAGTTCCTCGTCGTCCACGGCGTAGCCGCGGCGGCGGGTCTTCTCCATCTCCGCGCGCAAAGCCTCCACAGTGGCGATGGTGTGCGGCGTGAAACGCTCGAAGCGAATGCGCCGCAAGACATCCGCGGCCCGCTCCTCGGGCAAAAACGACAGCATCGCCTTTCCGACGGCGGTGCAATGCACCGGGTTGCTGGCCCCAATGCGGGTGATCATCCGCACCGAGCGGGCCGGTTCGATCTTGTCCAGGTAGATGACGCGCGCGGCCTCCAGAATGCACAGGTGCGCCGTCTCCTCAGTCTCGGCAACCAGGCGGCGCAGGTGCGGCTGGGCGCGATCGCGCAGATCGTATTGCTCGATCGCCCGGTTGCCAAGATCGTAGAGCCGCAGCCCCAGGCGAAACTTCCCGCTTGCCGTTCGTTCCACCATGCGGTGCCGCTCCAGAACCATCAAGAAGCGGTGCGCGGTGCTCTTGTGCAGTTGCAGGGACGCGGCAACCTGCGCCAATCCCAATGGGATATCGCTCTCCCCGAGCAGATCGAGCACGGCAAAAGCCCGGTCCAGGGCCTGAACTTTGTAAGTGCCTTGAAGGGCTGCGTCTCGCATGTTGGTCCTCCGTGCCGCGCTATGCTCTTAATTCCAGTCTCTTCGGAGACTCAATGCGTGTCAAGTATTGGGACGATTCTGCTGCCGGTGGGACCGGAGCAGGCCGCGGCTGTGAGATTCCAGACCTGCCGGCGAGGCCGCGGAGTACTTGGATTACTCCTCCACCACGTCTTCGTCGCCCGGCACCAAGTCTCCCTCGCCCGGCGCCAGGAACAGGTTTGCCTCCAGCCCGTGCTGCCGCGTGTAGAGGTCGTAGTAGCGACCGCCCAGTGCGAACAGCGCGGCATGGTTGCCCCGCTCCACGATGAGCCCTTGCTCCACCACCAGGATCTGATCGGCGCGGCGGATGGTCGACAGCCGGTGGGCGATCACGAACGTCGTTCGCCCCTGCATAAGCTGGCTCAGCCCGGCCTGGATCATGGCCTCGGACTCCGAGTCCAGCGAGCTGGTGGCCTCGTCGAGAATTAGTATGCGCGGGTCCGCCAGCAGCGCGCGGGCGATGGAAAGCCGCTGCCGCTGCCCGCCCGAGAGCTTCACGCCACGCTCGCCCACAATGGTGTCGTAGGCCTCCGGGTAGTGCTCGGCAAACTCGTCCACGCGCGCCGTCCGGCAGGCGGAAAGAAACTGCTCCTCGGTGGCATCGGGCCGCGAAAACAGGATGTTCTCGCGAATCGTCCCATCGAACAAGAACGAGTCCTGCAGCACCACGCCCAACTGCGAGCGGAAGGTATTCAAGTCCACTTGCGCAAGGTCCACATCGTCCACAAGCACGCGCCCCTTGGTGGGCGTGTGGAAGGCGCACAGCAGGCTGATAATGGTGGACTTGCCCGAGCCCGACGAGCCGATCAGCGCCGTCACCGTGCCCGGCTCAGCCACGAAGCCGAGGCCGTGCAGCACCGGCTTACCCGGATCGTAGGCAAACTCCACGTCCTCAAAGCGCACCGTGCCCTTGATAGGCGGCATCTTCACCGTGCGCCCCGGGCTCTTGTTTTCTTCCAGCTCGGCCATGATCTCGTTGGTGCGGTCGAGGCCGGCAAAGGCTTCCGTCAACTGCGTGCCGATATTCACGATCTGGAAGACCGGCGCGATCATGAAGGCCAGGAACATGTTGTAGCTGAAGTAATCGCCGACCGTCCAGGTGTTGCCCAGCACGCGATGGCCGCCCAGCCACATCACCAGCGCAGACACCAGGCCCAGCACCGTGGTCGATGCGGCGCCCAGCGCACTGGTCATGGTCAGCGACTTCATCACGTTGGCCAGCAGCCGTTCCACGCCAACGGCGAAGACTCCAGCCTCGCGCTCCTCGGCGTGATAGCCCTTGATGACCCGCACCCCGCCCAGCGACTCGGTCAGCCGCCCGGTAACCTCGGCGTTGATCTTGCCCCGCTCGCGGAAGATGGGGCGAATGCGCTTGAAGGCGTACTGCAGGACAAAGATGAAGGCTCCCAGAACGGAAAACACCGTCAGCGTAACCGGAACGCTCAGATGCAAGAGATAGATGAAAGCGAGCGCCGCCGTCAGCAGGCCGCCCAGAAAATCCACCAACCCGGTGCCCACCAGGTTGCGCACGCCCTCCACGTCGGTCATGATGCGCGCCACCAACGTGCCGGTGCGGTTCTCGTCGTAGTAGGCCACCGGGAGCAGGCCCACATGCCGCTGGACCTGGCAGCGCATCTCGGCAATCAGCCGCTGGCCGGCCTTCGACAGTAGTTGCGTAAGCGAGAAAGAGGTAATGGCCTGCACTACCATGGCCGAAAAGACCACTGCGATGATCTGCGGCAGCATCTCCGGATGCGGGTGCTGCGAAGAGAGCACCTTATCGAGCAGCGGCTTCGCGGTATAGGGCAGGACCAGGCCGGCCACGCGGTTGATGGCCATCAAGACCATACCGGCAAGCAGCAGACCCTTGCGCGGCGCAACCAGCGCCCAGATCTGCGGCCACAGTTTCTTCAGGTCCGGCTTGCGCTTGGGCAAATCCGCCTGCCCAGCGCGTGTTCCACGGCCATGCGCCCCGCGCTCGGCGCGCATGTTCATGCCCATCGCGCCGCCCCGCATGGCGCCCATGCGCTACTCCTTTTCCTTGCGCATGGCGGCAATGACTTCCGACTGCCGCGCGGTGATGAACGACCGCACGCACAGGATCACGTAAATCAGCAACAGCCAGGCCATCGCAAGCTGCGCGGCCAGCGCAATCAGGTCCAGTTCTTTGGCGGAGCTCATGGTGCGCAAGATCTCTGCAACCGTTCCCACAAAGCCCAGCACGGCGATGATCACGTTGATGTGCATGAACAGCTTGCGCCGGCCCTCGTTTTTGCTGATAGCCAGAGCGCCGAACACCCCAAACGCGACGCCGAACCATAACGGAATCAGCGCCGTGGGTTGCACGCTGCCAGTGCCCAGGTAGCCGCCCAGACCCAAACCGGCCAGCAGAACCGCAAAAACCAATGTCATCAATGCCATGCCAAACCTCATTCCTGTGCGCGTCAAGAATACCAGTTCAAGTGGCCCGGTAGATGGTCAGCGATCTTCAACGCTCAATTGCATGGCGCGAAAATCGATGGTAAGCGGAGTCGTCTGCGAGATCAGATCGAAGCCGAGGCTTCAAGCCCACTGTTCGCCTTTCAGAAAGCTGCCAAAAATGATCGCACATGTATGAAAGGACAGTAAATGGCTCAAGCGTGGAATCGTCGAAGATGGTAACTTCAAAGTCACCTCAATGCGGCCTTCAGATCGCAGCGAATCGGAGCCGCGCTTGGAGCCTTCTGTCTCGTCATCGACCCCCAAAAAGCAACGTCCCCGGCCGGCAACCCTCCGCAAACCGAAGAGCCGCCAACCGGGGACATAAGGCCGCTGAAGCAATTACCGCTGGATGCGCGCCGATCCGCCCTTGGCAAAGGCTCGCACCTGCTCCACGGTGGCCATGGTGGTGTCGCCGGGGAAGGTGGTCAGCAGCGCGCCGTGGGCCCAGCCCAGCTTGACGGCCTCCTCCGGCGT
>JBEKPA010000334.1:0-3932 GCA_049521195.1 Occallatibacter sp.
AAATGCACCACCCCATCGGCGCGCGTTGGAACAATATCTTCCTTGACCAGCGACTTGATGGCATCCGCGATCGGCTGCAGAATTCCCAACGGTCCCACGCGGTTCGGTCCGATGCGATTCTGCATGCGGCCCAGCCCCTTGCGCTCCAGCAGCACGGTAAACGCAAAGAGCGCCGGAAAAAGGCAGACGATTACCGCGACGCTGAGCACCACGCCGGCCGCGGCCTGCCAGCCGGCGGGCAGGAAGCTCACCAGCCATTGACAGAGGCGAACGAAGATCTGGTCCAGCGTCTCAAACATTCGCTAGTCTCCCCCCGCTGGCGTTCGCGCCGGTATCTCCGCGCCCTTGACGGCCGCGGCAATGGCCGCGTTGGTTGTCTTGGTATCTGCCTTGGCCTTCCCCTCAGCCAGCCGTGCGTCTACTTGCGCCGCTTCAGTGGGATGAATCTTGCGATAATGCTCGTTCGACTTGGCCAGTTGCTTGCGGTCGTAAAGAAGCCCGCCGAAGCGGTCCGCCGTGCTCAACTCAAACTCGGTATCCATCTTGATCGCTTCAAAGGGGCAGACCTCGACGCATATCTGGCAGCTCATGCATACGGAGATATCGATATCGAATTTCGCCGGATAAAATTGCAGCTTGCCGGTAAAGTCCGGCTTTTTATCCGCGCTCTTCTCGATATAGATGCACTTGGGCGGGCACTCTTTCTCGCATATCTGGCAGGCCACGCAGCGCAGCCCGGCCTCCCAGTCCGCGCCGTCATACACCAGGAAGGGAAAGTCGCGCGTGGCCTCGATGGGCGCTATGCGCTCCTCCGGATACTGGACGGTCGTCAGCCGCTCCGCGGAGATAAAGCTCCCCGCAAAGTTCTTTGCCGTCTCCGCCATGCCCTTCAGTATGCCTTCGCCTAACAAGAAGCCTCCAAGCAGTTGCCAGTGATCAGTTTTCAGTAGTCAGTGATCGGTCGACGCGCTCTAACTGATCACTGACCCCTGATCACTGACCACTATCTATCCACTTCCCCCAACACAATATCCACGCTGCCGAAGATCAGCACCACATCGGCCACGTTCTCGCCCAAGGCCATGTCCTCGAGCACCGTCAAATTGATCAGACTCGGCGGGCGAATCCGGTAGCGATAGGGATTCGGCCCGCCGTCGCTGATGAGATAGAATCCCAATTCGCCCTTGGGCGCTTCGATCCTCCCGTAGGCCTCGCCCGGCTTCGGCCGGAAGCCGCGCAGCTTCGCCTTGGGGTCCATCACCGGGCCGGCGGGAATATCTTTGAGCGCCTGCTCCAGTATCTTGATTGACTCCCGCATCTCCAGCAGCCGGATCATGTAGCGATCGTAAACGTCCCAATGGTCGCCCAGCGGCACGCGGAAGTTGAAGCGATTGTAGATGCCGTATCCGTCCACCTTGCGAATATCGTAGTTCACGCCCGAGGCGCGCAGCATCGGCCCGGTAACCCCGGCGTTCACCGCCAGCTCCGACCGCAGTACGCCCACACCCTGTGTGCGCGCCATCAGAATCTCGTTCCCGCTCAGCAGCCGGTCCATCTCGTCGGCAAACCCCGGCAGCCCTGCCACCACCTTCCGCGCCGCATCCAGCCAGGCCGCCGACGCATCCACGCGGCAGCCGCCGAAGCGCATGTAGTTGACCATCATGCGCGCGCCGGTGAGCATCTCGAAGAGGTCGAGAATCTTCTCGCGCTCGCGGAAGGCGTACATCAGCGGCGTCCCGCTGGCGCCCATCTCCTGAATGAGAAATCCGATCGACGAGGCATGATTCTGAAAGCGCGTCAACTCGCCCAGGATCACGCGCAGATACTCGGCGCGCTCGGGAACCTCCTGGCCAGTCAGCTTCTCCACCGCCAGCGCATAGGCCCAGTTATTGGTCAGCGGGCAGATATAGTCCAGCCGGTCGGTGAACGGCATCGAGCCCAGGTAGCTCATCCCTTCGGCCAGCTTCTCGTGGTTGCGGTGCAGGTAGCCGAAGACCGGCTTGAGGCGGATCACGCGCTCCCCATCCAGCGCCACATCCATGCGGAAAACGCCGTGGGTGGAGGGATGGTGCGGCCCCATGGCCACTTCCAGCAGTTCTCCTTCGCCGTCCGGCTCCATCACCGGCGGGCGGTTCCAGCCTTGCCGCTTTTCCGTCTTGTTATCCGCAACTGCCATCCAGGTCCTATTCCCTGTTCCCTACTCCCTGTTCCCTGTCTTTGTGCGCCTGCGCTCTGGCCAGCACCTCGTCGTGCGCTGTCGGCTCGTACTCGAAGTCGTCCGGCTCCACGTAATCGCGGCGCATGGGGTGGTCCTTGAAGCTATCCCACATCAGCAGCCGCCGCAGGTCGGGATGCCCCGTAAATACAATCCCGAAGAGATCGAAGATCTCCCGCTCCTGAAACTCCGCCGACCGCCATACCGGAGTCAGCGAAGGCAGCTCGACCTGATCGGTGCGATTCACGGTGCGCATCCGGATGGTCAGCGGCCCCTGCTTCAGCGCCACCGAATAGAGGTGATAGACCGCCTCCAGGCAGCCCGGCTGCACCCGCTTGCGCGTCTCCTCGACTGTCTCTTCGACAGCCTGATCCACGCCGTCCACGGTCCTGGTCACGGTGCGCGTCACTTTGACTTTCTCCCCGACTTCTTTGTCGGGCCAGTCCACCCCGGTCACGTTGGACAGGTAATCGAACAAGAGTTCGTCGCGCAGAAACATCGCCACTGCGACCGCATGGCTTGGGGTAAGCCTGAGCGAGTGCTGCCCGCTGACGCTCGGGTTGGGCACAATCTCCACCCCCGCGCCCGGCACGGCCGCCTCGATCGCCGCCTTGATCTCTTCTACCGTCTTCAATCCCTATTCCTTCTCTATGATTTGCTGTTCCCTGACCCTCGCCATCCGCCGCGGCGGAAGCCTTCGGCCTGACCCCTGACCCCTGATCCCTGTATCACCACCGGCGCCGGCCATACGCCGGGATTCGACGCCGGCTCCAGATCGTGCTCTCCAAAGACGGGCACGGGAAACTCGCCCTGTGCCTGCGCGTCCAGGTGCCGCGGACGGCCCTCGCCGGTCAGATGCTGGCCGTCGATCTTTTCTTGCAGCGTGATGAAAGCGTGCATCAGCGCCTCGGGCCGCGGCGGGCAGCCAGGAATATGCACGTCCACGGGAATATAGCGATCAATTCCCTTCAGCACGTTGTAACCCTGCTTGAACGGCCCGCCGGAGATGGCGCACGCCCCCATCGCGATCACGTACCTGGGCTCGGCCATCTGGTTGTAAAGCCGCACCACCTGCGGCGCCATCTTCTTGGTCACCGTGCCGGAGACGATCATCAGGTCCGCCTGGCGCGGCGACGGCCGGAAGACCTCGGCGCCGAAGCGCGCCAGATCGTAGCGGGCCATGGTGGTGGCGATCATCTCGATGGCGCAGCAGGCCAGCCCGAATTGCATGGGCCAGATGGAGCTGCGCCGGCCCCAGTTGTACAGCTCCTCGATGGTGGTAACGAAGACGCCCTGCTTGCCCAGTTCGATCTTCAGCCCTGCCTCCACTGCCATCGCCGCCTCCAGTTTCAAGGTATCAGTTCTCAGGGGTCAGGCCGAAGGCTCGCCGTGGCGAGGATCAGTGATCAGGGGCCGGAGATCGGATCTCAGCCCCCTGTCTATTCCCTAGTCCCTTGTCCCTGTTCCCTGCCTTCTACGGCACGGCGACGATGGCGACAGAATTTGTGCCGGTGCTGCTGGAAGAAATGCCGGAGGTCAGTAAGCCGGTTGAGCTGCTGAACGAGTAAGCATCGAAGTCCGGGCTGCCGAGACCGGACACCACTAGTACGAAGCCGTCCGTGTTGTCCTCGGCCAACCCGGTAGGTTCGCTTCCAGTAGAAAAGGTGCTGGAGAGCTGCGTAAGGGCGCCATTAGAGGCCACCTGGAAGCCAACCCC
>JBEKPA010000335.1:0-3902 GCA_049521195.1 Occallatibacter sp.
TATCAAGGACTACAAAGTGATCGTGGAGAAGAGCACGGTTCCGGTCTACACCAACGAGTGGATCAGGCGCGTGCTTTGCCGTCATGGCGTCGATACGCAGAACTTCGACGTAGTCTCGAATCCTGAGTTCCTGCGCGAAGGCACGGCGGTCATCGACTTCCTGCACCCCGACCGCATTGTGGTGGGCGCCAGCACGGAGCGCTCCGCCAATCTGCTGCGGCGCATCTATGAGCCGCTCGCTGGGGGCAGCTATTACGCCCAACCCGGCGCACTCCCTGGCGCCTTGAGCGCGGCGAATCCGGCGAAATTGCTCATCACCTCGGCGCAGAGCTCCGAGCTCATCAAGCACGCCTCCAATGCCTTCCTGGCCTTGAAGATATCCTTTATCAATGCGGTGGCCAACCTGGCCGAAGCCGTAGACGGCGACATCGAGGACATTGCCGCCGGCCTGGGCCTGGACAGGCGCATCGGCCCGGGGTTTCTGCGCGCCGGCCTGGGTTACGGCGGCTCCTGTTTCCCAAAGGATGTGGCCGCCTTCCACTGGGTGGCCCAACAGCGCGGCGTGAACTTCGAACTGCTCCAGGAGGTCCGCAAGATCAACGAAACGCAAAAGGATATCTTCTTCAACAAGGTGCTCTCGGCGCTGTGGACGCTGCCCGGCAAGCGGCTGGCGGCGCTGGGATTGGCCTTCAAGGGCAATACCGACGACATTCGCGAGTCTCCGGCCATCGAGATTATCAGGAGACTGCTGGAAGCGGGCGCCACGGTCACGGCTTACGATCCGGCGGCCATGGAGCGCGCCAAGGCAGTGCTGCCGCCCTCGGGGAAGCTGCGCTATGCCGCCGGCGTCTACGAAGCTGCCAAGGACGCCGACGCGGTGCTGATCTTGACCGACTGGAAGGAGTTTGCGCAGATCGACCTGGTGCGGCTCAACGATGCCGTTCGCTTTCCCATCGTGATCGACGGCCGCAACCTTTACAAGCCCCAAGATATGCTGGACCATGGATTCACCTATGTCAGCGTGGGCCGGCCGGCAAGTTATCAGGCGCAGCAGGGAAAGCCGCGGAGCGTGGCGTTGTAACTGCCGCGAAGCGTGGTGGAGTAACTGTCAGTTTCCCCCAGTGCCGCTCACCGGACCGATGAGAAGTTTAGTCAATCTGGCTCAATACCTGAGTTACGGAGTTAGAAAGTCAGCCATGCGCGTATTGGTAACCGGCGCTGCCGGATTTCTGGGTTCTCATCTCGCAGACCGGCTGTTGGCGGAGGGCCATACCGTTGCCGGCGTAGACAACCTCTCCACCGGCGATCGCGAGAACATTGCTCACCTGGCTGCCGAGCCGCGCTTTCAGTTTGAAGAGCGCGACATCTGCCAGCCCTTCGATCTGGGTCCGGTTGACTACGTCTTCAACTTTGCTTCTCCGGCCAGCCCGCCGGAGTATCTCCGCCTGGGCATCGAGACCCTGCGCGTGGGCTCTGCCGGCGTCGAGAATACCCTTGAGATCGCGGCCAAGTACGGCGCCGGCTTTCTCCATGCCTCCACCTCGGAGTGCTACGGCGACCCGCTCCAGCATCCGCAGACAGAGGAATACTGGGGCCATGTGAACCCGGTCGGCCCGCGCTCGGTCTACGACGAGGCCAAGCGCTACGCCGAGGCGCTGGTGATGGCCTATCACCGCTATCGCGGCGTGAACACCCACCTGGTTCGCATCTTCAACACCTATGGGCCGCGCCTGCATCCCAGCGACGGCCGGGTTGTCTCGAACTTCATGATGCAGGCTCTGCGCGGCGAGCCGATCACGATTTACGGCGACGGCAGCCAGACGCGCAGCTTCTGCTATGTGGACGACCTGATCGAAGGCATCCTGCGCCTCTCGCGCTCCAGCGAACATCTGCCGGTGAACATCGGCAACCCGGACGAATTCACCATCCTCGAAGTGGCGCAGGCAATCCTGGAAGTTACCGGTTCGAAGAGCGAAATGTGCCTCGAAGCCTTGCCCGAGGACGACCCCACGCGCCGTTGCCCCGACATTGCAAAAGCCCGCGCCCTGCTGGGTTGGGAGCCGCGAATCTCGCTCAAGGAAGGC
Organism: Occallatibacter sp.; assembly: GCA_049521195.1. Lineage (GTDB taxonomy): Bacteria > Acidobacteriota > Terriglobia > Terriglobales > Acidobacteriaceae > Telmatobacter. The sequence continues at coordinate 2,085 of JBEKPA010000335.1, forward strand.
CTGGCAATGTCGCTCGATTTCTTCAAGAACAGGGTCGCGGCCGGGGCGTGAAGCTGCTTCAGAGAAGCCATTGAGCTGAGACCGCGAGCTATCGCGGCTGCGATCTTTGTTTCGATTGCCGTTCCCCGTTCCCTGTTCTAACCTCGTTCCATGCCCCACTCAATCATCTTTGACAGCATGTTCCACCTGCCGCTTCCCATTCTGGAGAAGCTGGCGCGTCCGGTGATCGTCTACCTGGTGCTGGTGGTGCTGCTGCGCCTCTTCGGCAAGCGCGAACTGGCCCAGCTCAACCCCTTCGATCTGGTCGTTCTGCTTTCGCTCTCCAACACCGTGCAGAACGCCATCATCGGCGACGACAACTCGGTGACCGGCGGAGTGATCGGCGCCTTTGGGCTGCTGGCCATCAACTGGCTGATCGTTCGAGTGCTCTTCCGCTCGCAGCGCCTCACACGCGCGCTCGAAGGCCGCTCCGCCGTTCTGGTCCTCGACGGCCAGCTCGACCGGCGCACTATGCAGCGTGAGTCGCTGACCCAGGAGGAGCTGCTTTCGGTCATCCACAAACAGGGCTTCGAGGACTTCCACCAGGTGCGCAGGTGCCAGCTTGAACCCAACGGCACTTTTTATGTGGAGGCCTTCGACCCCTCCGCCGCCGACAAGCGCCACGCCGAGCTGATGGAGCGGATCGACGCGCTCAGCCGCCAGGTGGCCGCGTTGAGGACGCAGCCCGCCAGCGAATGAATCCTGTTGAGACTGAACCGACGGGAGCCGACGGCCTTCAGCCACGAATCAGCTCGACCGGCACATCAACCGGGAACTGGCACCAAAGGCGCTCGGTCGTCCATGCTGTGGCCTGTTTGCTTTTTGCCAGCGCCAGACAAGCTCGATCTCCGAGCGAAAGCGCTCGACTGACATGCGTATATGCAGCCGCTACCTCCGCCTCGGTCCGGCCAAAGGGAACCAATTCGACGCCTGCGAGAACCGCCGAAAGGTCATCTCCGTGGAGTAGCAGATTCTCTCTCTGCATCCGCGTCAGAATCTCGCACCAGTTCACTGAACTGATGAACACCTCTGCATCGGAGCCCAACTCCAAGGCATCCAGCAACGCGTACACACGTTCACCGCTCGACTCATTCAAAATCATCGCCAGAACAGCAGAAGCATCCAGAACAATCCTATTCACGGGCCGCTTCCTCACGCCGTTCCTCTAGGAACTCGTCCAGAATTCCATCGAGGCTCCCACGTTGCTTAATGATTCCGGCCCGGATGCTGGCCAGAGCCATCTTTCTGCTCAGAATCCGGATCGCGCCCCGATCACTGCTGACGGTCAGGCGGTCTCCAGCCTTGAGGCCAAGCTCCTTACGGATTGCCGCAGGGAGAACAACCCTGCCACTCTCTCCAAGAACTACCGTTTCAGTTAACATTTGCCACCTCGTCTACATTATGGCATATTTCTCAATATATGGCAGATGACGGCAAGAAACTACTCCGCAGGCGCTCCCGCCTGTGCGGCCAGCACTACTCCCACTCGATCGTCCCCGGCGGCTTGGAGGTAATGTCGTAGACGACGCGGTTGATGCCGCGCACCTCGTTCACAATGCGGCTGGAGATGCGCTTCAGCACCTCGTAGGGCAGTGGGGTCCAGTCGGCGGTCATGCCGTCTTCAGAATGCACGGCCCGCACCGCCGCGGTGTACGCATAGGTCCGCTGGTCGCCCATCACGCCCACGCTCATCACCGGCAGCAGCACGGCAAAGCTCTGCCAGATCGCTGAATAGAGTCCGGCCGCCTTGATCTCAGCCACCACAATCTCATCCGCATT
>JBEKPA010000336.1:0-3897 GCA_049521195.1 Occallatibacter sp.
CCCGGCCTTCAGATGCCATCGCGCTGGCCCTGCGCTCGGATTGTCCGATCTACGTCTCCGAGCAAGTGATGCAGACCGCCAAGCTGAACACATCCGGCCCGCCCGAAGGCCCCACCGCCGAGCAATTGCGCGGCTGGCTTGAAGGCCTGAACGACGAGGACCTGGGGCGGTATAAGATGTAGCCGAGGCAGGACGCGCCATGGATCGAATGAATAGAGATTTAGCGATGAGGCTTCTCGCTGCGTTCTTTCTTGGAGGCGGGTTTGTAGGATTGTGTTTTGAGTTTCAAAAATTGTGCCAACAAGTCCCCGCCGCAGGAATCGTTCTGGGCTCGATCACGTATTGCCTGATTGCCCTATTCTTTATTGTTGGACCTGAACGGCTGAGGCGCAATCGTGCTGTTCGGGCTCTGCAAGTCGCATTACTTTGGGGCGTTTTCTGGATTCTATCTTTGCTTTCGCATGGGGACCGTCTTGCTGTTTGGATCACTTCAATCGTTTGCACTCTATATGGTTGTTTGGCAGTTTCGGAGTTCCTGGAACAGCGTCGCGAGACGAAAGCCCATAATGCGGAGGGCTCATAAATTGGCGGTTAAGATGTGATCCAGCCAGAGATTCCAGAACCGCGCCGCAGCCGCTTCTAGCGCGGGCGCGCGTTCGCGGGCGGCAGCGCGGAGACTCTCCACAGCGATTCCGGCATGGTGCAGCTCGCAGGCGTGGCCCACATACCAGCTTTCCAGGTCGGCGGCGGTGACTTCGGGGTGAAACTGCAATGCCAGCGCGAAATCTCCCATGGCAAATGCTTGATTTGAATACGCTTCGGTCCTTGCCAAGTGGATCGCGCCGGCCGGCAGGTCGAAGGTGTCCCCATGCCAATGGAAGACGGATAATCCAGGGCTGAGCAGCGGGGCAAACCACGGGGGTGTTTGCGCATTGGGAGCAGCCTGAATCGGAGACCAGCCGATCTCCTTGCCATTCTCGCCAGGGAAGACTCGTGCGCCGAGCGCCGCCGCCATCAGTTGTGCGCCCAGGCAAATGCCCAGGATCGGCCTACGCGCCGCCAGCCGTTTCCGAATCAAAGCGATCTCGTCCGTCAAGAACGGATATTCCTGGTGCTCGTAGACCCCGATAGGCCCGCCCAGCACCACCAGCAGGTCGCAGGTTTCAGCTTGCGGCAGAGGAAAGTGCACTGTGGATGCACTGGCACACTCGATGGAGAAGCCGCGCTGGCGAAGCGGGGAATCGAGCGTACCCAGATCCTCGAATGCGATATGACTCAGAACCAGGGCGGATTTGGGCTCGTGTGCCATGAAGAGATTCTAGATTGGAAATCGCCGCGGCGCGAGTATACAGAATATCCGTTATCGGACATTGCCAATCTGCTGGCCACGGCTGGCTAATTGCGAATTCTGGCCAGCAAACCCTCTATTTCCGCCTTCTCCGCTGCTGAGACTGGGAGGAGTGGAGCGCGGGCGCGGCCTCCGTAGTAGCCGTTGAAGTCACAAGCGTACTTCGCGCCACTGATTCCCAATTCACCAACGATGCGCACACTGGGACCGGCAATCCGCGTCTGCTTCTCTTGCGCGAGTTTCAAGTCGTGATCTTTCCACGCGAGATAAACCTCCTGGCAGGCTTGCGGTGCGCAGGCCGCAAAGCCGAGAATCGCCCCGGCTGCGCCCGCCTCAAGAGATTCCAGCAGCCCTGCGGTCGAGCCGGTAAGCACCTGAAAGCCGACCTCCCTTGTTCGCGTTTTGACCGGCGCGACCGGAGGAGCAACGGCGAGGATCTCGCCACTGCCACCGGCCAGCGCGCCGGCGGAGACAAAACTGCCGCCAGCATTGGCTTCGGCCCTCGGCGCCAACATGCGCCCGGTCACCGCTTCAAAGACTGGCGTAACGGTGACGGTGCGCCGGGGCGTCGTGCGGGTGGCCTCGACGGCGGCGCGAATCCGCTCCACGCTGCCGCTGGAGTCCTTGATGGCGACGATGTTCGGGTGCTGGGCCAGCTCGGCAACCAGATCGATGGGAATGTCGTAAGGCACGCAGCGAGGAATGTTGTAGAGCAGAACCGGCAAGGGCGAGCGGTCGGCAACGCTGCGGAAGTAGTGCAGAACGGCTGCCGGAGACATCTGGCTGGCGTAATAGGTAGGGGTGCGAACCAGAACCGCATCGTAGCGGAAGCGCGCCGCCGTCTCCGCCAGCTCCACGGTGGCCTTCACGCTTTCGCGCCCCACCCCGGCGATAAGCACCTTCTCCGGAGCCGCCGCCTCCGCTGCCACGCGCAAAACGTCGCGGGATTCGGCGTCGTCCAGCATGGACGCCTCGCCGGTGGACCCCAGCAGCAGCATTCCCGCCAGCAAGCTGCGCGAGTAGCGGGCCATATTGGCCTCAAGTTTGCGAAAATAAACCCGCTCATCGGGATAAAACGGCGTGGGAACCGCGGCAAAGATGCCTTCCATCAGCATGGTTCGATTGTAGAACCTCAGCTGCGGAACCTGAGTCGGCACGGTCCGCCCGGAATGGGTGGCGCGGTCCGGCGGATCACCTGGCTTTCAGGCGCCAGTCTCCGCATGGAGCTGCTGCAGGGCGTAGACCGTGGTCTGGCGGCGCTGCATGGAGGCGATGCCCTCGACGGCGGCCTGCGCGGCGGCGATAGTGGTGATGGTGGGAATCCGCGCCAGCACCGCTGCTCGCCGAATGGCCTTCTCATCGAAGATGGTGTCCTGGCCGCGCGGGGTGTTGACGATCAACTGAATGCGGTCGCCCTTGATCAGATCGACCACGTTCGGCCTTCCCTCGTGGACCTTGAAGACCCGTTCGACGCTCAGTCTGCCGCGCTCCAGCACGTCGGCCGTGCCCTCGGTGGCTACGATCTTGAAGCCCAGATCCACGTAGCGGCGAGCCAGGTCCATGGCCGCCGGCTTGTCATGGTCGTTGACGCTGAAGAAGACCGTGCCGCCGGTGGGCAACACGTGCCCCGCCGAGAGTTGCGCCTTGGCAAAGGCCTCGCCAAAGCTGGCCGCCACGCCCATCACCTCGCCGGTGGACTTCATCTCCGGACCCAAAACCGTATCGACGCCGCCAAACTTCGACCACGGAAAGACCGGCGACTTCACGTAGAAATGCGTTCCGGTTCCCAGGTCCAGGCCGCTGGCAAGCTGAGCCGGCAGCAGATCGCGCAGTTTGCGCCCGGTCATCAGCCGCGCAGCGACCTTGGCCAGCGGAATGCCGGTAGCCTTCGAGACGTAAGGCACGGTGCGCGAGGCGCGCGGGTTCACCTCTATCACATAAACGTGATCCTGTCCCTCGGCATCGCGCTGAATGGCGAACTGCAGATTGACCAAGCCAACTACTTCGAGCGCCAGGGCCAGCTTGCGCGTGTAGGCGCGCAGCGTCTCCAGCGTCTCTTTGCGGATGCTGACCGCGGGCAGCACGCAGGACGAATCGCCGGAGTGGATGCCGGCCTCTTCAATGTGCTGCATAATGCCGGCAATAATCACGTCCTCCGAGTCGCAGAGCGCGTCCACATCCACTTCGATGGCGTTCTCCAGAAAGTGATCGACCAGCACCGGCCGCTCCTGCGAGTACTCGACCGCCTGGCGCATGTAGAGTTTCACCGCCTCGGCGTCGTACGCAATCACCATGGCCCGGCCGCCGAGCACGTAGCTGGGCCTAACCAGCACCGGGTACTCGATGCGCTCGCCGACGGCCAGAGCCTCTTCCACGCTGGTAGCCGTGCCGCCCGCAGGCTGCGGAATCTTCAACTCGTCTAGCAGCTTGCCGAAACGCTTGCGATCCTCGGCTAGATCGATGGACTCTGGCGACGTGCCGATGATGGGCACGCCGGCGGCGCGCAGCCGCTGGGCAAGATTCAGAGGAGTCTGCCCGCCGAACTGGAC
>JBEKPA010000337.1:0-3877 GCA_049521195.1 Occallatibacter sp.
AACATGGCGACGATCCAGCTTGGAATGCCGCTGAGGCCGATGCGCTCTATGGCCTGCTCGAACGCGAAGTGGCGGCGGAGTTTTATGCCCGCGACGAAGAGAACATTCCGACGGCCTGGGTAGCGCGGATGCGGGAGAGCATGGCGCAGTTGGCGCCGCGCTTTTCAGCAAACCGCGCGGTTCGTCAATACACCGAGGAGTACTATCTCCCGGCTGCAGGGGCTTACGAAATCCGCGCCGCAAATCAAGGTGCGGCAGGCCGAAAGATCGCCGAGTGGCGACAGGCTATAGAACAGAAGTGGGATACTCTGAGCTTTGGCGAGATGAAGGTGGAAACCGATGCGAGCCGGCACACCATTGAGGTTCAGGTCGATCTCAACGGTCTCAGCCCGAATGCAGTGCGAGTCGAACTTTACGCCGACGGCATCGATGGCGCGCCGCCGGTCCGCCAGGAGATGAAGCGCATCAGTCAACAGGCGGGCGTCACAACTGTTCAAGTCTATGGCGCGAACGTTCCGTCGGCCCGTCCTGCCGCAGACTACACTGCACGGTTGATGCCGCGGTTCAAAGGATTAGCTATCCCATTGGAAGCCGCGAATGTCCTGTGGCAGCGGTGACAGCATTCGAATGAAACAGGAGCATCAACACAACAGATGTCGGGCACTTGAGTTGGAAATCGTCACGTTACAGTGCGCGAAATCATGACGTCCAAATTGTGACCGGATGTCTCGGAGAGGATAACCACATGGAAGTTGGAATGGTTGGGCTGGGCCGGATGGGAACCAATATGACGAGGCGCCTTCTGCGCGCCGGCCACCAGTGCGTCGTTTACGACCTTGAGCCGCAGGCTGCCGAGGCACTCGCCAAAGAGGGCGCGGTCGCGGCAACCTCGTTGGGGGACCTGGCAAAGAAGCTCAACGGGCCGCGCACCGTCTGGATGATGGTGCCGGCCGCTGTAGTCGATTCGACACTGAAGGCGCTCATCCCATTTCTCGGCAAGGACGATGTGGTCATCGACGGTGGCAACTCCTACTACCATGACGACATTCGCCGCGCTGCCGAATTGAGCGCAAAGGGCATCCACTATGTGGACGTGGGGACGAGCGGCGGGGTATGGGGAGCGGAGCGGGGCTACTGCCTGATGATCGGCGGAGATGAAACGGTTGTCCGGCGCACCGACCCCATCTTTGCGGCATTGGCCCCCAGCATTGAGTCGGCGCCGCGCACGCCTGGACGAGAAAGACTGGGTGGAACCGCCGAACACGGCTACCTGCACTGCGGCCCCAGCGGCGCGGGCCACTTCGTCAAGATGGTCCACAACGGGATCGAATATGGCATGATGGCCGCCTATGCGGAGGGGTTGAATATCCTTCGCCATGCCAACGCCGGCAAGCAGTCGCGTGCCGTGGATGCCGAAACCACCCCTCTGCGCCATCCCGAACACTATGCCTACGACCTAAATCTGGCGGACATCAGCGAAGTCTGGCGCCGTGGCACTGTCATCGCATCGTGGCTGCTCGATCTGACCGCAATAGCCCTCCTCGACAGCCCGGATCTGGCCAAGTTTGCCGGCCGTGTATCGGACTCGGGCGAGGGGCGCTGGACGATAACGGCTGCAATCGATGAGTCGGTTCCGGCTCCTGTACTCAGTGCAGCATTGTTTGAACGCTTCAGTTCGCGTGGCGATGACGACTTTGCCGACAAGTTGCTTTCCGCGCTTCGTTTTCAGTTCGGCGGCCATGAGGAGAAAGCCGCGAGGACGGAAGGCGCGCGATGACCGCACCCCACTCCGACGCGTTGGTGGTCTTTGGCGTGACGGGAGATCTAGCCCACAAGAAGATCCTTCCGGCGCTCTACGCAATGGCAAAGCACGGCAGCCTCGATGTACCTGTGATTGGCGTAGCGTTTCCAAAGTGGAGTCTGGCGCGTCTGCACAAGCGCGCGACAGACAGCATCAAGCGATCCGGCGGGATCGATGACCAGCGCGCGCTTGACCATCTGCTCTCCCAGCTCAAGTATGTGAGCGGGGACTATCATGCGCCGGAGACATTCGTGGCCATCAAAAAAGCATTGAGCGGCTCTCGGCGTCCGGCGCACTATCTGGCCATCCCGCCTTCGCTCTTCGAGACGGTGATCAAAGGGCTTGGGGCCGCGAACCTGGCCGAGAATGCGCGCGTGATTGTCGAAAAACCCTTCGGGCGCGATCTTGCCTCGGCGCGGAAGCTCAACCGCGTCGCGCATACGGTCTTTCCTGAAGACGCTATCTTCCGCATCGATCACTTCCTTGGCAAGGAAGCGATCATGAATATTCTGTACTTCCGTTTCGCGAATTCATTCCTGGAGCCGATCTGGAACCGCAATTTCGTCGCCAGCGTTCAGATAACCCTGTCGGAAAACTTCGGCGTCGGCAATCGCGGCGCATTTTACGAAACTGCCGGCTGCCTACGCGACGTGATCCAGAACCACCTCTTTCAGATTGTCGCGCTGCTAGCCATGGAGCCGCCGGCTGGCAGGGACTTTGGCGCCGTACACACTGAGAAGGCCAAAGTCTTTCGCGCCATGCGCCCGCTGAAACGCGACGACGTGGTGCGCGGCCAGTACACCGGCTACCGCGATGAGCCGGACGTGGCGAAGCGATCCGATGTCGAGACTTTCTGTGCACTGCGGCTTCTCATCGACTCATGGCGCTGGGAAGGGGTGCCGTGGTACTTGCGCTCCGGAAAATATCTTCCAAAAACCGCAACCGAAGTTCTGGTGGAGCTGAAGGCGCCGCCGCAGAGGCTTTTCGAGGACTCCGCTCCGGAGAATGGCCGGTCCAACTACATTCGCTTCCGGCTCTCCCCTAGCTCCGCCGTCGCGCTTGCCGCCCGCGTCAAGCTGGCAGGAAAGGAGTTCGTCGGGGATCAGCGTGAGCTGTATTTGCTGGAGGAACAGCCTGGCGCGGAAGCGCCCTACGAGCGGCTTTTGAGCGATGCCATGATCGGAGATGGGGCGCTCTTCACGCGAGAAGATGCGGTGGAAGCTGCCTGGGCGGTGGTCGAACCGGTTCTCAAAACCCACCATCGGGTTCGCCCCTACAAGCGGCACAGTTGGGGGCCGAAAGAAGCGGACGCACTTATTGCTGCAAACGGCTCTTGGCACAACCCTTGACTTTCTTTCCTGTGAGCCAGACCAAAATCCCCCTCGTCCAACCGTCCTGCCGTTAACGCCAACACTGAAAAGTAACAGGCTTAGGCGGCCTGAGGTGGGGTGTAGCCGCTACGGCATTGTGATCTCGGACGCGGTGAGCCGCGAAATCAGCCAGCGCTGTGGTTTCGCGAGTATTCGCGTGGACAGCGCTACTTTTCCAGCAGCTCGCGGATGGATTGCAGCTCCTGCCGGCGTTTCGGGGTGGTCTTGGGATAGGCCATCTTGAGCTCGCCGAGCGCGTCCAGAAGAATCGCTGAGACAATCAGGCGGGCGTTCTCTTTGTCGTCGGCGGGAACAACGTACCAGGGGGCGTGGCGGGTGCTGGTTGACTCCAGGCAAGCCTCATAAGCCTCCATGTATTGCTTCCAGTACTTCCTTTCGTGAATGTCCGCGAAACTGAACTTCCAATTGTTCTCCGGCTCATCAATTCGTTCGAGGAATCGCGTTCGCTGTTCTTCGTGCGAAAGGTGAAGGAATATCTTGATGGTCCGCGTGCCATTTCGATAGAGATGGTTCTCAAAATCGACGATGGAGCGATACCGCTCCTCCCAGGTTGTCTTCTCATCGCGCAACTCCTCCAACAGCCCCTGGCTGCGAAGAATCTCCGGATGCACGCGAACGACCAGCACTTCCTCGTAATAGGATCGATTGAAGATGCCGATGTGGCCGCGTTCGGGAAGCCTGCATG
>JBEKPA010000338.1:0-3861 GCA_049521195.1 Occallatibacter sp.
GTCCCAGGCGGCGGCATAATGCGTAAACCCCTGGGGATCGGCGCGCAGGTTGGGCGATTCGCCGCTGAGGACCGCGCGCTCGGCGGCCAGGTTTGGCAGTTCGGTCCACTCTCCGGGGAAGATCTGCCAGGCGAGGCCGGGCACTTCGGGGCCGGCTTCGGCAGCGGCTTCGTGCCAGCGGGCCACGGCTACCACTCCCTGGCCAGCCCAATCCTCGATGGACGAATCGGCGTTGGCTTGCGGACCCTCCGCGCGAAGCAGAACCCTGAAGCGGCCCGCTCCCTTTGCTGCTCCGTCGAGTTCGGTGCCCTCGGCGTCGGGAAAGCTGTGGCGCACCTTGCGGCCGTGAGCTTGGATTCCGTCGCCGAAGAGCCACGTGTAGCGCGCGCCGGGCGACGCCTGCGCCGTGAACGCCACCTTCTGCCCGGGCGCAAAGACCATGGGATCGAATGTGAACGCGGCAACCGGGCTGTGGCTTGCGGTGAACTGCGGCGGCTGTGCGCCGGCGGATACCACCAGCGGCAGGTCGGCATCGGCGGCGGCGCGGGTCTGGCCGTACTTCACATTGTCGAAGGTCACCCCGGCCACGTCACCGATCATCGTCGAACCGGTGAGCGGCGGCTGGTCCAGCGCCCAGATATTGCGGAAGGTAAAGCCGTGCAGCCCTGGGTATTCCTGCTCCATCTGCACGAGGGAGTACCAGTCGTCGAGAAAAAGATTCTCGAAGGTGTAATTGGAGTGGTCGCCCTTGGCGTTGTTCGCGCCCCAGAAGCCGAGCAGGCCGAAGGTCTGGCCGCAGGCGCCGATTCCTCCATGCAGAACATCAGAGTCGCGCAGCGTGAAGTTGCGCGAGTTGAAGGTCTTGCGCGGCCACCCGGCGCGCACGATGTTGGAGATGCTGGTGGAGACCACGCTGTTCTCGATCAGGATGTTCTGTACATCGTTGCCCGGCCGCAGCAACTCCTCGTCGGAGTAGCCGTCCCAGTTGCCCTGCATGGCGAAAACGTCGTCCGAGGTGCGCAGAAAGGCGTCGCGAATCACCGAGTCGCCGCCGCCCAGCCAGTCCATGCCGTCCTGGTTGGCGTTGCCGGGGTTGCCGCCGATGACGCGCAGGTCGTCGAAGGTTAGCCCCGTAGAATCCTTCATCTGGATGGACCAGGTCCGTGAGCGTACGATGCAGGTCAGGCCGTCAATCTCTACGTTATGCGCTTCGAGCGCGCCGATGCAGTGCCAGTCGGGCTTCTGTAGCCAGCCCTCGTCGTTGTTGGGGTCCTGCGGTCCGTCATACACGATCGTTCCCCGCCCCAGGATCTTCACGTCGTGCACCTTCCACAAGTTCAGGCTGCCGAAGAGGTACGAGCCGGGGGCCAGGTAGTAGGTGTCGCCGCTCTTGGGGTTGAGGTTCTCGCGCAGAACGCCCGCCGGCACAATGTGGACGTTGGGGCCGCGCGGCGGAGGCAGGGGCGGCGTGCCGGCGAAAAGAAACAGCATCGCAGCATGGTTCAGGAAGTCGCCCGGCCGGGAGATGGAGAGCTTCGCCGGCCCAACGAGCCGGAAGTGGATGGTCTGGCCCTGCCGCGTGGGGCGCAGGCCCAGCCGCCAGGGCTGAATTTCTACGCCCTTGTCCCAGAAGCCGGCTTCGGCGGCGGTGATGGCCACATCCACCGGCCCGGTCGCATCGAAGCTGACGTATTCATAACTCGCCGCCGCGTGGGCCACGTCCACCGCCTGGCCGTTCACGGTGACGGTGAAGGCCGTCGAGCGCATCTCCGCCGGCACGGGCGCGGCCTGCAAGCGCGATGCGGCGTGGGCGACGGCAGGCAGAGCGAGAAGCACCACGAGAAGCGGACGAAAACCCGGCAAGAAGTCGAACTCCGGCAAAAGAGTGGGTATGAAACCACTCTAGCACCGGCGACGAATGCCGCCGCTTGAGATAGCTTCGGCCAGGAACCCATGCTCGCGGCTGTCGAGGCTGCACAGTTGGATAGGCGAACGAACGGCGCTGCATCCCACCCTTGACCAAAAAACGGCGTACTATGTCTTCATGAGGCGTCTCGCCGCGGTTGCGCTGCTTGTGATCGGGTTTGCGCTTCCGGTCTGCGCCCAGCATGGCGCATCGCGCGGCGGCTTCTCGGGCCGCTCCGCACCGGCGTTTCGCGGAGGGTTCAGCCGTTCCGCTCCCAGTCGATTCACAGCTTCTCCCGGTTCGAGCCGCAGGTCTTCCAGCGCGGCCCGCGGCTTGCAGAGAGGAGCTGCCGGCAGCTTCATCGCTCGCCCGCCCTATACCGGATCCCGGCGCACCCGAAATCCTTACCGGCCGTCTTACGGAGCGGGAGTACGCTACGGCGTCCCGGTCTACGGTCTTTCAGGCTTGATCGGCCCCTATTCCGTCGCCTACCCGTACGACATGGGCTATGACGATTCCGCGGCCTCACCGAGCTCCGCTCCCGCGGGACCCGATGGACCCTATGGCTACGATGCGGAATCCGCCCCTCAGGAGCAGCCGCCGCCTCGTATGCCTTACCCGCCGCCTTCCGATCGGGCGCAACCGTCCCCGGCCCCGGAAAGCGCGGAAGCGGTCACGCTCGTCTTCAAAGACGGCCGCCCCCCTGAGCAGATTCATAACTACATTCTGACCCGGACCACGCTTTACGTCCGCGACCAGCGCCTCCGCGTTATCCCAACGGACCAGCTCGACCTCGCCGCTACGGCGAAAGTGAATCAAGACGCAGGAGTCGACTTTCAGCTTCCCGGCACTCTCAATTAGAGCCTATCCGCAAATTGTAGCGCCGGTCTCCAGACCGGCTGTACTGGTGGCTTCCAAGCCGCCAGAGGCGATGAGTGCAGGTCTGGAGACCTGCACGACAGCCGCTCTGGAGAGCGGCGCTACAGAATCAGCAATTTACGGATAAGCTCTTAGTTGATGCCCCGACTACCCTCCGCCCGGAACCTGCCCCGTTAACTCCGATCGCTCTCCTACTGAGCGCGTGCTCTCCCACCCTTGCGACAAAAAATCCGCGGCGGCGGATCGCGAAGATGGGGCACCCTCATTGGTGCGAAATCAAGGATGCGCCGCCCGCCACCCACCGTTTTAGAACGGGAAAGTAGAACGGGCGGGGAAAAGATGGGCTGCCCGCGATTTTGCGTTTGTCGGCTCGATCGTTTAAAGTGATAGGTCCCGGCCGGAATTGAACCCGCATCTCCGAGGGAAGGCTTCGATGACAATCTCCGCTGGGAGGGGTCGTTGTCAGCGAAGCCTTAAGACCTGATCGGCGTCTTATCCGTTAGACGACGGAACCATAAATTTTTATCCGGTCGGCGGCAACGACCGACCCTTCATGTCCTTCATCGCCTCCATGAGCGCTACCGTCTCGTTCACGTCGAGCGTGTCGCCTTTGTAGCGTAACTGTAAGAGTCCCTGCAGGTTCGACGGCAACTTTACACCTTCCTTCACGACCAAGATGAAGCGATCACCGTACAGCGCCATCGCCGCGCCGATCTCGATCAGCACGTTTTCGTTGAGCATGACATGCACCTCGCCTTTATCATCCGAGATGCGTCGCTCATCCTCGACGTGAATGATCGCCGCGCCACAAGATCGCATACCGGTCATGACCTTCGTGGGTACTGGCTGCGAGACTGTCTGGTTCTCGATCTCTGCGACTGGCACGAACTCCCCGAACAGGAGCAATTTTTTGATCGGCTCGATCAGCGCGCGGTTCTTACCATGACTGATGAAGACACGGCGCAGCCGCGCCGCATCCTCTGGTAGTCTTGTCACGACAGAGGGTGGAGACGTGATCGGTTGATTCGCTTCTCCGACGAAGCCATCTGAATCCCTCTCGCTGGTACTCGTCGGCG
>JBEKPA010000339.1:0-3820 GCA_049521195.1 Occallatibacter sp.
GCTGGCCGAGTCCGCCCGCCAGCACTGCATGCGCATGGTTGCCGAGGGGGCAATCGCCCACCGCTATGCCGGCGAGCCGGATGTTGAACAGCGCGCCGCGCTGGCTGGCGCGCACTTCAGCGTGCTGGAGGAGAACGTCGCCGTCGCTCAGACGCCGGCCTCGATCCACAGCGCCTGGATGCGCTCCCGCGACCACCGCGCCAACCTGCTGAGCCCCGATGTCGATCGCATCGGAGTGGCCGTTGTGGCAGGCCGCCAGGGACTGTATGCGGTGGCCGACTATGACCGCGCCGTACCCGTGTTTACGCAGGGCCAGGTGGAGGCTGCTGTTGCCGGTTTGTTGCGTCCCAGTGGCGTCGCCCTGCTGAGCGACTCGAGGGATGCCCGAGCCCTCTGCGTTGACGACAGGAACAGCACGCGCGGCAAGGAGCCGGGCTTTCTGATGCTCTGGCAGGGCGCGGACCTGAGCCGGCTGCCGTGGCAGTTGGTTGAAAAGCTTGGCTCGGGCCAGTATCGCGAGGCCGCCGTGGGCAGTTGCCCGGCCCAGAACCTCACCGGCTCGTTCACGGCTTACCGCGTGGCTGTGCTGCTCTATTGACGATCGAAGACCATCTCAACCGAACGATTGGTATTTCTTCCAGAAATCCGGCCAGGGCAAACGCGGGCCGCCACAGACAAAAATGTCAGGGTGATACTGACTCTCCTCGTTCTTCACGCCTTCGGAGTTGCCGTTGTGGCCGGCGAGTCTGCATCCGGTGAATATCTTGTCGACGTCTTCGCGCGAAACGCCGACCACGATGAGCGTGGTTGGCGGCGGGGTGGGATACCCGCGCAGCCAGGCCGAGTTGGTAAGGCTGATTGGCGCGGGCAAATGGTACGCTGGGCCGAGCATCTCGATTGCCCCCTGCTCGCCGTAATTGCCCACCAGCACGCCAACGCTGGACTGCTGCTCGGGAGGCAGCGAATCGCGGATGCCGGCGACGGTCCTGACCAGCTCTGGCCAGCCGATCTCCTCGCGCAAGTCGCCGTTTCTTTGCAGTGCGAAATCCCGGAGTGGCCCGGCCGGCTGGAGCGGCAGAATCAGCGCAAAGATATAGGCTCCGCAGGCCGCGAGGCCGGTGAAGAACACTGCCTCGACCGTCCGCCGGCCCAGCCTGGGCAGAGAAATAACCCAGCGCTCGCCCACGGCTGCGCCCATGGCAAGCAGCATGGGATATGCCGCAGCCATGTAGTAGTGCCGCCCCTTGGAAAAGAAGAAGATCGTGAGCGGGATCAGGTACATCCAGGCCAGCATCCGGTAGCGGCTATCGCGAAGGAATGCGATCAGGCCGGCGAGCCAGAGTGGGGCGGCGAACAGGTTGACGCAGATCCAAAACTGACCGGTCAGGAAGCCTTCGGCGCGGCCTTCGCCCATGTCGCGCACATGGATGTGCTGAAGAAACTGGTAGGAGATGAAATCGTGGCGCGCCAGCCAAATGAAGTTCGGCAGAAAGATCACGAGCGCCAGGGCAATTCCGGCCCAGAACCAGCCGCCCAAGACGAACCGGCGCGCGCGCGACAACGCAACCCCACCCAGGATTCCGGCGATGAAAAAGATGATCGAGTACTTGGTCAGCAGCCCCACGCCCACCGTTGCGCCAATAGCCAGCCACCAGCATGGATTCTCTGACCTCAGCAGGCGGATCGCAAAGTAGGCAATCAGCACCCACCAGAGGTAATCGAAGGACGTGTACTGAAACTCCGTGCCCTCGAAGAGCGGCAGAGGCGAGAGCGCAACCGCCAGAGCCGCCGTTCCCTGAGCCAGCCGTCCGCCGCCCAGCTCCCGCGCCATCAGCCCGGTGACCACGATGGCCGCTGCCTGCGCGACGACCGAAAAAAGCCGCAGCCCCACCATCGAGAGGCCAAAGAGTTCGAGGCTGATGCGTTCAACAAAGGGAGTTAGTGGCGGATAGGCCACAAATCCCCAGTCAAGATGCCGCGCATCGCTGAGAAACTGGAGTTCGTCGCGGTGAAAGCCGTAGCGGCTATTGGTGAGCAGGTGAATGAGCGTCACAGCGGCTGCAATGGCCAGCAGGAGCAGGGTCTCAGCTTTGGGGCGGGCGTGCAAAGCATCCGAGTTCTTGTCCATTTCGATTGCAGCCACAGAAATCCCCTCTCCTTTCGCTCTTCCCTCAGAGAATTACGCGTGCCGCGCCGCGCCGGTTCCTCAGCGCCGTTCGTGAGGCTGCGGAACCCGGACGGAAGCCATTCCTGCAGCCGTTGCCGCCTGAATGCCCAGGTCCGTGTCCTCAAAGACCAGGCAGTCTTCCGGCGCCACTCCAAGCCGGGCGGCTGCGACCAGGAACGCATCCGGGGCAGGCTTGCTGTTGACGTAATCCTCCGAACCGACGATGGTCTCGAATCTGTCCATCAAATGCAGTGCGCTGAGAGCCTTCGTCACGGAGATTCGCCTGCCGCCGGAAACTACGGCAAAGGGAATCCGGCCATGCTCGGCCTCGATGATCTCCATGACTTCGGGGATAGCCTTGAGCTGAGGAAGCATTTTGAAGTAGAGCTCTTCCTTGTGCTCGGCGAGGGTTTCGACAGGCATGGCGAGCCCGTGCATCTCATTGAGTGTAGCGATAATCTCTCGCGTGGGCTTGCCGCCCCAGGAATAAAAAAGATCTTCGGGAAAAGGGCAATTCCACTCCGCGAAGGCCGTCTTCCAGGCAACATAGTGCAGCGGCATGGAATCGACGATGGTGCCGTCGCAGTCGAAGAGATAGGCTCGGAATGAACCCGCGGGCAGTTTCAATTTCATGAGGATAGGGGACTCCGTTTTGGGTGGTTCTTTCACTGCTGGATGGTTTAGATCATAGGCTCAGGCTATGCTTGCGCCAGCCGGCGCGAATCGATGGCTCAACTCCGCTGAATCGGCGATGCAACGGCATGGCGAGAGTGGATCGAAGTTACTGGGATGCCGCCGCTTCCGCCGCCGGCGCCGCGCAGCCGCCCTCGCCGGGCTTTGTCGGCTCCATCCGCAGGGCGTCGTTGAAGCGGTTGAAGTAGTTGAAGAGGCCAATGGCGCATAGCAGTTCCACAATCTCGCCTTCGGAGTAGAAGCTGCGCAACTCGGCAAACTGCTCGTCGCTCACCTTGTGCGCGTCACGGGTGACGGTCTCGGCCAGCCGCAGAGCTGCTTTCTCAGCGGGGTTAAAGTCGTCGCGCTGGGACCACTCGGCCAAATGGGCAATCTGCTCGCCGGTCCAGCCCAGCTTCTTGGCCAGCGCGGTGTGGCTGGCCAGGCAGTAGGGTGTCTCGTTCACCTGGCTGGTGCGGACGATGATCAGCTCCTTCAGTTTGGTTGAGACCGTCCCGCCGTTGAGCACCGCGCCGAAGTGTGCCTGCATGGTCGCGAAGATCTCGGGCCGGTGCGCCATCACCCGGAACATGTTGGGCACATTGCCGCGCTGGGCAAAGACTTTGTCGTAGAGCGCGGCAGTTTCCGGGGTCACTTGGCTGCGCTCAAGCCGGGAAATCCGGGACATTCGGCCTCCTCTTTGGTTCAGGATACCAAATCCCCGGCTCAGGCTTTCGGCGCCCGTCTTCGCGGCCCGCGCCTGCAGCGGTATTCATCTCCGGCGGAGCGCGTCTTGACGGAGGCCCATCTGCAATTCCCTCTGCCCCTCTCCTTTTTAGCGTTGTTTTTGACGCGCTTCACACTCTCTGCTACCTTAGATAGTGGCCCATTTGATCCGCGACACTCCTCAGTAGCTCAATGGCAGAGCATTCGGCTGTTAACCGAAGGGTTGTAGGTTCGAGTCCTACCTGAGGAGCCAAA
>JBEKPA010000340.1:0-3812 GCA_049521195.1 Occallatibacter sp.
GAAGTCGGCGATGCCGGAGAAGCCGCGCAGCACTTCATCAATCAGCGCCAGATGCGCTCCACGAATTACCGGATCGGGATCGAGCACCATCACCTTATCGAAGAACGCATCCACCACCGGACGCAGCGTGGCGATTGCCGCCAGCGCTTCGCCGTAGGCCCGCTGCTGACGCAGCTTTGCAACCTCCGACGCCAGAGCCGACGCCGCATCGAGGAGCTTCTGCGCCTCGGGCGCAAGCGTTACATCCGCCGGTGAGCCAAGCGCAAATCCCTTCTCCTCAGCCTGCCGCAGGATGTTCTTGATGCGCTTGAAAGCCGCCGAGACAGCCGCGAAGTCCTCAGACTCGCGGGCTGCCGTTAGGGCTTCAGCGCGGGCAATCGCGTCGCGCACATCGTCGGCTCCGGCAGCCAGCACGCCATTCACCACGTCGTAGGCAAAGCCCCGCACATCGTTGAGGTAAAAGCTCAGCCGCTCGCGCAGGAAGGCGTGGAGAAAGGACGAGACAGCTACCAATGTCTTATCTGAATCAACATCTTTCATTCCAGAGAGCGCAATGTATGACCCAGATGTAACTTGTCGGACGTTAGCCGTATACGGATCAAAAGTTTGTACTTCTCCAGTATAAGATTCCAGCACATCGCGAAGTGTTAGCGGCAACTCAGACTCGACAAGAATCTTTACAATTGCATTCGCAGTGCGGCGCAGCGCGAATGGGTCTTTCGAGCCGGTCGGGGCCATGCCGATACCGAACATCGCCACAATCGTTTGAATGCGGTCGGCGAGGCCGAGCAACTGGCCCTCCACTGTCGGCGGAACCGCATCTTCCATAGAGGCTGGATCGTATTGGGAGTAGATGGCAGCGGCGATGGCTTCCTCCCCCCTCCACTGTGCACGCACGTAAAGCCCGCCGATAATGCCCTGCAGTTCGGTAAATTCCTTTACCAACTCGGTCGTTAGATCAGTCTTAGCGAGTTCAACGGCCTTGAGAAGTGCGGCTTCGTCAAACGTTACTCCACCGGATTTGGCTTTCCTCGCAAGTGCCCTGGCTGCTGCCAGATTCTGCTCAGTCTTCCAGTAATAACTCCCCAACTCCTTCTGGAAGGTGACGTTCTTCAATTCCTCCACGCGATCCTTCAAGGGCGTCTTCTGGTCGAAGTCCCAGAAGAACTGCGCATCCTTGAAGCGTGCGCGGAGCACCCGCGCATTGCCGTGGCGGATGATCGCCGCGCCCTGCTCGTCCACCTGGGTATTGAGCACGGCGAGGAAATGCGGCGCGAGCTTGCCGTCCGCTCCCTCGACGGCGAAGTACTTCTGGTGGTCGCGCATCACGGTGACCAGGACCTCTTCCGGCAGGGCCAGGTACTCCGGCTCGAAGCCGCCTAGCACCACGGTGGGCCACTCGGTCAGGTGCACGACGGTCTCCATCAGCGCCGCATCCTCGCGCCAGCATGCGCCGGGAACCGCGCGTGTAGCAGCATCGAGCGCCTTGCGGATCGACTGCCTGCGCTCGGCCACATCCGCCACCACGAATGCCTTGCGCAGAGATTGCGCATAATCCGCCGCCTTGGCCAGCGCGACGGGAGCTTCGCCGTGCAGCACGCGATGGCCGCGGCTGGCGCTGCCGGCAGCTATGCCTGCAATCTCCAACGGAACGACCTCTGAGTCGAGCAACGCCGCCACCCAGCGCACCGGCCTGACGAAGCGCTCCGGCTTGCCGGCGCGCCAATACATATTCTTGGCCCAGTAGAGGCCGAAAACTTCCCTGGGCAGCTCCGCGGCCAGCAGTTCCGCCGCCGCCCGGCCCAGCCGCTTCACCGTCGCGCCCACATACTCGCCCTTGGGGTTCGAGACCTTTTCGAGAGCCTCGACGGCCACGCCCGCCTTCTTCGCAAAGGCATGGGCCGCGGCTGTCGGCGCTCCGTCCTTGAAGGCAACCTTCCACGATGGGCCGGTCAGCATTTCCTCGGTGTCGGCTTGACTCGCCAGAACATCTTCGACGAGCACGGCCAGACGGCGCGGCGTCGAGTAAGTGGTCAGCTTGGCCGCGGTGCCTTGCAGCCGCTCGCGCGCGAGCAGATCATTCACCCGCTTGCCCAGCTCGGCTTCGGCCCCGGCAATCATGCGGGCCGGAACCTCTTCCAGCCCTATCTCCAACAAGAAATCCGACATAGGTGTGAGTTTCTTTCTGTTTTCCAGATTCAGTAAGAATAGCTTCTAGCTACTAGCTTCTAGCTTTCAGCTTATTCTTCCGCCTGTGAAGTCCGTAAATCCATCCCGAGCAAAGCAAGCTAGCAGCTAGTGGCTAGTAGCTGGAGGCTTGAAGCTGCTTCACACTACCTGCTGCAGCGCATACGCTTTGGCCACGCCCACCGCCAGCGCGCGAATGCGCCCAATCACGCCCACGCGTTCGGTAACGCTGATAGCTCCGCGGGCGTCCAGCAGGTTGAAAAGGTGCGAGCACTTAAGCGCCAACTCGTAAGTGGCCAGCAGCGGAAAGCGGCGCTTCTCGACCGCGCTTGCGTCCTGGTTCGCAAAGAGCGCACCGGCCTGATCGAGCAGCGACTTCGCCTCGGCTTCGTAAAGGTTGAAGTGCTCCCAGAGCTTGCCCACGTCGGCAAACTCGAAGTTATAAACCGAAAACTGCAACTCCTCGGCCAGCCTGACTTCACCATAAGTCACGGGCGCGCCCGTCTCCGGATCGACGGCCCACACAATTTCGTAGATGGAGTCCACATCCTGAAGGAACGCGGCAATCCGCTCCAGCCCATAAGTCAGCTCGGCGCAGATGGGGTCCAGGTCGAGGCCGCCGCACTGCTGGAAGTAAGTGAACTGGGTAATCTCGAGGCCGTCGAGCATGACCTGCCATCCCACGCCCCAGGCGCCGCCCGCCGGCCACTCCCAGTTATCCTCCTCAAACTTCAGGTCGTGCTGTGCGAGGTCGATGCCCATGGCTTCCAGGGATTCGAGATAAAGCTCCTGAACGTTGACCGGCGGCGGCTTGAGGATGAGTTGAAACTGGGTGTGCTTGAAGAGCCGGTTGGGATTCTCGCCGTAGCGGCCGTCGGCGGGCCGGCGCGAGGGCTGCGCGTAGCCGACGCGAAAGGGCTTGGGCCCCAGCACGCGCAGAAAGGTCTCCGGGGCCATGGTGCCCGCGCCCACTTCAACGTCGTAGGGCTGCTGGAGGACGCAGCCGCGCGCCGCCCAAAAGCTCTGCAAGCGGAAGAGCAGCTCCTGAAAGGTGAGCGGAGCGGACTTGGGAGCGGACACAACCGCGGACGATGAAGCGATGGATGAAGGCACGTGGAAATCTCTCTGGTCGGAACTGAGCCAATTTTACCAGCCCTGTGGCACTTTTCATCCGCCCAGCCGGCCCAAGGCCTCCGCCGAGCGCAGTTTGCGCTCCAGATGGCGCTCCAGGGCCTGCACCGTGAAGCGGCGCAGATCCTGGCCTCGGCGGCGCGTCCAGGCCTCGGCGGCAAAGGCCGCTGCCGGCGCGCGGAGCATCCGTTGCGCCAGTTGCCAGGAGTCGGCCGAGAGCCCGCTGGCATTGCCGCCGCGATGAGCCGTGCAGAAGAGGCCGTCGCCGAGGGAATTAAAGCTGGTCTCGCCAGCCGCAAGCGCCTCACCGCAGGTGGTGCAGTGGGCGATATCGGGCAACAGGCCCATCAGGCGAGTTATCCACAGGGAAAAATAGGTAAGCGGCATCCACGGCTGCTCGACCGTGGTCTGCTCCAGGACCGCCAGCAGCAGCCGGAAGACCGTCTCCTGGGGATCGTGGTCGGGCAGCGCCTCGTCCAGCACCTCGGCAAAGA
>JBEKPA010000341.1:0-3789 GCA_049521195.1 Occallatibacter sp.
TTCCGCAACGATTGGATCAATAACGGCCTTTACCGCACGGTAAATCGCGTGCGCACCACCAAGACCGATTATTCCGCCACCGGCGCCAGCTTCTTTCCTGTCGGCAGCACCGCTGGTCCCAATTGCATCGATTTAGCCCCCAATACTCCTCTGACCCTGACGGTGATATTGCCGACTGGCACCATCAACGGCTCCGCTGCAGGGACCGCCGCTGGCACTACGGCCTCTTTCTCTGTTCCCACCGGCTCTACATTTGACACTGCTACCTGCCCCACTTTGCCCGCGAGCACATCCAGGGATAACTTTACGGACATGATCGGCAGTGCTTTCGTGGAGAATAAGATCCAGTGGGCGAGCAGATTCCGCTCGGTCCTGGCCCTGCGCGGCGACGAAGAAAAATTTGTCGTCACCAGCCTGGCTTACCCGAACCTTACAAATTTGTCCGACGGCACTACCGCCATTCCGAACGCACTCAATTCCGGCTCGGCGGTCAAGTTCCTGCCCAGCCCCAAAGCAAGTTTGATTTTTGGGCCGAGGGCCAGCACAGAGTTTTATCTGCAGGGTGGATTCAGTTTCCACAGCAACGACGGGCGTGGCTCAACGCAAAAGGTGGAACCGGTTTCGCCGGACTATCCATACCCCGGTCAGATCCAGCCGAAGATTTCTCCACTGGTCGAACAAAAAGGCGGAGAAATCGGCGCGCGCACAACGGCCATCCCACATCTACAAAGCACCTTTGAGCTTTGGTATCTCCACAGCAACTCCGAACTGACGCAGGATGGCGACACCGGAGGCACGCTCCCTTCAGAACAATCGAGCAATCGCTATGGCCTCGAATGGGCCAACTACTACACGCCAACGGAGCATTTGGCTTTTGATGCAGATATTGCCGACTCCAGAGCGCAGTTCACATTGGTAGATCCATTTGATGCGTCCTATCAGGTCGTAAATGCACCCTTGTATGTGTGCACCACAGGAGCTGCTTCATGCCCTACAGTAAGTGGTAACTATGATGGCAACGTCTATTGGCAACAGGCCGGCCCGGGTGGCAAGCTAGTGCCCGAAGCGGTGAAAGTGGTGGTTTCATCGGGCGCCACACTGCACGATTACAAAGGCTTTACGTCAAGTTTGCGCCTGCGCTACTTTGGTCCGCGCAATTTGACGTCTGACGGACTCTATCAGTCAAATCAAACGGTGTTGCTCAATGGGGAGATCGGTTATAAACTCTTCAAGAAATGGCGCGTTATGGCCGAATTATTGAATATGCTTGACCGCAAAGATGCCGACATTGACTACGCCTATGTCTACCAAATAACTCCCAATGCAGTAGCCACGCCACCGGCATTCGGACGCGTAACCCACCCCACCGAACCGTTTCTGGCGCGATTCTCGTTAGGAAGAAGCTTTTGACAGATGCCGCGACAAGCTGCCTCTGGGCCTGCACGGCCGCGGCGAATACGAGTATGTGGGCGACAAGATACTTGACGCAGGCAACAGCCAGGACGGCTGGAAACAACTCGAAGCCATTCCCGTGGGGGAAACCCGGTTGGCGGTTGTGCGCACGTTCCTGGGCGGCCGTCTGGAAGTGGGTGCAAACGGAATGCTGGCCCGCGGCTACACCGGCCAGACCACCGAGACCATCGCACCTCTGGCCTCGGGCGCGCCATGGCAGGTGGGAGATGGGATTCCGAGCTGCGCGGCAGGGTCGGGGCCGAGCGGCGCCAGTAACGACTTCGACTGCGGGTCAGTCGATGGTACAGAGTGGCCCGTCGGCATCCGCATGGTCTCGTTCGTGGGCGAGTCCATCTCCTGGCGGTTTCGCCGAGAGAAGTAAGGCCGCCATTTGGGATGATCGCATTGTGCATTCCATTCGCCGCGGTTCTCGGCAGAGGAAAGGAATGTACCCCAGAAGGCAACGCGGCGGGATATCCATTGTTCTGTATCTCCGCCGCGTCGCGGTTCGAATGATGCGCCATTTCTCCTCTGCTTTCGGCTTCGGGCTGTGGTCCCTCATGGACTCACAGCCCGACCGACTGCCACGCCATTGGACCGGTCAACCGCATCCGATTAGCGAATGGACCCGCCCGGCGGCGAATTGACCGCTCCGCCCTTCTCCACCGGCGCCGCCAGAGCGTAGACGTAAACCAGCAACCCGACCCCAATCAGTATTGGGATCAGCCCGCTCAGGGCCACACTCCAGCTAACCAGAGCGCGGAGCAAGATCACAAGCCCAATTCCAACGGCGAGGTTGACCACTCCGCCGATCTTCAAGTTCTCGCGGACCTGGATCGTCTTTAGCCGCTCCTCTTCCCGAAGCAGTTCGAGAGCTGCCCGTGGGCCTTCGCCTTGGGCCTCGGTGATCCGCCGGAGCGTCTCCGACTTGTAAAATGCGTCGCGCTCCTTGCGCCGGTTGCCTATCCAAATGGCGATGGTGACAAATGTGAACACCGATACTATTCCCACGATCGGGATCAGGATGCCAAAGATCGCCACCGCATCATGTGATTCCATCTCTTCCTCCTTGCCGGGGAATCTCCCCTTGCGCTTGGTAGGACAGCCAGGCCATGCAACCGGTTGCATAATTTCAGAAATCGAGCTAGCTGCGAGAAAATGCAACCAGAGCGGGACAGAAGCTGTCTCACCCGTTGCAGAGGAGCACCCTTCAGAATGCAGGCCACGATCAGCGCCGAAGAAGACTTGGCCGATGTGGACCGCGTGCTGGCCGGCGATGTCGAGGCATTCGCCGGCATCGTGCGCCGCTGGCAAGGGCCGCTCATCAATATGGCCTGGCGCTACTGCCGCGATCGCGGGCGCGCCGAAGAGCTGGCCCAGGAAGCCTTTCTCCGCGCCTGGCGCGGGCTCAGCCAGTGGAGGCGCGAGTCGAGCTTCTCCACCTGGCTCTTCGCGCTGGCCGCCAACGTCTTCCGCTCGGAACTCAAGCGCTTTCCCACCGTCACCGTGCCTCTGGAGGCCGCGCCCGAACCCTCCGGCTCGCCAACTCAGCACAACACCTTGTCCAAAGAGTTAAGCCGCGGAGCGGTCCGGCGCGCGGTGCTGGCTCTGCCCCATCGCTATCGCGAGCCGGTGGTCCTGTTCTACTTTCATGAGATGGACGTGACCGCGGCGGCGCGCACCATGCACCTGCCCGAGGGAACCATGAAGGCACGGCTCAGCCGCGCGCGGGCGCTGCTGCGACGGCGATTTCCCCACCTCGAAGCCGAGCAGGCTGAAGTGGATTTTGGAGCTCTCACCACTGGAAAGGAGGCTTAAAGATGAACTGGATCGATGTAGACCACCCCGAGATGGAATTGAGCGGGATCGATCGCATTCTGGCGTCGGAAGAGCCACTGATCCCCTCTTTGGGCTTTCTGGACTCGGTGATGGAGAAGGTGCGCGAAGAGGCGGCCGCCCCTCCGCCGATCCCTTTCCCCTGGAAGCGCGCCATCCCCGCTGTTCTGTTCACCGCCGGCATCTTCGGCTGGGCCGCATTCGAGCTTGTCCGTCTCGGCCTGCCCGCGGCCGGCAGCCTGGCCGACGCCGGCTCTGTTTCGCTTGCCATGCCGCATCTCTCCGCCGTCGCTGTGCAGCCGTTCGAACCGGCCGGCTGGGTAGCCCTGGCCCTCGGAACCTCACTGTTCTCCTGGCTGCTGGCCCGCCGCCTCGCCGGGCAGTCTGGGCTGCTGTAGGTCTTTACCGCACCGCCCCGTGCTTTGCCCCAAACCGCCGCAGTTTCTCGAGGGTCGCCGCGGCCTGCCCGGAGTCGATGGCCTCGGCGCCCAGCCGAACGCC
>JBEKPA010000342.1:0-3765 GCA_049521195.1 Occallatibacter sp.
GTCTTCTCGATCTGCGCACGGATCTCCTTCACCCGACCCTCAATCTCCGACGGCTTGCCGCCGCCATCCACGATAGTGGTGTTGTCCTTGTCGATGGTGATGCGCTTGGCCTTGCCCAGGTCCTCGAGCTTCACGCCTTCCAGCTTGATGCCCAGGTCCTCGGTGATGGCCTTGCCGCCGGTGAGGATGGCAATGTCGCCCAGGATGGCCTTGCGGCGGTCGCCGAAGCCGGGAGCCTTGACGGCAGCCACGTTCAGGGTGCCGCGCAGCTTATTCACCACCAGGGTGGCCAGGGCTTCGCCTTCCACGTCCTCGGCGATGATGAGAAGGGGCTTGCCGCCGCGGGCTACCTGCTCCAGTAGGGGCAGCAGATCCTTCATGGCGCTGATCTTCTTCTCGTAGATGAGGATATAGGGATCTTCGAGGACCACTTCAAGACGCTCGGCGTCGGTGACGAAGTAGGGGCTGAGGTAGCCGCGATCGAACTGCATGCCGTCCACAGTCTCCAGGCCGGTGTGCATGGTCTTGGACTCCTCGATGGTGATGACGCCATCTTTGCCCACAACCTTGACGGCTGCGGCGATGATGTCGCCAATCTCTTGGTCGCCGTTGGCGGAGATGGCGCCCACCTGGGCAACCGAACCCTCGTTCACGGGCTTGGACAGGTCGCCGAGGGCTCCGCCCACGGTCCACTTGCCGTCCTTGTCGCGGGTGCCGATGATCACAGTGACCGCCTTTTCGATGCCGCGCTTGAGGGCGGTCGGGTTGGCGCCGGCGGCCACGGTCTTCACGCCTTCGCGGAAGATGGACTGGGCCAGAACCGTCGCGGTGGTGGTGCCGTCGCCGGCCACATCGCTGGTCTTGGAGGCTACTTCGCGCACCAGTTGCGCGCCGACGTTCTCCAACGGGTCCTTCAACTCGATCTCTTTGGCCACCGTCACGCCGTCCTTGGTGATGGTGGGCGAGCCGAACTTCTTCTCGATGACAACGTTCCGGCCCTTGGGCCCGAGCGTCGCCTTGACGGCGTCCGCGAGCGCGTTCACGCCGCGCAGGATCGCCTGACGGGAATCTTCACCGTGCAGAATCTGCTTTGCCATGTTTGTAACTCTCCTTGAAACAGTTGTCAGATGTCAGTTGTCAGGGGTCAGAGATCAGAGATCAGGGCGCTTACTTCTTGACGATGCCCAGGACTTCTTCTTCGCGCATGATCAGAAACTCCTGGCCATCGAGCTTGATCTCAGTGCCCGAGTATTTGCCGAAGAGAACCTTGTCGCCAGCCTTCACGTCGAGGGGAAAGACCTTGCCTTCGTCGTTGGACTTGCCCTTGCCGACGGCGATCACTTCGCCTTCCTGGGGCTTTTCCTTGGCGCTGTCGGGGATGATGATGCCCCCACGGATGGTTTCGCCCTCTTCCATACGGCGGACGAGGATGCGATCATGCAGCGGGGTGAATGTGGTCGCTACGGATGTCGATGCCATTGCTTCGCTTCTCCTTCACGCGCGGGCAGGGTTGAGCCCCGGCCGCGGGATTTGAGTGGTTGTAGAAAAACGCTGTGGAATCTGTGGGTTGCATCCCCATAATCCGGAGAGGCGGACCCTCTGCGAGCAGTTGCGCCAGCAGTGTGCTAGCACTCTCACCTTCCAATTGCTAACGATAGGCAGCCGGGCGGATTTTGTCAAGTGGAGCCTGGTTAAAATATGAGTGCAATATGCTCATATAGTATGACGAGTCGATGAATAGTTTGCGGGGACGATGATCTTGGTTGGGAAAGCGGCGCCTTTTGGTACTCTAGGGCGCGGGAGGTCCGCATCCCGGACCTCTCTTACCCATGCCTCGGCAGGCAGAGGAGCTTATGGCGCAGGCTGAGAGTTCGACCGAAGGCCGCAGGAGATTCCTGGCCAGCGCCGCCAAGGCAGCCGGCGCCGCGCTGGCCGCCCATCCCTTGCAAGCTCTGGCGCGGATTGCGGCGCCGGCCCAGCTCGAATCCAATCGGGAGACGAATTCGGCAGCGCCGAAGCAGGCAGACAGCGCGGCTCTCCCCTCCGCTGGACCAAATTCGCAAGACGCGGCCGCGGAGGACGCTGCCTGGAAGCGTGCCGGGAAGAGCACCTGGGATGCGGCGCTGGCCGTGCTCGCGGGCAATATCCGCACCGTGCCGCGCTACGCGCGCCCGCTTCTCTTCGAGGGCAGCACCTACCAGGGCATCTGGCAGGAGTGCGGGCCGCATGAAGGCCTCGTGTACGCCACTCTGGCCAAGCATGTTCCCGCGGGCCAGGCGATTGCGACACCGCTCGAAGCTGCCCGCAACAACCACTTGGCTTTCTTCGAGTTGCAGCGGCCCGACGGCCAGCTCCCCGCCAGCGTGAAGATGACCGAGACCGGGTTCGGACAGATTCAGATGGTGGTTCCCATCGCCGCCACGGCGTGGGAGCTTGCTCAACTCACCGGCGATGAGGAGCTTCTGGCCACGGCCTACGGCGCCTGCAGCCGCTGGGATGCCTGGCTGCGGCAGTACCGCGACACGCGCAAGACCGGGCTGGTGGAGGGCTTTTGCACCTACGACACGGGCCACGACAACAGCCCGCGCTGGAGCGGCATTCCCGATCGCTGTCCCGATGGCGATGCGCGCAAGGCGCCGCGGATCGCCACCATGCCGCGGCTGTGCCCGGACCTTTCCGCCACGGTCTACGGCGGCCGTGTGGCGCTCGCCGCCATGGCCAAGGCGCTGGGAAAAACCGCCGAGGCGGCCCGCTGGCAGAGCGACGCGGAGACCATACGGCAGTTGATTCTCAATAAGCTCTACTGCCCGGAAGACGCCGCCTTTTACGATCTGGACGCGCGGGGCAACTTTGTGCGGGTGCGCTCGGACGCGATCGGGCGGGTTCTGGGCGAGCACGTTCTCGATCTCGCCGAGGCGCGCGACCGGGCAATCTTTGAGGCGGTCTGGAGCCGCCAGCTTCACAATCCCAGGGCTTTCTGGGCGCCGTTTCCGTTCTCCAGCATTGCCATGGACGATCCCGCCTTCGTACGCCCCATCCCGCGCAACTCCTGGGGCGGAGCTTCGCAGGCGCTGACCGCTCTGCGCGCGCCGCGCTGGATGGCGCACTACGGCAAGCAGGCGGAGCTCGATCGCCTGATGCGGCAATGGTGCCAGGCCATCTTGCGCCACGCGGAGTTTCGCCAGCAGATGGACCCGCTAACCGGCGAGTTCACCCAGCCCGACCCCGGCGGCTACTCGCCCGCTGCGCTGGTCTTCCTCTCCTTCGCGACTGCCCTGGGACACAGTTCCTAGCCGGGGCGGGAAGCATTTACAATGGTTCCCATGCAATGCCGTTTTCTCTTTCGTCTCAGCCTCTTCGTAGCCGCATTCGGCCTGATCGCCGCACTGCTCGCCGCCAGCGCGCAGGACGCGCCCAGGCGCGGCCGCAAGTACAAGGCGCCGCCGGCCACCGCGCGCATTGAAGTGACCGTCCTGCGCGATGCGAATGGCAAGCCCATTGAGAACGCCGCCGTCGTCTTTCATCCTATGGAGGGCGGGAAAGACAAGGGCGCCATGGAGTTGAAGACCAATGAGGACGGCAAGACCATCATCGACGTGCTGCCCATCGGCGACACGGTGCGGCTGCAGATCATCGCCAAGGGTTTTCAGACCTACGGCGAGGACTACAAGATCGACAAGGCCGAGATGGCCGTCGAGATCAAGATGAAACGGCCGGGCGAACAGTACTCGATTTACAAGCCTCACGATGCATCGGCGGTGGGCG
>JBEKPA010000343.1:0-3761 GCA_049521195.1 Occallatibacter sp.
TTATTCCATTTCCTGTTATAGCAACGGCCCCGGAAATGGCTGGCGCAGTTCCGCCCGAAGATATGACTCTCTACGTCGCCGCCGACGGCACAGGGGATTTCTACTCCATCCAGCGGGCCCTCGATGCCGCTCCCGCGGAGGGAGCTCTGGTACTGGTGGCTCCCGGTGTCTACCGCGAAGTGCTGACCGTCGATAAGCCGAATATTCAATTGCGCAGCACCAACCCTGACGCAACCAAGACGGTGGTGGTCAACGATCGCAGCGCGGGCACGAGTGGCGGCACGCTGCACTCCGCCACGGTAAATGTGACGGCGGACAATTTCTTTGCTGAGAACATCACCTTTGAGAATGACTTCAATGCCACTCATCCGCAGCTTCCTTCCGGCTCGCAGGCTCTTGCTTTGCGCGTCATCGGCGACCGCGCTATCTTCCACAATGTCCGCCTGCTGGGCAACCAGGACACGGTTTATGCCGGCAGCCGCAACTGCGCTCCCGACGGTGCAGACTGCATTCCAACTCGCCAGTATTTCTCCGACTGCTATATCGCCGGCAACGTCGATTTCATCTTTGGAGACTCCAAGGCCGTCTTCGATCGCTGCGAGATTCATAGCACAGCTCATGATGGTGGATTCATCACCGCGCAATCCAAGCACTATGCCGAGGAAGACTCTGCCTTCGTTCTCAACCGCTGCAAGCTCCTCGCCGATCGGGACGTGACGGGCAAGGTCTACCTGGGCCGGCCATGGCGGCCCTATGCGGCCGTGGTCTATCTCAATACGGAGATGGGCAGCCACATCGATCCGGCAGGCTGGCGCGAATGGCATCCCGGCGAGACCCATTCTCTCGATACAGCTTTCTTTGCCGAATATAGCTCCACCGGTCCCGGAGGGGAGACGGGCGGGCGCGATCCGCATACGCATTTTCTTACTGCCGAGCAGGCCAAGCAGTACGATCCCGCGGTTTTTCTGCGCGGCGCGGACAACTGGAATCCATTTCAGCCCCCCGCAACGGAAAAATAGCTCTTCTTCGGAAGAATCCCTTTCGTCGCAAAGACCAAGCGCACACAGACTCTCAAAGTAGGTCTCAGACTGCCAAACCTCGAACAGGGCGGGCCGGAGGTCCTGCATGGCCCAGTTTGTCCCAATGCGAAACGGGCCATCGACAAACCGAAACCAATGCGGCATAGTCTTATCCATGACGAGTTTCTCTCTGAGTATTCGTTGGCTATTCCGGGCATCTCTTGCGACTGGATGCGCCGCGGCTTTGTCTCTTGCCTGCTTGGCTGGCGCACAACAGCCAGCGATTCCCGCATCAACCCCGATTGTGCTCCACGCTGCCCGCCTTATCCAGGTTGACACCGGCACTCTCCTGGAGCCCGGCGAGATTCTTGTCGAGGGCGAGCGCATTCGCGCGGTAGGTCCGTCTGTGGATCATCCGCCGGGCGCCACAATCATCAACCTCGGCGACACCACGCTGCTCCCCGGATTGATAGATGCTCATGTTCATCTTTTCCTCCATCCCGGCGCTGAAGACCTGCAGACGGTTGAGGAGTCCGTTCCGTGGCGCACCATTCTCGCCGAGCAAGCCGCGAAGGCCGACCTTCTGGCCGGATTTACCGCCGAGCGCGACATGGGGACGGAGGGCGCCGGCTCGGCCGACACCGCGGTTCGCGACGCCATCGACCAGGGGCTCATCATGGGACCCCGCCTTCGCGTGAGCGGCAACGCCATAGACATCCTCGGCGGCCACGAAGACGCCATCCACTACAATCCCGCCCAGCACATCCTTTCGAACGCTGACTACGCCAACTCCACCGACCAGCTCGTCGCAGTGATGCGAGCCCAACACAAGGAGGGTTCCGACTTCGCCAAGATTTACGAGACCGGGCCGGACCGCATGATCGACGGCGAGTTGCACACTCCCTACCAGTACACTGAGGCGCAGTTGGCCGCCGCTGTCGAGGAAGCCCACCGCCTGGGTACAGGCGTTGCGGTCCACGCCATGGGCGAACCCGGCACACTCTACGCTGCCCAGGCCGGCGTCGCTTCCATCGACCACGCTACCCAGCTGAGCGATGAAACGATGCGCCTGATGCGCGAGAAGCAGATTCCTGCCGTGCCCACCTTTGCCATCTTCGAGTACTTCGCGCAGCACGCCTCCTCGCCCGCCGCAGCAGCGCGCGAGAAGGCTCTGCTGGACTACAAGATTCGCGAGTTCAAGCGTCAGGTTGCCGCCGGCATTCCCTTTGCGGTGGGCTCGGACGTGGGCCCCTTCCCGCACGGCACGCAGGCTCGGGAGCTGGAACTGATGGTCCGCTACGGAATGAAGCCGCTGGCCGTTCTGCAGGCTGATTTGATCCAGGGAGCGAAACTCCTCGGCTGGGAGGAACAGATCGGCCAACTCAAGCCCGGTTACCTGGCTGACGTTATTGCGGTCCCTGGCAATCCGCTGGAGGATATTTCAGCGTTGGAACGCGTCCGATTCGTCATGAAGGGCGGCGTGGTTGTGCGGCAGTAGAACCGGCTTGCCTTGCTGCGGGCGAGGCAGCTACTGCCATAAGAGCCCTCTTGCGCATCAAATCCGACAGAGGCGTGATTCAGGAGTGATGGACGAAATCGGGAAATCAAAGCGATGGGAAACGCATTGCGGGTTTGGGTGCTGGCAGGCATGGTAGCTGGAGCTGTTAGTTCTCTGTCGGCCCAGCAGTCGTCCAGCCCGGCGGCTGGGCATTGGGCGATCCAGGTACACGGCGGAGCGGGAGTCATCCAGCGCTCGGCAATGAGTCCGGAAGCGGAAGCCGCCTATCGTGCCTCGCTGGCGCAGGCCGCCGAAGCCGGCGCGAAGGTGCTCGACCAGGGCGGTTCTTCGCTCGATGCGGTGGAGGCGGCGATCCGGATTCTTGAGGACGATCCGCTCTTCAACGCCGGCCGGGGCGCGGTCTTTACCGCCGAAGGAAAGAGCGAACTGGATGCGGCCATCATGGACGGCTCGAACCTGAAGGCGGGCGCGGTGGCCGGAGTGACGCGCACCCGCCACCCCATCAGCTTGGCGCGGGCGGTAATGGAGAAGTCGCCTCACGTGATGCTGATTGGCGCGGGGGCCGACGCTTTTTCAGTTCAAGCCGGTCTGGAGCAAGTAGACCCCAGTTTCTTCTTCACGGAGAGTCGTTGGCAATCCCTGGTCAATCAACTCAAGAAGGAAGGCCGTCCGGTGCCGCCGAGACCCGATGGCGCGCCTCCGGAAGGTCCAGTCGTGCCGGTTGCTCAGATCGAGGAATCGCCGAACGGGCACGGGTACGGCACCGTGGGAGTAGTGGCGCTCGACCGGTTGGGCAATGTCGCCGCGGGCACTTCCACCGGCGGCCTGCAGGGCAAAATGTCGGGCCGCGTGGGCGACTCGCCCATTATTGGCGCGGGCACTTACGCATCGAACCAGTCCTGCGCCGTCTCCGCTACCGGTGCGGGGGAGTATTTCATCCGCCTTGGCGTTGCGCGCGAGGTCTGCAACCTGGTGGCGTTCAAGGGCATGCCGTTGCAACAGGCTGCTGATCAAGTCATCCACAAGGAGCTGGAAGCGCTGCACGGCGATGGCGGCGTCATCGCCCTTACCCCGGATGGCCAGTTGGCCTGGAGTTTCAATACGCCCGGCATGTTGCGCGCTCGCCTGAGGGAAGGCGGCAAACTGGAGATTGGCATCTACAGCGATGAGCCGTAAAGGCGCCGCTCTCTTCCGTTCAACCTGCCGGCATCCTTGCGATGCGT
>JBEKPA010000344.1:0-3743 GCA_049521195.1 Occallatibacter sp.
AAGCTGGAGGATGCACAAAGGCGTTTCGGAGGAATGATCGGGAGTTGTGGAGACGCCGGCGATGCAGAAGCATGGTTGTGCCTTCACGGACGCGATGCAAATGGCCCCTGGATATTCTGGCTGACAAGCGGCGAGATTGATGGGCCTGCCATCGGCGGGTTTGAGTGGAGGCGCTTGGCTCCAAATGAATTGCCCGATCACCGCTGCCCATTGCTTCGAAAAGGGGACGGCGGAATCGCGCTGCCTCTTCAGCTTCATCCTGGAATGACCGAGGTGGAGATGCGGAGAATTCTGGGACGACCTACAATTGCGCGGGGCAGGACGCTCATCTTTTTTCACGAGCATCAGGAGACCATCCAAAATCTGCCCTACACGTCGGAGAACACGATAACAATTGTTCTTCGCGGAGGCTTGGTTTTGGCGATTCAAGTCTCGAAAACCACGTCAAGTTGATCGTTATAGCTATTGCGCCACGACGGCCACCTTTACCTCCGCGTTAGAATCAAGTTCAAGATGCCCACCGCTGCACTGTCTCCGGAAGTCCTGGCCAAGTACGAGCCCGTCATCGGGCTTGAGGTCCACGTGCAGTTACTCACCGCAACCAAGGCCTTCTGCGGCTGCGCCAATCGATTCGGCTCGGCCCCCAATACCAACATCTGTCCCGTCTGCCTGGGCCTGCCTGGGGCCTTGCCGGTACTCAACGCCAAGGCCGTCGAGTTCGCCACTCTCGCCGCTTTGGCCATCCACTGCGAGGTGCGCGAGCGTTCCATCTTTGCGCGCAAGAACTACTTCTATCCCGACCTGCCCAAGGGCTACCAGATCTCGCAGTTCGACAAGCCCATCGCCGAGCACGGCTGGATCGAGGTGCCGACGGCAGATGGAAGCACGAAACGCATCGGCATCACCCGCCTGCACATGGAGGAGGACGCCGGCAAGAGCCTCCACGACGGCTTTGCCGACTCCGCCACGCGCACCTATCTCGACCTGAACCGCTGCGGGACGCCGCTGGCCGAGATCGTCAGCGAGCCCGACATCCGCACCCCGGACGAGGCCTTCGAGTACCTGACACGACTGAAAGAGATCCTCCTCTACACCGGCGTCTCCGACTGCAACATGGAGGAGGGTTCGCTGCGCTGCGACGCGAACGTAAGCGTCCGCCTCAAAGGCGCGCCCAAATTCGGGACCAAGGTCGAGGTCAAGAACGTCAACAGCTTCCGCTTTGTCCGCGCGGCTCTTGAATATGAGATCGAGCGCCAGATCGAAGTCCTCGAAGCCGGCGGCCGCGTCATGCAAGAGAGCCGCTTGTGGAACGCCGACGAGGGCCGCACTTACTCCATGCGCTCCAAGGAGCAGGCCCACGACTATCGGTACTTCCCCGAGCCCGACCTGCCGCCGCTGATCGTCTCCACCGAATTCTTGGCCGATGCGAGAAAGAAACTCCCCGAGTTGCCCGAAGCCCGCCGCGCCCGCATGATCGCCGAGTACGAGATTGCCGCGCGGGACGCCGCCACGCTAACCGCCTCGCGCGAGTTTGCCGATCGCTTTGAAGCCGCCGCACGCGCAGCACGCAACCCGCGCCGCGTAGCCAACGTCCTGCTCAGCGAGGTTGGCGGCCGGCTCAAGGCCCTGGGCCTCGAGCAGGAGCAGTCGCCCGTCTCCATGGCCGGAATCGTCCAGGCCGCCGATCTTCTCGACGAGGGCAAGATCAGCTCCAAGCAGCTCAAGCAATTGTTCGATGTGTGCTTTGAGAAAGGCGAGGACTTCGCCGCCGTCTACGACCGCGAGAAGCCCCAGCAGATCACCGACGCCTCGGCCCTAGAGGTCCTGATCGATCAGGCCGTCGCCGCCAACCCCAAGCAGGTGGAGCAGTACCGCGCCGGAAAGAAGACCATGGCCGGATTCTTCGTGGGCCAGGTCATGAGAGCCTCCAAAGGCCAGGCCAACCCGGCGCTGCTCAACGAATTGGTGCTAAAAAAGCTGGAGGGGTGAGGCCACCCTACTTCAATTTCAACTCGCAGTCGAACTCCTTGCGCGAGTCCCATGAACTCACCGTCTTGACGGCGCTCTTCTTCCCATCCTTTTCCGCCCAAAGCTCATGATCCTCGGCCATGTTCACCTGGGCAAAGCGGAACTTCCCCGCGGGATCGGATGTATTGCTGCGGATGGACTTGGTCTTCAGATCTCTGAGGAAGACGGTGGCACCGGCTACGGAGGCGGAGTTGGCGTCCACCACGCGCCCCGTCACCGCACGCTGGCCCAGATTCTGCGCCTGCGCAACCCCCGGCCCAAGACCAGTTCCGACTCCGGGCCCCATCCCGATCGGAACCACCCCTGCCGCCAGGGCCGCGCAAACCACGCCAGCCAGCAAAACCGTGCTGGAAACTCTCACTCTTCCTCCTCGAACAATTCGTCCTCGTCCTCATCCAGGCCGCCGTCCACGCGCGCCAACTCCAGCGGTTCTACGCCCACCACCTCGTACTCCGTTCCGCATTCATCGCAGGTGACCACGTCGCCTTCTTCCACTTCGTCCAATTCAACGTCAAGTCCATTCTCGCATTCAGGGCAGTTGGGCATGACAGCCTCCTCTCGTTCCAGCGCATCCCGTTTAGTAAGATGACAATCTCTTGCGGTACGACACCGCTATCTTTAGGGAGAACCCGGCTCCAGGTCAAGAGGCGCGGATCACGGCCCGGACACCGAAGTCCCCAAGCCCGGGTTCCAGGGTCGCGCGCTGTGCTCCATGACACTCGCCTGCCCCAGCGTTTACCCTGTTCTCTACGATGAGAAGAGTTGGCGCCAGCCCGTTTTCCTTCCCGGAGTTTCGCGGCGCCACTCGCCGTCTAGTGCTGCTGAACCTGGGCGCCTTCTTTGCCTTGCTGCTGGCCCAGTCTGCTTTCCCTCATCCGGCAATCCCGTTCACCGACCTCTTCGGCTTCATTCCCCGCGCCTTCCTGCTTGGCTGGATATGGCAGCCCCTTACCTACAGCTTCATCCATCCCGGCATTCTCGGAGCCCTCTTCGAGCTGCTCTCACTGTGGTTCCTGGCCGGGTTTCTGGAGAGTCTTCACACCTCAAGCTGGGTGATGGGACTCTATGCCGCTTCCGTCCTTGGCACCGCGGCCGCAGCCACCGCCATCTACGCCGTGAGCGGCGCCCTCGGTTATCCGCTCAGCGGAGTTCTTCTCTACGGCTGCGGCGGGGGCATCTTTGGCCTGCTGGTGGCCATTGGCGTCCTCTACGGCGATATGGAATTCCTGCTCTTCTTCACCATCGGCATCAAGGCTCGCTACCTGGCAGCCCTGTATGCGCTGGTATCGATCGCCATGCTCTTCGGCGAACAGAAGATGTACGCCTTTGCGCAGTTGGGTGGCGCGCTGGCCGGGCTGCTTTACCTCCAACTGGCTCCGCGCCGCGGACTCCATATTGTATTCAGCGAGCAGTGGTATGCCCTGCGCAATAGCTACTACCGCTGGAAGCGCCGCCGCGCCGCACGCAAGTTCGAGGTCTATATGCGCTCTCAGGGTCGCACTGTCCACCTGGACGGGCGCGGCAAGCAGATCGACGACGACCCCAACGACAAGAAGCGCTGGAACTGAGAGCCCGCAGGCGCGGAGATTCCGGGCCTCGCCGGGCCGGGCGCGGGCCGCTCCGCCAAATCGCGCAGCCGAAATCAACTGGCCTCTGGCCGCTTGCGCCATGGGCGGCCAAGGTAGACAGTTCTTCCTGGCGCGCCAACGGCTCCT
>JBEKPA010000345.1:0-3739 GCA_049521195.1 Occallatibacter sp.
GCTGCGCCCCCGCCGCGCCAAAGTATCCGCCCACCAGAAACCCGGCCGCCAGCAGCAGCGCCACGCGAATGTCCGCGTGGCCCTTACGGTAGTACTCCAGAAACGCAAGGATGCCCACCGGCGCCAGCAATGCGCCCAGCGAAGTCCCCTGCGCCTTGTGCTGATCCATGCCCAGCAGCCAGACCAGCGCGGGGACAAATAAAATGCCGCCGCCAATGCCCACCACGCCGGAAACCATCCCCACCACCACGCCAACCAGCACAATCATCCAGGTCATTTGAGCCCCCGAAGACGCAGCGAAGACCGCGCCCGGCTCAATCCTAAACCATGGCGTGTAGGGCCACCCGCTGCGTTGCCGGCAAGGCTGCCGCGAGATGCTCGCGGCCAGCGTTATTGATCCGGCCTCTTTGGGATGCGACCGTGAAATCCCACCCCAGCCGCAAAAATCCGCCGCGGTCCGCCGCGGCGGAGCGAGGGCGGGGCACCCAGTTTCGTTTGAATCGTTAAGGGCCGGATCAATAACAGGCATCCGAAAGAAAAACGCAGAAAATCCGGGGGCTGTGCGCATGAACGGCCGCTCCCCGGTTTTTTGTATGCAGCGTTTCTCAGGCCGCCGCCAGCGCCTTGAAGCGAAACAGCAAGCCCGCAAGGAATCCGCCCAGGCTGGGCACCAGCAGGAAAAGCCAGACCTGGCGCAGAGCCGTGGCGCCCACAAACAGCGCCGGCCCCAGGCTGCGGGCCGGGTTCACGCGCGAAGTTTTTCAAAGGTTTGCGCGGAGTGAAGGAAAACCTGCGTCTCTTGGAGCGGAGCGGCGGCAGGGGGCCCCGAACCGCCGCTCGTCCCGTTCAAATTCACACAACGTTTGCATTCTGTTTGCCTGACTGCATTACTCTGTTAATGGTTCCGTGCGGCCTCCGCATTTGAAAATAAACGGCCGCCGGGCGAGGGCAGACCGTTTGAGCCAAACCGTATTTGTACTGGAAGACGACACCGATATCGCGCGGCTGGTGCAGCATCATCTTGAAGCTGCCGGGTTTGCGGCGCGCCTCTACCACACCCCCACCAACGTGATTCCCGACGCCGAGCGCACGCCGCCGGCGCTGTTTCTGCTGGACATCATGGTCCCCGGCGGAGACGGCCTTGATGTCTGCCGCCGCCTGCGCCTGAACCCCGCGCTTTCCACCGTGCCCATCATCTTTTTGACCGCGCGCGCCAGCGAAAACGACCGCGTGCTGGGCCTGGAACTGGGCGCCGACGACTACATCACCAAGCCCTTTGCCACCCGCGAACTGGTGGCCCGCGTCAAGGCTGTGCTGCGACGCTTCGAGCGGCCCACTTCGCCCTCGATCATCAGCTTTGAGGAGGTCGTCATCGACGCCAACGCCATGCAGTTGAAGGTGCGCGGCGAGCTGACCACCACCACCGCCACTGAGTTCCGCCTGCTCGACTACCTGGCGCGTCACCCTGGCCGCGTCTTCAGCCGCGACCGCCTGCTCGATGCCGTCTGGGGCGACGCCCGCTTTGTAACCCCCCGTTCGGTCGACGTCTATGTGCGCCGCATTCGTGAGAAGATCGAGGTCGATCCGGAGAATCCGCGCTACCTGAAAACCGTGCGCGGCGCCGGCTATCGCTTCGAACTACCCAAGGGAGAATAGAAGGCCGGCTGCGCGCCGGAATGCGCCGGATGGGAGCCGCGCTCATTGACCTCCAAATTCTTTACCAAGCTGCTCGGCCTCTTTCTCTTGCTGCTGGTCATTGAGATCGCGGCGGTGGAGTTGGTGGTTCGTCCGCTGACGGAGCACGCCGCGGCCGGAGCCTTCCATCGGCTCGCCCTTGAGGCGCTATGGTCGGGCCTGATCGCGCTGGCCATCGCCCTCCCCGCGGCCGCCTGGGTTGCCGGCCGCGTCGGCGCCCGCCTCGGGCGGGTGGCCGCCTTTGCACAGCGCATCGCGGACGGCGATCTGAGCGCTCGTCTTGCCGCGCCCGGCGAGGATAAGCTCCCCGCCATGGAAGGGGCCCTTAACCAGGCCGCCGAGCAGCTCGCCCAGAGCCTTGCCGAGCTCGAGAGCCGCCGCCAGGAGTTGGCCGCCATGCTCGATTCCATGCAGGAGGCGGTCGTCGCCATCACCCCCGAGGGCCTGGTCGGCTGGTCCAACGCCGCCATGCGGCGCATCGCCGGAAACCAGATCCGCGCTGGCCGCCCGCTGGCCCACTCGCTCCGCGACCCTGAGATTCTGGCCTGCGCCCACGCCGCCCTCGAGCATCCTTCCAGCCCCGGCCAGCCCGAGGTTCGCTTTGGCCGGTCCAGTTCCCTGTCGCCGGGACGAACCTTTGAAATCAACGCGGCCCCGCTGCCCAGTGGCGGCGCGCTTATTGTGCTCCACGACGTCACCGCCGTCGAGGTTGCGGAGAAATCCCGCCGCGAATTCATCGCCAACGTCAGCCACGAGTTGCGCACGCCGCTCACCTCCATCCAGGGCTACGTCGAGACGCTCATTGAGGATCCAAATACACGCCCCGCGGTCACCCGTGAATTCCTGAGCGTCATTCTCAAAAATGCCACGCGCATGAACCGCCTCACCGAGGACTTGCTCGCCCTGGCCAGTATCGAGAGCCCCGACTACAAGCTCACCCCGCGGCCCACGCGCGCCTCGGATCTGCTCGAGGACGCCATCGAATCCCTGGGCGGAATCGTCGTCGACTCCGCTGTCGAACTGGAATCGGCAGGCGCGCCGGAAGCCCAGGTCATGGCCGACCCCGACGCCATGCATCAGGTCTTTGGCAACCTCGTCGAGAACTCCCTCAAGTACGCCAAAACCGGCAAGCGCATCCGCGCCGGCGCCCGACTGCTCGACTCTGAAGTCGAATTCTTCGTCCAGGACTTCGGCCCCGGCATCGCTTCCGAGCATCTGGACCGCATCTTCGAGCGCTTTTACCGCATCGACAAAGCCCGCTCCCGCGAATCCGGCGGCACCGGGCTCGGACTGGCCATCGTCAAGCACATCGTTCAGGCCCACGGCGGTCGATTGTGGGCCGAAAGCGAACTCGGCGCGGGCGCCACCTTCCACTTCACGCTGCCGCTGGCGCTTGAACCTCCTGGAGCGTCTGAGCCGAACGGATAAATCGCCAAAACCCGCCCGCTATTCAAATCCCCGTAACAATGCGCGTAGAGAATGGTCTACGGCAGTTCATCTGCAAGGGAGCTATCCGTGAAAAAGACGTTGGTTGCCGTTGTGTTGTTCGTTTTGGCCATGAGCGCCGCTCAGGCCCAGAAGCTGACTGGGGCGGGCGCAACGTTCCCCTATCCGATCTATTCCAAGTGGTTCAGCGAGTATAGCGCCGCGCATCCCGGCGTCGAAATCAACTACCAGTCCATCGGCTCCGGCGGCGGAATCCGCCAGGTCACCGCGGGCCTTGTGGACTTTGGCGCTTCCGACATGCCCATGACCGACGATGCGCTTGCCGCCTCCAAGATCAAGCTCATTCACATTCCCACCGTGCTTGGCGCGGTTGTGCCCATCTTCAACGTCCCCGGCGTCGAAGACATCAAGTTCAGCGGCGACGTGCTGGCCGACATCTACCTGGGCAAGATCGCGAGCTGGAACGACGCACGCATCGCCAAGGACAACCCCGGCGTCAAGCTTCCCGACCAGAAGATCATCGTCGTCCATCGCTCCGACGGCAGCGGCACCACATTCATCTGGACCGACTACTTCAGCAAAGTCAGCAAGGAATGGG
>JBEKPA010000346.1:0-3724 GCA_049521195.1 Occallatibacter sp.
GTGTTGCCTGTTGTTGGTTGAACGATCCGCTACTTCTTCTTTGCGGCCTTCTTCGCAGGGGCTTTCTTTGCGGCGGCCTTCTTCGCGGGTGCTTTCTTGGTTGCCATTTGCCTATTCTCCCTCTTTGCTGATCATCAGCGATTCTGCAATAAATACATTGCAGTTGAAGAATGTATAGATTCACGCATCAACGCTGTCAAGAAAAATCGCACAAGCGGTGGAAAAAAGGTCCATAACCCATCAACGTGGAATCGCGTGCCGGCACGAATCGATCGGAGAACGATAAACAGGGGCCGGACAAATGCGTTCGCGATTCAGAGCATCGTCACTTTTTGCAGGCGGCCTCGGCGCGCTCCTTCACAAACTGCGCGAGGGTTCCGGCCTCGCGCCGCTCGATCAGATCGTCGAGAAACGGCTGACGGTCCTTGGGGTTCGCCTTCAGCAGAACCTCGTAGACCCGCAATGCGCCCTCGACGCCGGCTTGATATTCGGCGAGGCGGTCATCCTGCTTGTCGGGATTCTGAATGAGAAAGGCCGTCTGCGAGAACGTCTCCGCGATGAAGACGGTGCTCGCGTCTTTCTTGTCGCCCTTGGGCAGCTTGTCGAGAATCATGCACACGCTTACGTGTATGTCGGGAACCTCGATGATCCACCGCAGCACCCATTCGCGTTCCTCGACGCTGCTCACTACGGCCTTCCGCGTGCAACCCGTTTCCGCCATGCGATAGACGACGGTTCGCGGCGGCGTGGGGAACAGCGGACCGAGGCCGCTATCGCATCGCCGCGCGGCACTCCGATGGAAGAGCAATTCTGCGCGATGCAGGAGCTCGAGAATGGCTGAGCGGCTATTCGTCTTCACAAATTATGGACGGCCCGCTGCGGGAGCGGAGACCGGACTTCTCTTCAGCAATCGAGAAGCAGCGGCCATCAGTGCGCGGCGGGCATGTCCGCCGCGGCGGTAACCTTGCCGGCATCCAGCGTGCGCGGGCTTCCTTCCGTTACTGTCAATTGTCTGCGCAATGAAGACGCGCCGCCGCTGGTCTTGGTTTGCCTCCGGGAATAGCCATCTGCCCGGAACTGTTCTAATAGGGAGGTGGGTTCAACGATGCGGATAGCGGTCATTGGCGGTGGGATAGCGGGGCTGGCTGCGGCCTTTGAGCTGGAGCAGGCGCGCGCGTCGGGCGCGGCGGTAGCGTACACCTTGTTTGAAGCGCGGGAGCGGCTGGGCGGGTGCTTGAGTTCGGAGATCGTGGACGGGGCGGTGCTGGAGCGGGGGCCGGATTCGTTCTTGACAGAGAAGCCGGCGGCGGCGCAACTGTGCCGTGAGCTGGGGCTGGGCCATGAGTTGCTGCCCTCGAACGACGCGGCGCGCAAGACTTGGATTGTGGTGCGCAACCGGCTGGTGCCGCTGCCCGACGGGCTGATGTTTCTGGTGCCGACCAAGCTGATTCCAACCGCGCTGTCGCGGCTCTTCAGCCTGAAGACGAAGGCGCGGATGGGGCTGGAGCTGCTGCATCCTCCGCGGCCCAGCGGCCTGCCGGACGAGGCTGTGGCGGCGCTGGTGGAGCGGCACTTTGGCCGCGAGGCCGTCGACCGCCTGGCCGATCCGCTGCTGAGCGGAATCTTCGGCGGGGACGCTTCGCAACTGAGCGCGCGGACGGTGCTGCCCCGGCTGGTGGAGATGGAGAGCGAATACGGTTCGCTGACGCGCGGGATGCTGGCCGCGCACCGCAAAATGCGCGCCCGGGCGAAGGAGGCCGCGAAGAAGAACAGTGCGGGCAATGGCAGCGGCCCTGCTGGGGCGAACTCCAGTGCGGGCGCGCGGTCAGTCTTCACAGCGCTGCGGGGCGGAATGCAGCAGTTGGTCGACGCGGTTGCCGCGCGGCTCGATCCGGCGTCGGTGCGCCTGGCTACGCCGGTGACTGGTGTCGAGAAGACTGCGGAGAGCTGGCGAGTCGAGGCTGCTGGGACGTGGGAGATTTACGATGCGGTGATTATGGCATCGCCCGCCTGGGCCGCGGGCGCGCTGCTGGGCAAGGTGGACGCGGCGCTGGGTGAAGAGTTGAGCGCGATTCCCTACTCTTCATCGATCACCGTCAACTTGATCTACGACGAGGCAAAGCTGGGCCGGCTGCCGGATGGATTCGGCTTCCTGGTCCCCGCGATCGAAGGCCGGGCGATGCTGGCCTGCACCTTCGCTCATCGCAAGTTCCTGGGCCGCACACCACCGGGGAAGGTCGTGCTGCGTACCTTTCTGGGCGGCATGAAGAACGAGGCGCTGCTGGCGGAGACAGACGAAGCGCTTGTGGCGACGGTGCGCCGGGAGCTGGCCGCGATTCTGGGCGAAGGCGTGGTTGGTCTTGGGATCGCGCCGGAACACGCGCGGGTTTCGCGCTGGCGGCGGGCGATGGCGCAGTATGCCGTGGGCCACCAGGAGCGGATGGCGCGAGTTGCGGCGCGGGTTGCGGCGCTGCCTGGGCTGCGGCTGGCCGGGAACGCCTACGACGGCATCGGCATTCCCGACTGCATCCGGCTGGGTCGGCGGGCGGCAAAGGAGCTGGTTAGCGAGTCGGCAAGCCGGCAGGTCAGCTAGTCAGTGGGTCAGTTGGCGGTTGTGGTTTCCCACCCTTCGAGCAAAAGCGCTCGAAGGATGGGGCACCAGGCCAGGCGGAACCGGACATCCTGAAATGGCCGCAAGACGGGCCGCTCCCGGACCGAACTCGCGCAGGGTTTTTGGCCAGACACGGAAGCCGGCGAAGATGCTCTGCGCCGGCTTGTATGACTGGGTGTCCACCAGCGACCAACAGCCCGTCGCGTTGCTCATCCGCGCCCCACGGGAATACGCCACCCGGCGGGGCTTGACTATAGCCCTGCAACTGAAGGAGGGCGGTTCCGGCGCATCGCAGCGGCAGTTGCGGAGAGATTGCTGGATGCGGCGCGCTGCCGCGAAAGCGGCAGGTTGGCGTAAATCCGCCGACTCGCGGTTTGTCCACCCAGCTACAGAACCATCTCCAAATCGTTTGAAAGGCCAAGTTGTGAGTCACCAAAAACACGCTCCTCAAAAGGTTCTTAGCTGGTTGCAAAGCATCAGCCAGTCAGACTACGCTTGAGCCAACGCGCCATTCTCCAGGCCGGATTCGTGTCTACGACAAGTCGCCGAACCCGCTCCTTGTATGCTGCGATTCGAGCTTCCCGCCGGTATCGATCAAGGCGCGCTCGCAAGACATCCATCCACTCTGCCTCTATTCCATGTTGTCGGGAATAGTTGAAGATCGACAGCAATTCAGCATACTGCGCCGGGCCTGGGAGACCGATAGTGCTAATTGCGCCCGGATCAAGCGGTCCTGAAAAGCAGGGTGGGCTCGGCACACCGACAGCCAACAGATTCAACCTAGTGCGAACGCATTTCTCGCACGTGCCGCAGTTTTCTTCGGCGTGCGGCCCTTCCCAGCAGACTTTCAGGGTGCGGAGAGCAATTTCGTGGTCCTTGATGCGTTCTAGCTTCGCCGTGCGCGAATATCCGGCACCGTCATGAAAGATGGA
Organism: Occallatibacter sp.; assembly: GCA_049521195.1. Lineage (GTDB taxonomy): Bacteria > Acidobacteriota > Terriglobia > Terriglobales > Acidobacteriaceae > Telmatobacter. Next base: position 3,544 of record JBEKPA010000346.1, read on the forward strand.
AAAAGTACCTCCAGACAGTAGCGGATCGGTCATAGGGGTGGATCCCCACGGGAAGACCTGGGCATCATAGGGCTCAGAGCTGCCGATGATGCCACCCGAATAGATACCCGTAAACTGATGCAGGCAGCAGGCCAACTGAGCGGCAAAACTGTAACCCCAGTGCTGCTGACTGGCGACCTTC
>JBEKPA010000347.1:0-3700 GCA_049521195.1 Occallatibacter sp.
CAAGGAGATCTCGCCATGATGTTTCACGTAACGCTGGAGCAAGCGGAAGACGGCTGGGTTGTGGCCGAATGCCCTGCCTTGCCAGGGTGCGTTTCTCAGGGCCGTGACGAGAAGGAGGCTATAGAGAACATTCGAGAGGCCATTGCAGGCTGGATGTGGGCCGAAGATCAGAAGGCCATCGGCTCGATACCCTCCCATCAGACTCCGATCATGGTCGCCGTCTGAAAACTTCTGTTTGGTTGGATCCTTGGTAGTTAGCTGTTGCTGGTAATTCGATTTCCTGCGGCAGCATATGTCGGCGATTGAGTAGAGAACGCGGGAGAACCAAGAATGGGGCAACTCGGCAACATTGCCGGCAAGGCCGCAGTCAAGGCATTCGAGCGCGCGGGGTGGTTGGTCCGGGGACAGGTGGGGAGCCACGTAATGATGACCAAAGCAGACGAACGAGCGAATCTCTCTGTTCCCCAGCACAAAGAGCTTTCGGTGGGTACGCTCCGGAAACTGATCCGGATAGCCGGTCTGACCGCGGATCAGTTTCTGGAATTGCTATAGATGAGAATCTTTACGATGGCTGATCACCCAAGGTCTAGGTTCATAGGCCTGGGACAGTTCGAGGAGCGGGGATTGTGAAAGCCCGTCCTTGGGGTTAAGGCCTCGTTGGTCTTGAAGTACTTGCATGCGGGCGAGAGACCGTATCTTTTGTTTTCCGACAGATTTGCGCCAACATCTCAGGAGCAACGGCATGAGATTAGGCGGACGGATGGCAGTTTTGGCGATGGCGGCGGCGCTTGCCGCGGCGGCTTCGGCGGAGGCGCGCAAGGTGCATACGGTGGCTCTGGGGGCAGTGCGGCGGGTGCCGTACTCGAAGGCCGGCGACCCGGCGGGCGCGCTTGCTGCCGAGAGCGAGTTGAAGATTCGCGCGCTGCTCGTGGATGGCGTGCTGAAGGAGTGGACCACCGGCGACGCCCACGACGTGACGGACCGCAGCTTTGTGGTGCGCCGGGCGATCAAGCTGAACGACGCTTTGCCCAGCGACAAGTCAGTGTCCAGCGACAAGTCCAATGAAAAGCCCGCCCCGGCGGCCAGCCGCTGGGTCTGGCAGCGGGGTCCGTGGCTGCTGGTGGACCGCGTTACCGGCCATTTCATTGCCCTCAAGCTGCCCGACTACGACCCCGGCGTGAGCCAGGTGAGCTGGTTCCGCGACTATGCCGCTTACTGCGGGGTGACGGCCAGCGGCAAGAGCCTGTATGCCGTGGTGGCGCAGGTGGCGGCGCGCAAGCCGGTGCTTGCCAAGAAACTAGCCGCGTTCGACCCGGAGAACCATCCCGAGCCGGTTTGCGGCCCCGCGGAGTGGCAGCGCGAGCCGCTGCGGATTACCTTCCACACCGCGGGCCGGGATGCCGTCAGCTTCGACGTTATTCCTGGCTCGGCAGTTCTGGTCGAGGATGCGGGGGACGAGGCGGAGACGCCGGCGGCGGACCCCAAGCCGAAGTAGCGGGCAGGCGGGGCGGCAAATGTCGGCCGGTCGAGATTTGCGGCTCCCTCCCCTTCGCCGGAAGAAAAGCGAAACGGGGGTCCGTCTCGCTTACGGCATCCGGCTGATGGAAGCCGGAGGACAACGGTCGGCCGTCGGCGATCAGCCCCGGTGCAGGATAGCCGGCCGGGACGGCATACTTCTGCGGTCAGTCCGCTGTGAGCTGGCAAGGGACTTCCGGCGTCGGGCAGCTATCCAGGAGGCGATCTGGCGATCCTGCTTCAAGAGATTCCAGAGCACCCAGAGTAGGAAAGCCACGGCCAGTGCTGTCGGAAAGAGCAAAAGCGTTCCAGCTTCGATTTCGCGCATGGGGTCGACTCCTGTTCCCGCGTTCCGTTGTGCAAGGCGGGTCTCTTCTGGGCGAGCCCGGAGCGGAAAGCGATACAGTTCAAGCAGAAACCACCGGCGGTAAGGACGGCATAGACGATTTGTAAGGGCTTTGTAAGGACTGGGCCAGCCGGCGGGAATCGCGTGGCAAGGGCGGGGAGACGACCGTTTGCGGGGCGCTGCTCCTTGACACGCGGCAGCCCGCGCATTTCTTATCATTAGAGGCATTCTCTTGGAATTCGCGCGGAGGAAGCATGGGGTGAACTGTGCGGCCTCTGGAGCCGGACCTCCGGATCGGGGTTCCGGGGGAAGGCCTCGTCGAGCAGGAAGCAGACCGCAGTTGGATTCCGGGGATGGATGCGGGCGCGGGATTATGATTTTTTCATAGAGGCCTGCGGCAGCCGGGCGATCCAGCATGGAGTCTGGCCAGAGCCTGGGCCGGGCGTGATCGGCGGCCCGGATCAAGCTGAGTCCGTTCCCGGAGACAGGTTTTTCTGGTCGGCTGCCGGCATAAGGCCGGGGGCGAGCAAAGGATGAGTGTGGCGACAAGTTTGGCATTTTTAGCGGCTGCGCCCTCCGGAGCCGGTGGGGGCGCATTCGGGTTTCTGCCCATATTTCTGTTGATCCCGGTGCTCTACTTTGCGATGATCCGCCCGCAGCAGAAGCGGCAGAAGCAGTGGCAGGAGATGCTGGGCTCCATCAAGACGGGTGACCGGGTGACAACGGCGGGAGGCATTCGCGGCATCATCCTCTCCATCAAGGACGATGCGATCGTGATCCGCGTGCCCCCGGACGGCCTCAAGCTGGAAGTGGCCAAGAGCGCGATCGCTTCGGTAACGACGCAGGACGGGCCTTCGGGCTCTTGATCTTTTTGGACAGGATTTTAGTCTTCTGGACTAGAGAAACGGGACGATGAAGAAGAATCTCACGAACAAAGTTGCCCTGATTGTTGTGGTCCTGGTGTTTTGCGTCTACGGCATCGTCGGAGTGCCCTCGGGGGTGAGCGGCAAGGCCATTACCGAGGCTATCGGCAATCGGATTCACCTTGGATTGGACCTGCGCGGCGGCGCTCATCTGATCCTGCAGGTAGTGGTCAAGGAAGCGGTCGGCGCCGAAACGGACAATACCGTGACGCGCGTCCAGCAGGATATGAAGGCCGCAAACCTGAGCTTTACCCAGGTCTTCAAGCCCGATCCGGACAAGCCCGAGGCCATCCGCATTGAAGGAACCGCGGCGGCCAGTTCCAATGATGTCCGGGCGCTTCTGGAAGGTACAAAGTACTCCGCCGAATACGACCTGAGCAGCGGGGAGGACAATACCTGGACGCTGACCATGAAGCCGCTGGTGGAGAAGGCTCTTGAAGAGAAGACCGATCAGCAGGCCATCGAGGCCATCCGCGACCGCGTGGACGCGCTGGGCGTGAGCGAGCCGCAGATTTCAGAGTACGGCCTGGGCGACAACCAGATTCTGGTGGACTTGCCGGGAGTGGAAAACGAAAGCCAGATCGAGTCCATTATCCAGGGCACGAACCGGCTTGAGATTCACGCCGTGACCGGCGGTCCCTACAAGGACGAGCAGGATGCGACGGCCAGCCAGGGAGGTAGCATTCCGCCGGACCAGGAACTGAAGACCTTTTCTGGGGTGGAAGGCGGTTCCAGCGCCGAGCAAGCGCAGAGCGTATATGTGCTGCAGCGGGAATCGGTAGTGGAGGGAAACGACTTCCGCTCCGCCGATCCGGGTACAGACTCCAACACCGGGCAGCGGAATGTCCGCTTTACGCTGACCAATGAGGCCGGCGACCGCTTCTACGATTACACCAGCAAGAACGTGGGCCAGAGA
>JBEKPA010000348.1:0-3690 GCA_049521195.1 Occallatibacter sp.
CCCCGCTGGCGCTTGGAGCCGTCGGTCGAGTCGGCCACCGTCTGCAACTCGCGAAGAACGAACTCCGGCACCACCATCATCCCGTCGATGAATCCGGCTTCGGCGATGTCGGCGATGCGCCCGTCGATGATCACGCTGGTATCCAGCACCTTGGCGCTGCGTCGCGTGGGCCGGTCGGTGCTGAAGACGCTGCCCAAGGCAGCGGGATTCAGCAGGTCGCCCTTGCTGGCGCCCACCAGCAGCCCCACATAGGTCATCAGCAGCAGCACGAAAATCTGCAAGACCGCCGATGAGGCGGCGGGCAGCGGCGCCGAGCGCAGCACCAGGCAGAAGAGCGCGGCGCCGAAGATTCCCAGCACGCTGCCGGTCACGGCGCCGATCAGCCGCCGCAAGCTGAGCGCCCGCACCCGCAACTCAAAGACGATGACCGCGCCGGCCGCCCCCGCGCCCGCGCCCGCACTCACCCATCCTGTCAAGCCGAACGGATGAAGGAAAAAACAGACCCCGGCAAGAAGGGCCACAAAAAGAAGACGAAGCAGAATGAGATCCATAAAAATGCCAACTCTCGCTGGCCGGAGCTAAACTCCTCCAGCCTCGGCATCAGTGGGAGTATGCGCATTGCCGCTGGCAATCGTCAAGGGCCGCTCATCCGCGCCGTGAAAACGGCCGGAAAGGCCGGGACATTGCGCCCCGGCCCGGGCTCCGTGGACTTGACTTACACCAGCTTGGCGTCGAGCAGGATCTGGGTGTTGTTGGCGAAGAGCTTGGAGATGGGGCAGCCGCCCTTGGCGCCGGCCGCGGCCTTGTCGAAGACCTCCTGAGAGGCGCCGGGAACGCTGGCGGTGGTGGTCAGCGCGATCTTGGTGATGGCGAAGCCCGCGTCCGTCTTGGCCAGGGTGACGGCCGCGTGAGTTTCAATGCTCTCCGGGGTGAGGCCCGCTTCGCCCAACTGCGCGCCCAGGGCCATAGAGAAGCAACTGGCGTGGGCCGCCGCAATCAGCTCCTCGGGGGTGGTGCCCGAGTCGTCGCCCGCAAACCGGGTGGCGAATGAGTAGTTCGCGTTGCTCAGCACACCCGTCGCCGTCGAGATCGTGCCTTTGCCTTCCTTCAGTGAACCTGTCCAAACCGCACTTGCCTTGCTTGCCATTGTTCCTCCTTGGGGATCGATTGGATTTTCTAAGATTGAGTTGCCGGATGCGCCGCGCTCAGGACTGGGGAAGCCGCATCGGAATGGCGAACAGAAGTTGGATGCTCAGGAGGCCCGTCCGGATGCGCACGGCGGATTCCTGTTGATGCTCGAAGCCGCCGGCGGGATCTTTTCCAAGATCATTGGGATATGTTCTGGCCCGCGCGGCTTTCTGTCCCATGCTAATCTGTCTCCCATGCTTCCTGAGCTGCCCAAGGCGCTGGACTGGGGAAATGCCCCCGGCATCTCACCGGATGGGAAGGCCGGCGCTGGCTCGATGGTCGAGCCGCCCGTCGATCACCACTGCCAAATTTGCCCCAACTGCGGCCAAAAGCTCACCGGCCACCACTGCAAGCTGGTTTGCACGCAGTGCGGCTACTACCTGAGCTGCGCGGACTACTACTGAGCATCCACCCGAGCGCGCATTCATTCCTGCTCAGGCGCCATTGCGTCCAGCGCCAGGGTGGGCAGAAGATGAGCGCGGGCGAGCACCTTGCGGCACAGGCCGGTCAGCGGCATTCCGGCAGCCTCGCCCAGCGGAACCCAGCGCCGCTCTCCACCCGCCGCGGTCATGGCCTCCACGTCGTCCTCAAAGACGGTGCGGATGCGCACGTAGTAGTTCACCTGCATGATGGCATGGCGCACGGCCATGCGCACTTCATCCTCGGGGACGCCGGCATCCAGCAGGGCGGGCAGCTCCCACAGGCCGGGCATCACCGTGAGCGTGGACGGCCGATGTTCCAGCAGCACCTCCCGGCTGGCCCGGCCGGATTCGCGGCCCGTGCGCACAGAGAGCGCCTGGGCCACCTCGCGGCTCAGCATGCGCGGTCGGGGCGAGGTCATGTGCTCACCGCGGGTCTTGCAGTCCCCGGTCAACGGGCACGCCTGGCACTGCGGATTGCGCGGCAGGCAGACGGTCGCTCCCAGTTCCATCAGCGCCTGGTTGAAGTCGCCGGGCCGATTGGGATCGACAAGCCGCGCGGCCAGATCCTCGATCCTGTGCTTGAGAGCTGCTCCGCCGGCCCGGTTCCCAGCCGCCCAGCCTTCCAGCCGGCACAGCACCCGCTCCACGTTGCCGTCCACCACCGCGACCGCTTCGCCGAAGGCAATGCTGGCGATGGCTGCGGCCGTATAAACGCCGATGCCGGGCAGCAGGCGCAGTTCCTCGGAGGTGCGAGGCACATTGCCCTTGCTATGGTCGGCCAGAAAGCGCGCGGCCTTTTGCAGCATGCGCGCGCGGCGATAATAGCCCAAGCCGCTCCACACCGCCAGCACATCCTCTTCCCCCGCCAGGGCCAGCGAGACGAGCGTGGGAAAGCGCGCCATAAAAACCTGGTAGCGATCCACCACTGCGGCGACCCTGGTCTGTTGCAGCATGATCTCAGAGACCCAGATGGCATAGGGATCCCGGTTGCGCCGCCAAGGCAGGTCGCGCCCGCGGCGCGCATACCACTCCAGCAACTGGCTCCGCAGCCTGGCGATCTTCCCCGGCTTCTGGCCCTGGTTGACCATGTTCTCAGATTAAGCCATTCTCCCGCAGTCGCGCTCTAACGGCCGCAGTGTGCAAGACGGCTCATATTTCCACCCCAAGGACGTGGCACAATTCCTTCCTGAAATGGGGCGCTTCCTGAATTGATCCCTGCGCCGCGGTGGCGTCCGGCATTCAACGAGTGCCGGCTGCATAACCGTGGTAAGGTCACGGGAGTCCATCCTGCTCAAGGCGTTGCCGCATCGGTTGGCGCTGTGAATCTGCCGTGGTTCCCGGACCGCCGCAATCGCGAGCAGCATTTCTTCAAATCGCCGGGACGCCCTTGAATCTGTCAGGAGGCCTTTTCAATGAAACGAAGCTCTCTCGTCTTGTCCCTTGCCTTGCTGGCCGCGTCGCCCGGAGCTGTGGCCCAGTCCTCCAGCCTTGATTCCAGACTGGTGATGGTTGAATCAAGCTCCGAGGGCGGAGCCGGCCAGGCGGCGCCATCCAATCCCAATGCGTCCGTCTCAGTCAGGCCGTTATCGCAGGTTGCGTTGGGCGCCGGTGTCTCCCCGCTGGGCATCCAAATGCAGATAGCCACCAACCTGGGCCGCCACTTCAACCTGCGCGGCACGGGCAACGTCTTCAACTACTCCACCAACTTCACCTCCAATGGAATCAATGCCACGGCCAAGCTCAACCTGGCCAGCGCCGGAGCCTCGCTGGACTTCTATCCCTTTCGCCTGGGATTCCGCCTGAGCCCCGGCGTGCTCTTCTACAACCAGAATCAGCTCACGGCGTCCACCTCCGTGCCCGGCGGGACCAGCTTCACCTTGAACGGCACAACCTACTATTCTGCTAGCGCGAATTCGGCCACCGGCGCCACTCCCGTGAACGGCAACGCGGCCCTGGGCCTGAATACCACCAAGCCGGCCTTCACCATTACCGCCGGTTGGGGAAATATGATTCCCCGCACACATCACTGGTCATTCCCGTTCGAGGCCGGCGTGGCCGTCATTGGAGCGCCCACCGTGAA
>JBEKPA010000349.1:0-3676 GCA_049521195.1 Occallatibacter sp.
ATGACAAAGACGAGACCTGCTGGCTGCACGGCGAGGGCTGGTGCTTTTCGACCCGCGATCCGGTCCAAGCCGAGTCCGTCGCCTGACCACCGCCGAGCCGCCCTTCACAGCACCCGTCCCAGCCACTTTCCGGTATGCGAGAGGAGATTGCCGGCAATCTCCTCCGGCGTGCCTTCGGCCACAATCCGTCCCCCGCCTTCGCCGCCTTCCGGTCCCAGGTCGATCACCCAGTCGGCGCACTTGATCACGTCCAGGTTATGCTCGATGACGATCAGCGAGCCGCCGCCGTCGATCAGCTTGCGGAAGGCCGTCAGCAGCTTGGAAACGTCGTCGAAGTGCAGCCCCGTGGTCGGCTCGTCCAGAATGTAGAGCACCCGGCTGGCCTGCGAAGGCTTGGCCGCTGCGTTGGCCGCGCGCACCTGCGCCAGGTGAGCGGCCAGCTTGACGCGCTGCGCTTCGCCGCCCGAGAGCGTGGTCGCCGACTGCCCCAGCCGCAGGTAACCCAGGCCGATCTCGTCCAGCACCGCCAGCTTTTCCAACAGCTTGGTTTGTCCGGCAAAGAAGCGCAGCGCCTCCTTCACCGTCATGCGCAGCACATCGTTGATGTTCTTGCCCTTGCACTCCACCTGCAATACCCTGGCCTGGTAGCGCGTGCCGTTGCACTCCTCGCAGGGCAGTTCCACATCGGCCAGGAACTGCATTTCCACGGTCACCGTGCCGTCGCCCTCGCAGGTATTGCAGCGCCCGCCGGGCACGTTGAACGAAAAATGCCCCGGCGTGAGCGAAAGCCGCTTCGCCTCCGGCTGGGCGGCAAACAGTTCGCGCACCAGATCGAAGCCCTTGATGTAGGTAATCGGATTCGAGCGCGGCGTGCGCCCGATCGGCGTCTGGTCCACCAGCACCACATCGTTCAGGCGTTCGGTGCCCGACAAAGAAGTGAAAACCCCGGAGGGGTCGGCGCCGTCGCTCTGGCCCAGCGCCCGCGCCACGGCCCGGTACAGCACCTGATGAACCAGCGTGGACTTGCCCGAACCTGAAACCCCGGTGATGGCCACCAGCATTCCCAGCGGAATCTCCACGTCCAGCCCGTGCAGGTTGTTCGCCTGGGCCCCGCGCAGGATAAGCCGTTCCCGCCCCGGAGCGCGCCGCCGCGTTGGCACCGGAATCGCAACTTGCCCGGAAAGATACCGCCCAGTCAGCGAGTTGGGATTGGCCTCGATCTCCGCCAGAACCCCTTCAGCCAGCAGCTTCCCGCCAAACTCCCCTGCCCCCGGCCCCAGATCGAGCAAATGATCGGCGGCTCGCAGCACATCCGCATCGTGCTCTACCACCAGAATCGTGTTTCCCAGGTCGCGCAACTCCTTGAGGATGCGAATCAGCCGCGCCGTATCCCGCGTATGCAGCCCGATCGATGGCTCGTCCAGCACGTACAGGGCGCCCACCAGCCGCGACCCCAGCGAAGTGGCCAGTTGAATCCGCTGCGCCTCGCCGCCCGACAGCGACGAAGCCAGCCGGTCCAGCGTCAGGTATTCGAGGCCGACAGCATCCAGAAAACTCAGCCGCTGCCGCACCTCCTCCAGAATCGAACCGGCAATCTCCACCTGCATCGGCGTCAGCTTGAGCGCCGCAAAGAACTCTTTGGCCTGTGCGATGGTGAGCGCCGTCGCCTGGCAGATGCTCTGCCCATTGATCCGAACCGACCGGGCCTCGGCGCGCAACCGCTGCCCGCGGCAGTCCGGGCACTCGGCGTAGCCGCGATACTTGCTCAGCATCACCCGCACGTGCAGCTTGTACTTCTTGCGCTCCATCTGCGCAAAGAAGCCCCAAACGCCCACAAAGATGCCCTTGCCGCGCAGCACCGCCTCGCGCGCTGCATCGGTCAGGTCGCGCCAGGGCACGTCCATGGGAATCTGAAGCGCCTCCGCATGCTTGCGCAGGTCGGTGAACCACGGCCGGTACTTGGGCCGGTTCCAGGGGTCGATGGCGCCCTCGTTCAGGGTCAAGCTCTTGTCGGGAATCACCAGGTTCAGGTCGAAGTCCACCGTATTGCCGAAGCCCTGGCACCGCGGGCAGGCCCCAAAGGGGTTGTTGAAGCTGAACAGCCGCGGCTCCGGCTCCCTGCCCGGACGGTGGCAGCTCTTGCACTCGTAGGCACCACTGAAGCGATGCCGCTTGCGCTCCGCTGCTTCGCGAGGCTTCGGGGTCCCCACGGACAGGTCTTCGTCTGTGGGGCGGGGAACCTCCTCGAAGATCACCTCGCCGGACTCGCGATAGGCGATCTCCGCCGCGTCCACAATCCGCGAGCGGTTCTCCGCGCCAACCACAATCCTGTCGAGTAGAACGAAGACGGGCAGCGTAAAGTCCAGGTCGAGCAGCGACTCCGGCGTCGAGAACTCCACGACCCGGCCCTGCTGATAGAGCCGGTTGAAGCCGCTCGAGCGCAACTCGGCGAGCCGCGCCTTCAGCGTCTCGGTGTGCAGCGAATCGCCTCCGGTGACTACCGGCCTGGACTTCACGGCCGTCTTCGCCGTCCGCGCGGCAGCCTTCACCGGCCTCGCTGCCGCCTCCGCCTCGGGCGTCGCGCCGGCCACCGGAAACAGCGCGTTCAGCCGCGTTCCCTCGCCCAGCCCCAGCGTCGCTTCGGCAATCTCGTCCATCGAGTCGCGCTTGACCAGTCCGTCGCAGAAGACGCAATGCACGGTCCCGCAGCGCGCATAGAGCAGGCGCAGGTAATCGTAGATCTCGGTCGCCGTCGCCACCGTCGAGCGCGGGTTGCGGGTCGAGTTCTTCTGTTTGATGGCGATGGCCGGCGCAAGGCCGTCGATCAGGTCCACATCGGGCTTCTCGATCCGCTCCAGAAACTGGCGCGCATAGGCCGAAAGCGACTCCACATACCGCCGCTGCCCCTCGGCGTAGATGGTGTCAAAGGCCAGCGAACTCTTGCCCGACCCCGAGACCCCGCTGATCACCGTCAGCATTCCATGGGGAATCTCGCAGGAGATGTTCTTCAAGTTGTGAGTCCGCGCGCCGCGGATGGTGATGGAGTCGTTCAAAGGGAGGGCACCGCTGAGAAATTGTCCGGCCGCGTCCCTGTCCGCTCAGCGAGGCTCAGGGCGCAACCGGCCATCCTTCATTATAGGATGCGGCGGCCGCCGGCTTTGGTCGCGGCGCGGTTTCCGGTTTGGCGGTGATACAACAGAAGGGGAGTAAGGTAATGCCAGTCACCTCGAAATCGCTCCTCGCGATAGTACTAATGGTAGGTTCGCTGACCGCCCAGGCGGGCCTTACCGCACAGGAGCTCACGACACGCTGCGACCCGCCCCCCGGTTCCTTAGCGCGATTGACTCGAACCCAGAAGAAAGCGTTTATGGAATCGCAGAATGCGTTCATCGCCAATCGCTATGCCGATGCGCTTGGAGAGCTGCGCAGTCTGCTGGCACAGCTCCCGCAAGACACGCCGGCACAGAGCGCGATGGCGGAGAGAACGGCGGAAGCGGCGGTCTATGCGGGAGAACAAACCTACGCGATATCGCTCCTGAAGCCCATTGAAGCGCGCAATGGCAGCGACTGTCCGGCGAGAACGCTTCTGGCTCGGGCCTATGCGGAGCAGGGGCAGTCCGCGGAGCGCGACGCTGAGATAAGCGCACTCACTGCACTTCACAAGGAGGCTCCGGAA
>JBEKPA010000350.1:0-3655 GCA_049521195.1 Occallatibacter sp.
AGCGTGAAACCGATGGCGACCGTGGAGACGACCACGCCGATCATGAGCGCCAGCTGCTGATAGCGGGGCGTGGAGCCGACGATGTAGCCGGTCTTGAGGTCCTGAGAGGTGTCTCCGGCGTTGGCCGCGGCGATGGCCACGATGCCGCCGATGGTGATGGCCAGCGCGCCGTAGGCGGGGGCCGTCCAGCCCTCGACCAGGAAGATGGCGCAGGTGGCCATGAGGGTGGCGATGGCCATGCCGGACATGGGGTTGGCCGAGCTGCCGATGAGGCCGACGATGCGCGAGCTGACGGTGACAAAGAGAAAGCCGAAGACGACCACTAGCAGCGCGGCGGCCAGGTTGGGCAGGATGCCCACGTAGGCTCCCGGCACCGGCTTGAATTGGAGAAAGAAGAAGGTGAAGGCGATGAGCGCGAGCGAGCCCAGGACCACCGTGCGCATGGAGAGGTCGTCTTCGGTGCGCAGGGGCTTGGCGCCGGATGCCGCGCCGGGGCGCAGGTTCTTGAAGCCGGCGGTGAGGGCGCTGACGATGGTGGGCAGTGTGCGAATGAGGGTAATGAGTCCGGAGGCGGCAACGGCGCCGGCGCCCATGGGACGGATGTAGGTGGACCAAAGCTGGCTGGGGCCCATCTGGTCGATGGGGATGGTGCCGGGATAGACGGGATGGCCCAGCTGCTTGCCGAAAAAGTAGATAAGGGGCATGAGGACCAGCCAGGAGAAGACGCCTCCGGCAAAGATGACGCCGGCGACGCGCGGGCCGATGATGTAGCCGACGCCGAGATACTCGGGCGTGGCGTCGGCCTTGATGGAAGCGCCTTTGAGGACGTGCTGGGGGCCGAAATCGGGCTGAAACTCGGGCGTGCCGGGCCAGGCCTTGAAGAGGTTTTCGTTCTGGAAGAGGGTGTAGAGGCTGCCCAGGCCGAGGCCGAGAAAGACGCGGCTGGCAAAGGAGCCTCCGCGCTCGCCGGCGATGAGCACCTCGGCGCAGGCCGTGCCCTCAGGGTACTTCAGGTTCTCGTGTTCCTGGACGATGAGCTGGCGGCGCAGGGGAATCATGAAGAGCACGCCCAGCCAGCCGCCGATCAGCGCCAGAAAGAAGATGCGGGAGTACTCCAGATCGAAGCCCAGAAAGACCAAGGCGGGCAGCGTGAAGATGACGCCCGAGGCGATGGATTGACCGGCGTTGCCGGTCGTCTGGACGATATTGTTTTCAAGGATGGAGGCGCGGCCGAAGGTGCGGAGAATGCTTATGGAGAGCACCGCGATGGGGATGGAAGCGGCTACCGTAAGGCCGGCGCGCAAGCCCACATAGACCGTGACGGCGCCAAAGACGATGCCGAAAAAAGAGCCGAGCAGAAGGGCGCGGAAGGTGAACTCCGGGCGGTTCTCGCCGGGCGAAACAAAGGGCTGAAAGACGGGGGGCTGAGAGTCTGCCACAGATAGCCTCCGGGTGCGCGCATACGAATCTTGAGCGAGTTTCCCTGAAGGGGGAGTGTAGCAGCGCAGGCCGGTGAGTGGACAGCCTGAGTTTGCGGCTCAGGCTGTCTTGACCCAGATCTGTCCGTAGTTCGAGGGCACCTGCAAAACGATCGTTACGGCGTCCGCGGCGGGTTGAACTTCAAGCGGGGCCGGGCGCAGTGCATCGTCCAGCATCTCGCGCCATGTGCCCGCCACCGGGAACGGAGCGCTGACGGTGGCGTCCGCGTCGGAGAAGTTCAGCAGCACCAGCGCCCACGACTCCGGATTGGCGCCGGCGGCAGCGGCGTAGCGCGAATAGATAAGCACTTGCGTGCCCTGGAGCGACTGCTGGTAGTAGTAATAAGATGCGCGGCTGCGCAGCGCGCTCACCGTGCGGCGGAGATTGCCCAGGCGGCGGTAGAGACTTATCAGCGGCATCCCAAACTGGTCGTAGAAGTACTCCCAGTGAGTAACTCGCTCCAGGTGCACCCGGTCGAGGCCGTTATCCGGCAGGGAGTAGTTATCGGCGAACTCCTGGCCCTGCCATAGCATGGGAATGCCTTGCAGCGTGTAGAGGGCGATGGCATGGGGCTGCAGCTTGAAGAAGCGGCTGCGGTCCCCCTCGGGAATGGGATCGCCGGTGTCGCTGCCGGGGCTGGCGAAGACGATCAACTGGCTGTGATCGTGCGACTCGAGGTACTGGAAGGGCGCAACCGGCATCTGTATGGCGTTGCCGGCGGCATCGACCGCGGTAGTGGTCGAGGGAAATCCCATGAAGCTGGGGTCCAGCTGGTGGGCATAACTGTCTTGAGGAGCGGCGCCCCCGGCCACGGATTCGGCAAGATAGAGCAGGCCGTTCTGCCACGCGCTGTTGGTATAACTCTGGGCCAGCACGGTCTGCGCCTTGTCCAGGGCCTCGGCGCATTGGACGATGCGGCTGTAGCCGCCGGCGCCCTGGAAACGCGGCAGCGTAAGAGAGTGGAGATAAGTCTGCTGCACCAAAGTGCGATAGCCGGCATCCATGGGAGGAACGTAAAGGTCAGTAACTTCGTCGTAGCGGAATCCGTCGGCATGATACTCGTCGAGCCAGTGCCGGTTGGCATTGAGAAAGTAGTCCAGAGTAAACGGAACGGTGAAGTCGGGCTTGGGACCGAAGCCGTAGATATTCCATCCATCCATCATCGGATTGGTCGGGTTCGGCGCTCCCGCCGCGCCGGCCAGGCTGCTATAGACGGAAAAGTACGCGAACATGGTATCCACGTGTTCGTAGACCACATCGAGGATGACGGCAATTCCCCGCGCGTGCGCGGCGTCTACCAGGCGCTTCAGTCCCGCGCCGCCGCCGAAGCGCGCGCTGGGCGCGAAGTAATGCAACGGGCCGTAGCCCCAGTCGAAGTCCAGCTGCATGCTTGTTACAGGCATAAGTTCGATGCAGTTGACACCGAGGCTGGAGAGGTAAGTCAGCCGGTCCACGACTCCGTCGAAGCTATCGTTGAACTCCTCGACCTGTAACTCGTAGACCACCAGATCGTCCAGCTCCGGCGTCTTGTAGGCATCGTCCGTCCAGGCGAAAGGAACCGGCGCGGGGTCGAGCGTGAAGGACGGCATGCGTCCTATCTCGGCCTCGCGCGCGAATGGATCGACAATCCACGGCGAGATGCACTGGCGCGCGCCGCCGGGAGGGGTCCACCAGAGTTCATAGCGGTAGAGATGCTCGCCGACTTGCCCCAGGTGCGCTCCGGCGGCAGGCGTCAGCAGGACCGTGGCCGTCCACAGGTCGAGAGCGTTGCCCTGCTGCCACTCAAGAGGAAAGCTGGCGGCCGGAACGCTGGGGTCGAACTGGTCAATGCTATGAATCACGCGCGCCACCACCTCGAAGTTGTCGCTGGCGTGAATGCCGGGAAGGTAAATTCCGAAGCGCACATTGAACAGTCCGCGCGGGGCGAGATCGGGAAACGCTCCAACTTCGGTGAGATCGATCATGGGCCGCTCCTGGATGGTTGTGGTTTGGGGGATCAAGCTGCTTGCAAACCGGGGTTGCCTGAGATTATGCACTGAAAGCCGCCGCGGCGAAAACAAATTCCTGTGGAATCAGTTGGCCCGCCAGAGGACTTTGCCGATATTGCTCTCAAACCCCTCAAGCAACCGACTTGACCGGCCGGAAGAGCCACACGAGCAGCAGCGAGAAGAGCAGG
>JBEKPA010000351.1:0-3645 GCA_049521195.1 Occallatibacter sp.
CTCCGGGGCAGGCAACAACGGTTCGGCTTTTGCCGGACTCAACGCCAACACCTGGTGGTACAACGTGGCGCTGGGTTGGGACATGCTCGCCGGACGCCTTCTGATGATGATTCCGGTGCTGGCCCTGGCCGGCAACCTGGCCCGGAAAAAGAGCATACCGCCCTCGGCCGGCACCTTCCAGGTGAACACAGGCCTGTTTGCCGTACTGCTGGTGGGCGTGATCGTAATTCTTGGGGCGCTGACCTTCTTCCCGGCCCTGAGCCTGGGACCCATATTGGAACATCTGCTGCTCAAGACAGGGCAGGTCTTCTAACCGATACCCACACCGCATCAGGAAAAGACGAAACGGACTGTCATGGCTGAAAAGAAGAGTCTCTGGAATACGGACATCATGGGCCAGGCGCTTTTGGACTCGGTGCGCAAGCTCGATCCCCGCTGGATGGTCAAGAACCCCGTGATGTTTGTGGTGGAGGTCGGCAGCGTGCTCACCACGGCGCTGCTCATCGACAACGTTGTCCACCATCGCCCCGGCTTCGGCTTCAACCTCCAGATCACCCTCTGGCTGTGGGTCACGGTGCTGTTCGCCAACTTTGCCGAGGCCATGGCCGAAGGCCGCGGCAAGGCCCAGGCCGACACGCTGCGCAAAGCCAAAGGCGAGACCATCGCCAAGCGCTACACCGCCGACGGCGGCTTTGAAGAGGTCGTCAGCGGCCTGCTGCGCCTGGGTGACGTCATCTACGTTGCGGCCGGCAGTTACATCGCCGGCGACGGCGAGGTCATCGAGGGCGTGGCCTCGGTGGATGAGTCGGCCATCACCGGCGAGTCGGCGCCCGTAATCCGCGAGGCCGGCGGCGACCGCTCGGCCGTCACCGGCGGGACGAAGGTTCTCTCCGACTGGATCAAAGTCCGCATCACTGCCAACCCCGGCGAAACGTTCCTGGACCGCATGATCGCCCTGGTCGAAGGCGCCTCCCGCCAAAAGACCCCCAATGAGATCGCGCTCAGCATCCTGCTATCCGGTCTCACCATCGTCTTTCTGCTCGCCGTGGTCACTTTGCAGCCCTTCGCCATCTACTCCAAGGCTCCGCAATCCGTCTTCGTGCTGGTCTCGCTGCTGGTCTGCCTCATTCCCACCACCATCGGCGGCCTGCTCTCGGCCATCGGCATTGCCGGCATGGACCGGCTGGTGCAGTACAACGTACTGGCCATGAGCGGACGCGCCGTGGAAGCCGCCGGCGACGTGAATACGCTGCTGCTCGACAAGACAGGCACCATCACCCTGGGCAACCGCCAGGCGACGGAGTTCATGACCGCACCGGATGTGAGCGAGGAGCGCCTCGCGAATGCGGCGCAGCTTGCGTCGCTCTCCGATGAAACTCCCGAAGGCCGCTCCATTGTTGTGTTGGCCAAGGAGAAATACAACCTGCGCGGACGCGATCTGGCCGGCATCCACGCAGAGTTCGTTCCGTTTACCGCGCAGACCCGCATGAGCGGCGTCAATCTGCCGGGCACGCGGATCCGCAAAGGTTCGGTGGACGCAATCGCGCGCTTCCTTGAAGAGCAGGGCTCGTCGTTGCCGCAGAAGGTTCGCGACCACGTTGAGGAGATCGCGCGCCAAGGCGGAACGCCGCTCGTGGTGGCAGAAAACTCCTCGGCTCTGGGCGTGATTTATCTCAAGGACGTGGTGAAAGGCGGCTTGAAGGACCGGCTGGCGCGGCTGCGCGCCATGGGCATCCGCACCATTATGATTACCGGCGACAACCCGCTGACCGCTGCAGTGATTGCGCGCGAGGCCGGCGTGGACGACTTTCTTGCCGAGGCCAAGCCCAAAGACAAGATGGATCTCATCAAGCGCGAGCAGGGGAAGGGAAAGCTCGTCGCGATGACTGGCGACGGCACCAACGACGCTCCTGCGCTCGCGCAGGCCGACGTGGGGGTCGCCATGAACTCCGGCACGCAGGCCGCCAAGGAAGCGGGCAACATGGTCGATCTCGACTCCAATCCCACCAAGCTCATCGAGATTGTAGAGATCGGCAAGCAACTGCTCATGACGCGCGGGGCATTGACCACATTCTCGATTGCCAACGACGTGGCCAAATACTTCGCCATCATTCCCGCCATGTTCGCCGGAGTCTTTCCGGTTCTCGGCGCGCTCAACATCATGTATCTGCACTCGCCGCAGTCGGCTATTCTCTCCGCGGTCATCTTTAACGCGGTCATCATCGTGGCACTGATCCCGCTGGCGCTGAAGGGTGTGAAGTACGAGCCCAAGGCGGCCGACGTGCTCCTGCGCAACAACCTGCTCATCTACGGCGTCGGGGGCATCATCATCCCGTTCATCGGCATCAAGGCCATCGATCTTTGTCTGGTGGCAATGCACCTGGCGTAAGTGCGCGGTCCGCGCAAAGGAGATTCATCGTGCATTCGGTTTCTACAGTCGACGAGGAACTCGGAACTCGTGAAGGGCACCACGTTTCGCACGTGCAGGAATCCACGGTCAAGCATCCGCTCTGGAGGACCTCGATTCTCTTCACGCTGGTCACCGCGGTCATGGTCGGCCTCGGCTATCCGCTGCTGATGACCGGCCTGGCCCACATTCTTTTTCCGCGCCAGGCTGCCGGAAGTCTCATCACAGGCAAGGACGGCGCAGTGATTGGCTCCGAACTTATCGCGCAGAGCTTCGCCTCGGACAAGTACTTCCATCCCCGTCCATCTGCGGCGGGCAATGGCTATGACGCCACATCCTCCGGCGGCACGAATCTTGCGCAATCGAACGCCAAGCTGCCCGTACGCATGCAGGCCGATATCGACAAACTGGCCGCAGAGAACCCCGGCAAGCCGGTCCCCATCGATATGGTGACGTATTCCGCCTCGGGTCTCGATCCCGACATCACGCCCGACAATGCCTACTTTCAGGCGCCGCGCATCGCCAAGGCGCGCGGGCTGACTGAAGCGGCTGTCCGCGGCCTGATCGATCAGCAGATCAAGGGGCGCACTCTCGGCTTGCTTGGCGAGCCGCGCGTGAATGTGCTGGACCTGAATCTCGCGCTGGATAATCTGGCGCACTAAGTTTGCACGCAGCGGCTCCCCAAGCCAACTTGAGCGGGATGGCCAACCAGCCCTCCCGCTTTTCTTTTGCATGCGCGCAGTGCCGCAGTGAGTTTGCCGGCTGTTGCCGCGATTGGTAAGCCGTATTTACATCGCCCTGCGTCCCTCGAGCGCACGCGCCATCGTTACTTCATCGGCGTATTCAATATCGCTGCCAGCCGGAACGCCCGTTGCGATGCGTGTAATTTTCACTGGAAATCCGCGCAAGGCATTCGCCAGCCAGTCGGCAGTCGCCTCGCCCTCGAGCGTGGGGCTCGTGGCCAGAATCACTTCGTCCACCTCGCCGCGTTCCGCGCGGCGTACCAGAGTTTCCGCGCGCAACTGGTCCGGGCCCACCCCGTGCAACGGCGAGAGCGTCCCATGCAGCACGTGATAGACGCCCTGGTAGGTTTGCGATCGCTCGACCGCGGCGATGCTGGTCGGTACTTCGACGACGCAAACCACACGTTGGTTGCGCGTGGGGCTGGCGCAATAAGCGCAAGGATCGATGTCGGTAACGTTGTTGCAGATGGAGCAGAGGCGCAGGCTGGCCTTGAG